>JACCXC010000111.1 GCA_013697275.1 Actinomycetota bacterium | reverse complement strand
GTTGTGACCTGGCCGGGGCTCGCGACGCGCCTCGAGGGCCGAATCGTCGTCCTTGAGCCGCTCGCGGCCGAGCACGAGGAGGGCCTCTGGGCAGCGGCCGAGGATCCCGAGGTCTGGCAGTGGATGATCGTGCGGGCCGACGAGAACCGCGACGCCTGGCGCGAGTGGTTCCAGACGGCGCTCGCCCAGTCGGCCGCGGGGCTGGAGGCCGCCTTCGCCGTCTGCTCGCGTGCCTCCGGTGTGCCGCTCGGAAGCACGCGCTACCTCTCCCTGCGCCCGAAGCACCGCGGGCTCGAGGTCGGCTACACGTGGCTCGGCCGTGCCGCCTGGAACACGGGTGCGAACGCCGAGGCGAAGCTCCTTCTCCTCGAGCACGCGTTCGAGACGCTGAGGTGCCAGCGCGTCGAGTTCAAGACCGACGCTCGCAACGAGCGGGCGCGGCGCGCGCTCGAGGCGCTGCCATCCCAGTTCGAGGGGATCTTCCGCAAGCACATGGTCGTCCGCGGCGGAGAGCTGCGCGACTCGGCCTGGTACTCGGTAATCGACGACGACTGGCCCGCAGTTCGCGAGAGCCTGGGCCGGCGCGTCGCCGGCAAGGTCGGATCCCCGCCGTAGGCTTCCCCTGCATGGACGAGCGCGTTCTTCTGGTCGAGGACGACGCGTCGATCCGCGAGGTGACCACGCTCGGCCTCGAGCGGGCCGGTTTCCACGTAACGACGGCGGCGAACGGGCGCGAGGCCCTGGAGCGCTTCCGCTCCGGCACGCACGACCTGGTCGTCCTCGACGTGATGCTGCCCGAGCTCGACGGGTACGAGGTCTGCCGCGAGATCCGCCGGGAGAGCCGCGTGCCGATCCTCATGCTCTCCGCCAAGGCCGACACCGTTGACGTGGTCGTCGGGCTCGAGCTCGGCGCGGACGACTACGTCACGAAGCCGTTCGAGCTGCCCGAGCTCGTGGCCCGCGTGCGCGCAGCGCTTCGCCGCGCGGCCGCCGACGTGGCTGTCGCAGACGTCCTGACCGTCGGCGGCCTCGAGATCGACCCGGCCGGCTTCCGAGTCCGGAAGGACGGCCAGGACGTGGCCCTGACGGCGACCGAGTTCCGACTCCTGCTCGAGCTGGCGAGCCGCCCGCGTCAGGTCTTCACCAGGGAGCTCCTCCTCGAGCGCGTCTGGAACTACGAGTACCTAGGCGACTCGCGGCTCGTCGATGCAGCCGTGCAGCGCCTGCGCGCGAAGATCGAGGACGACCCAAAGGAGCCCCGGATCCTGCTCACCGTGCGCGGGGTCGGATACCGGGTCGAAGCGGGCTGATGGCCGAGCGGCGGATCACCCCGGGACGCCTGCGCCGCCGGCTCACGATCGCCTTCATCCTCGTCGCAGGGCTCTCAGCGGCTGCACTTGCGACGGGGTCTTACCTCGTCGTTCGCGAGGACCGACTGACCGGATCGGTCGACCGCGCCCTCGACCAGTCCCGCTTCAACCTCGTGCTCGCGGGCGAAGTGGTCGACGAAGGGGGCATTCGAGGCGTTGTCGAGGCGCTCCAGCGACGCGGGGAGTTCACGACGGTCGCGACATCCGGCGAGTCCGCTTTCTCGTCGAGCCTCTCGCTTGGCGCCGGCGACGTCCCCCGCGACCTCGGGAGCCTCGTCACACGCGGCGAGCTCGGCTACGAGCGAGTCACGCTACGCGACGTGCCGTACCTGGTGGCCGGTGGCCGCGTGGCCGAATCGGAGCTCGACGTCTACTTCTTCTTCGACGAGCGGGAGTTACACGACGAGCTCGACCAGCTGCGCACGATCCTGCTCGTCGGCGTCGGCGCGGTCGCCCTCCTCGCGGGGATCGTCGGCTGGATCCTCGCGCGACGCACGCTCGCGCCCGTCGCACGGGCCAGCGAGGCCGCTCGCTCGCTCGCCGAGGGCCTCCTGGAGACTCGCATCCCGGTCGAGCGGGCCGACGAGTTCGGCGCCTGGGCCGCCTCCTTCAACGAGATGGCCGACGCACTCCAGGGAAAGATCGTCGCGCTCTCCCAGGCCCAGTCGCGCGAGCGACGCTTCACGGCCGACGTCGCTCATGAGCTCCGCACCCCACTGACGGCCCTGGTCGCCGAGGCCTCGCTCCTTGCCGAGCACATCGACAGCCTTCCCGCCGATGCCCGCCGCCCGGCCGAGCTGCTCGTCGCCGACGTCGGGCGCCTGCGCGGGCTCGTCGACGACCTGATGGAGATCTCCCGTCTCGACGCTGGAGCCGAGCCGCTGCGACGCGAGCCCGTCGATCTCGGTGCGACGGTCGCCTCGGTGGTTCGGGCCCACGACGCCGATGGGCGGGTCAGGGTCGACGAGGAGCCGGTCACGATCGAGAGCGACCGCCGGCGGCTGGAACGGATCCTCGGGAACCTCGTCGGCAACGCGCTCGCCCACGGGAACGGCGAGGCGGCCGTCCGCGTCTCGAACGAAGAGGGCTCGGCAGTCGTGGAGGTCACCGATCGCGGTCCTGGCATCCCGGCCGAGCACCTACCGCACGTCTTCGAGCGCTTCTACAAGGCCGACCCCTCGCGCGCCGGCCCGGGGAGCGGCCTCGGGCTGGCGATCGCCCGCGAGAATGCCCGGCTTCTCGGCGGCGACGTAGAGGTCGCAAGCGAGCCGGGCCACGGCGCTCGCTTCACGCTCCGACTGCCTGTGACGGAATCGTTGCACGCCGGTCACGACTCTGTCGAATGCCCGGACGACGATGGAGAGCGTCCACCTGAAGGAGGCTCTCGATGAAATCGCTCGTGCTTCTGCTTCTCACACTCGCCCTCGTCCTTCCGGCAGCCGGCTGCGGTACCGAGGAGGGCGCCGTCTCGGCCGGCCCGGTGCCGGGAGAGGCGGGTACGGCGGGTACGGCGGGTACGGCGGGGGAGACCACCAGCTCCGAGTCCACCTCGCCCGGCGAGACCACGTCCGAGCCCGCCGAGACCGCAGCGGGCGCTCGGCGCAACTACACGGTCTGGTTCGCACGCGGAGACGAGCTCTCCCCGACCACGATCGAAGCTCCCGCGCCCGAAGGCGTTGCCTTGGCGGCGGTCGAGCTCCTCCTCGACGGCCCGCCGTCGGGGTCCGGCCTCGCCACCGCGATCCCGGCCGGCACCCGGCTCCTCGGGATCAACCTCGAGAGCGACATCGCGACCGTCGACCTGAGCTCGGAGTTCGAGTCGGGCGGCGGCTCGCGCTCGATGTTCCTGCGGCTCGCCCAGGTCGTCTACACGATGACGGAGTTCGACACGGTGAAGTCGGTGCGCTTCCACCTGGACGGCGAGCCCGTCGACGTCTTCTCGGGCGAGGGCATCGTGCTGGACAAGCCCGTGACGCGGAAGGACTACGAGGAGCTCGACGCGCCGATCGTGGTCGAGTCGCCCACGCAGAGGCAATCGGTCTCCAGCCCGTTCACGGTCTCGGGCAGCGCCAACGTGTTCGAGGCTAACGTCACGCTCGTCCTCCTGGATGCGAAGGGCAAGGAGCTCGTGCGCACGTTCACCACGGCGACCTGCGGAACCGGCTGCCGCGGCGACTTCTCGACGCAGCTTCGCTTCAAGGTCTCGACGGCCCAGATGGGCACGCTCCTCGTCCAGGACGACGACGCGGATGGCGACGGGCGGCCAAGCCACTCGGTCGAGATCCCGGTCAAGCTCGTCCCGTGAGGGCGGCATCGCTCGCCGCGCTCTGCGCGGTCGGGCTCCTCGGCGGCTGCAGTGCCGAGGGGCCCGCCCGCGATGCCCTGAAGCCACCGGAGAAGCCAGTCGGCACGACGTCGAGGGCGCCGGAGCCGACAACGCCTCGCGACCGCGCGATCCTGCGAAGGCTGGCGGAGCTCGCGCGACGACCATCGGCCCGGACGGCGTCCGCCGTCCCTTTCGCCGGGCGCGTGCACCTCGGTCTGGGAAGCCACCTCTTGCTCGAGCGGGCGAGGGCCGAGCTTTCCGACCCACAAGCATGGCTCCTTCGTCCGCCCGGGGGCGACTTCAGGGCTGGGGTGGGCCCCTTCTCAGCGCTCGAGCTCCTCGGCCAGAGCCGCGGACCGCTCGCGTTCTCACTCGGCCCGCACCGTCACTGCGTCTCGCCGCCGGTCCCGCCGCCGCCGCGGGTGGCGTCCCTTCGCCGGGTCAGCGTCCAGCCCCGCAGGCTCGAAAGCTGCCTTCAGTGGTTCACCGTGGACGTCTTTCTGACTCAGCGTGGCCGGATCGCTGCCGTCACGCAGGATCTCTTCGAGCCGTGAGCCTGCGCCAGAGCTCGGCGCACACGGCGTCCGTGGCTCCTGCCACGACCCGGGAGCGGGCCTCCAGGTCGAGTCGAGCCGCTCCGAACGGCCGGTCGTCCGGCAGGTCGATCGCGAGGCCGCGCTCGCGGACGAGGAGCTGGGCGGCGGCGATATCCACGCTCCGGGCGGGCTTGAGCGAGCAGACAGCGTCGACTCGCCCCGCCGCCAGGTGGCAGAGGGAGAGGGTGAGCGAGCCGAAGACGCGCGTCCGGTAGGCGAAGCCGGCCATCGCGCCGGCCTTCTCGGCGAGGAGGTCCGTCCGGGTCGCCTCCATCGCGAGGATCTCGACCTCGCTCTTCGGGAGGTCGCCGCCGAGCGGCTCCCCGTTCAGTCGCGCCCCCTCTCCCCGCCGGGCAGTCCATTCCTCGCCCGTCCCGTAGTCACGGACGTACCCGAAGAAGACATCGCCCATGGCTGGCCCGTCCGCGACCGCGATCGACAAGGCGAAGAGCGGGATCCCGCGCTTCGCGTTCAGGCTCCCGTCGATCGGGTCGACGACCACGTGGACGCCGTCGCCGCCACTCCCGACCTTCTCCTCACCCAGCTCCTCCGAGACGAGAGTGAAGCCGGCTCCCGAGCGCCGAAGCACTTCGACCACCGCGGCCTCGGCCGCAGCGTCCACGGCAGTCGTCTCGTCCCCGCCCATTCCCGTCCCGAGCACGGGCTCGCGGTCGGCCCGGGCGGGCAGCTCGGCGAGCACGCGGGAGACGGCCTCGCCCGCCTCGCGGCAGACGGCGGGCCAGTCGGTCACTCGTCGAAAGGCGAGAGGAGGAGTCCGCTCGTCAGCTTCGGGAAGAAGTACGTGCTCTTCTCGGGCATCTTCGCGCCGGCCAGGGCGACGGCCTCGACCTGCGCTATCGTCGGCGCCCGGACGAGGAAGGCCGCCTCGGCGTCCCCGCTTCGGACTGCCCGCTCGGCTTCCTCGACGCTCGCGGTGAAGCGCACATCCGGGAGGGCAAGCTCGTCCAGGATCGCCGTGTCGAGCACGGCGACCGGGCCGTCCTCCGGCCCGGCCTCGGCGAGGACGGCGTCGTCCGGGCGCAGGAGCACGAAGGCGGGCCGGTCTCGCGGGACGCGGGCAAGCGACTCGAGCGCGTCGCTCGCGCCGCCGGTGAGGGGCGTCAGCCGGAGGCGCCCGTTCAGCTCCGGCACTGGGCCAAGGGCGAGCCGATGGGTCGGGAAGATCACGAGACCGGGGTCACTCCGGGCGACGAGCGTGGAGAGGACGTAGGCCGTTTCCTCCGTCCCCTGCTCCTCGTGGAAGCGCAACGACGTCTCATAGCGGTGGTGGCCGTCGGCGATGATCGCGCGGCCTCGAACGCCCTCGAGCAGCTCGGCTGGCTCCTCGACGCGCCAGAGCCGGCTGATCACCCCGTCGAACTCCACCTCGATCTCCGGCTCGCGGTCGACCGCCGGCGGTGAGTCACCTTCGTGGAGCAGGAGGACGGATGAGAGCTTCGTGTGCGTAGCCCGGAGGAGGTCGAGGCGCGCGGCCTTCTGAGAGGCCAGCGTCCGTTCGTGTGGGACGACGTCGCCGGCCCCGTACGGCTCGAGCCGGGTCCTGGCGACGACGCCGCGACGCGTACGCTCGAGGCCGTCCGGCCCTGCGAAAGTCTCCTCGAGGATCCAGGCCGCCGGCGAGGTCTCCCGGACGAGGATCTCCGACGCGCGCCACTCCCTGAGCGCCCGCGCGGCATCCTCGGGCGCGTCGGGCCGAATCAGGTGGACGATGTTCCACGGGCTCGCTGCCCGCAGGCGCTCGAGCTCCTCGCCGCCAATCACGTCGTGCGGCGGCGCGACGAGCGTTTCGAGCGGCCCCGCCCGCGCCGTGTCGTAGCGCAAGGCGCGAAAGGGCTTGAGGCGGGCCACCGGCTCAGGCTATCCCAGGGCGCTGGAAGGCTCGGCATCCGGCTCCCTGCCTAGACTCGGTGCGTGACTGTCGCGGCCGCCCCGGAGACGCGGATCGCGGATCTCGCGGAGGATCGAACCGTCGAAGGGGTCTTCGCAGTCCGCCGGAAGCGGCGCCTCCGCACTCGGGCCGGTCGTCCCTATCTGGTCGTCGAGCTGGTCGATTCGACGGGCAGCGTCGAAGGACGTGTCTGGAGCGACGTGGAGGTTCTGGACTCCCGTTTCCGCGAAGGCGACGCGGTGCGCGTGTTGGCCCGGGTCGAGCGCTTCCGCGACCGCCTCCAGCTCGACGTTCGGTCGGTCGAGCAGGCCGAGGCCGACCTGGCGGCGCTCGTGCCGGAGGCGCGCCGCGACCTCGACGAGGCGGAGGGATTCTTCGACTTCCTGGCCGAGGAGGTGACGCACCCCGGTCTCCGGGCCGTCGTGGCCGCGTTCGCGGGGGACGCCTCGTTTCGTGCCCGGCTCCGGGAGCTCCCGGCCACGCCCGAGGGTCACCACCGGTACGCGGGCGGCCTCCTCGAGCACACGGTCGCGGTGGCGACGCTCTGCCGCGACACCGCCGACTTGCATCCGCGCCTACGGCGCGACCTACTCCTCGCGGCTGCGCTTTTGCACGACGTCGGCCGGACTCTCGAGCTCGACCGCGGCCCGCTCTCCCTCCCGACGGCCGAGGGCAAGCTCCTCGGCCACGTCCACCTCGGGCTGCGGCTCGTGGAAGAGCGCGCCGGCGGGCTCGACCCGGAGGCGCGCGCCGAGCTCCTCCACGCGATCGCCGCGCACCACGACGGCCGCTCGGCGCGAACGGCCGAGGCACTCGTCCTCTACCACGCGAACCAACTCGACGTCGTCGCCGCAACCCGACCCGTGGAGACGGCCTAGGCCGGTAACGTCCCCCGCGTGGCGGAAAGGAAGCTTCTCTCGATCTACTTGAACGACCACCTGGCCGGCGCGGCCGTGGGAGTCGAGCTGGCTAAGCGGACTCTGCGCAGCAACCGCGGCAACGACCTCGGGGCATATCTCGAGAGCCTCGTGCCCGAGCTCATGGAAGACCGCAGGACGCTCCTGACCGTCATGCAGCAAGTCGGCGTCCGGCCGAGCCGGGTGAAGCCCGCGTTGGCACTCGTGGCCGAGCGCCTCGGACGGCTCAAGCTGAACGGCCAGGTGACCGGGTATTCCCCGCTGAGCCGGGTGCTCGAGCTCGAGGGCCTGACCATGGGGATTCAGGGAAAGCTGAGCCTCTGGCGCAACCTGCGCGACGCGACAGGCGTCGCAGAACGCCTGCAGGGGATCGCCCTGGAGGAGCTCATTTCGCGTGCTGAGCGCCAGCAGGCCGGCCTCGAGCCGCACCGAGTCGAAGCTGCGCGACACGCGCTGGACTAGTACACGGGCCGCGCACCGGGGATCTTGACCCCGGCAAGCCCCGGCCGGGGCTACAGACCTGAATTGATTGTCTTCCGCCGCTCTCTTGTCACAGTTGACGGGGCTATCCGGGCCCTATTCGAGGGGCAGACCCAGCGTCCCGCCGCGCGCCGGGTCGACCCTAGACGAGAGTCGCGGCGAGGGCCTCGACCGTCTCGGGGACGACGCGGTAGTACGCCCAGGTTCCGCGCCGCTCTGCCTCGACGAGGCCCGCCTCGCGCAGAACACGCAGGTGGTGGGAGACCGTCGGCTGCGAAAGGCCGAGCTCGCCAACGAAGGCGCACACGCATACCTCACCCGCACCCGCGAGCCGGTTCACGATGGCTACGCGCGCGGGATCGGCGAGCGCCTTGAAGCGCCTGGCAAGCGCCTCGCGCTCGGCAACCGAGAGCCGCGGCGCACCTGGCGCGCAACACGGTTGGATGACAGCGAGCTCCTTCATCGATACTCTTCGATATAAGGCTACCGGAGGAGGTGACCGATGCGGAAAGCGTGTTGCGATTGCGAGGGATGCGGCTGCGGCTGCTGCTGAGGAGCCCAGCTAGAGTCGCCGCGTGATCGCGCGTGACGAGCTCGACGCCTACGCCCGGCTCGTCGTCCGGGTCGGCGTCAACCTCGAGCCGGGGCAGATGCTCGGCGTGAACGCCTACGTCGAGCACGCGCCGTTCGTCCGGGCGGTCACGCGCGCGGCATACGCAGCGGGCGCACGCTATGTCGACGTCCTCTACTCGGACGAGGACGTGCGGAAGTCCCTAGTCGAGTCCGTGCCGGACGAGCTGCTCGGGTCGACGCCACCCTGGATGCTCGAGCGGCGCAGGGCCTTCGCCGACCGGGGCGCCTTCCTCACGGTGCGCGGCTCGCCTGACCCGCACCTCTTCGACGACGTGGACAACGACCGCCTCGGCCGCTCGCGGCGTCGGGAGGAGGACGACGTCTGGCTCCGCCAGGTGACCGAGCGCCTGGTCAACTGGTGCATCGTCGGCTGCCCGACGGAGGGCTGGTCGCGAACGATCTTCGGCGAGACCGATCTCAGCCGCCTCTGGGCGGCGATTCGCCGAGTCGTCCGTTTGGACGAGCCCGACCCGGTCGCCGCCTGGCAGAAGCACGTCGAGCGCCTCGAGCGGCGAGCGGCTGCGCTGAACGAACGTCGTTTCGATGCGATCCGGTATCGCGGCCCGAGCACAGACCTGACCGTCGGCCTCCACGCGGGCTCGATCTGGTCGAGCGCGCGAAAAGACACCGTGTGGGGTCGATCCTTCATCCCCAACCTGCCCACCGAAGAAGTCTTCACCACCCCGGACGCGCGCCGCGCCGAAGGGGTCGTCCGCTCCACACGGCCCCTCTTCACCCGGGGCACGATCGTCGAAGGCCTCGTCGTGCGCTTCGCCGGGGGACGGATCGAGGAGGTGAGCGCGCGAACGGGTGAGGAAGTCGTGCGCGCACAGGTTGCGACGGACGAGGGCTCGCGCACGCTCGGGGAGATCGCGCTCGTCGACGGCTCGTCGCGCGTCGGCCAGACCGGGATCACCTTCTACGACACGCTCTTCGACGAGAACGCGACCTCGCACATCGCCTATGGCCAGGGCTTGGCGAGTGTCGTGGACGCGAGCGAGCTCTCCCGCGAGGAGCAGGCGGCGCGCGGGGTCTCGCAGTCCTCGATCCACACCGACTTCATGGTGGGCGGGCCGGAGATCGAGGTGGACGGAGTGACCGCGGAGGGAGACGCCGTCCCGCTCCTGCGCGGAGACGTCTGGCAGCTCGATGCCTAACGCGGCGGGCTGAAGCGGACGTTCAGGACGTCGCCGTCCTCTACCTCGTAAGCCTTCCCTTCGAGCCGCATCAGGCCTCGCCGCGCCGCCTCGGCGTGAGACCCGCACTCAACGAGTGCATCCCAGCGAATCACCTCCGCCCGGATGAAGCCGTGCGCGATGTCGGTGTGGATCTCCGCCGCGGCGTCGAGCGCCGTCCGCCCACGGCGAAGCGTCCAGGCCCGCGTCTCCTTGTCACCGACGGTGAAGAAGCTCAGGAGGTCGAGCGTCTCGAAGAGCCGGCCGGCGATCGTCCCGAGCGCCGAGGGGCCTTCGCGGAACGCCTCCGCCTCGTCTTCCGGAAGCTCGGCAAGCTCGGCCTCGAGCTTCAGGTCGACCCCGACCGGGCCGTTCTCGACCGCGACGATCGGCTTGGTGGTCAGGGGCTCGAGCGCGGAGGGGAGCTCCCGCGGGTAGTCCCTCAGGGTCCGACCCTCGTCGAGGTGCTCGAGCAAAGCGCGAAGGTCCTCCACCTCTTGGCGAAGCGCGGCCTCGCCCGACTTCGCCTGCTTCTCCACCCGCTCGAGTCGCCGCTCTACATGGTCGCGGTCGGCGACGAGGAGCTCGAGCTCGAGCGTCTCCAGATCCCGGGCGGGATCCGCATCGGCGGCCCAGCCGTTGAGCACGGCGAGCAGCGCGTCCACCTCGCGCAAGCCCCCGAGGAGCTGCCGTCCGGAGCCGGGAACGTCGACGACGCGAACCGCCGCGGGCGTCACCTTCCGGGCGCTGACGAGCTCCGCCAGCTTCGGAAGCCGCTCGTCGGCGATCGGGGCCATGCCGACGTTCGCCTTCTCGGAGACGGTCGCGTATGCCGTGATCTCCGCGCCCGCGTTCGTGAGCGCGTTGAAGAGCGTGGTCTTCCCCGCGTTCGAGAGCCCGACAATGCCGACCTGGAGCGCCACCAGCTCCAGGCTACGGCCGGAAAGCCCTCAGCGCGTCAGCTGACGCTGGAGCGAGGCGAGCGCGCGGTGCTGGAGCGACTTGATCGCGCCCTCGGTCTTCGCGAGGATCGCCGCCACCTCCGCGTTCGAAAAGTCGAAGACGAACTTCAGGGTCAGAACTTGCTGCTGGTCGGCGGACAGGCTCGCGATCATCCCGAGCATGCTCTCGCGCCCCATCGTGTGGAAGGCCTCGTCCTCTGCGGAGAGCTCGAGAGAATCAGGATCCTCCGGAGGGCTCTCCTCCGGCTGCCAGCGCCAGCCGGCCCGGAAATGATCCATGGCGAGGTTGTGCGCGATCCGAAAGAGCCATGCGGAGAAGGGCGCGTGCCGCCAGACGAAACGATGGATCGACTCGAGCATCTTGATGAAGGTCTGATTCGTCAGGTCTTCGGCGTCGTGCCGGTTCCCGACGGAGAGCTGCAGGTAGCTGTAGATCCGGTCGAAGTGGATGAGGTAGAGCTGCTCGAACGCAGCCCGATCGCCCCGCTGCGCCCGCTCGACCAGCCGGCGAACGTCGGGCACGGCGTCGCGCTTCGGTGCGGGGCCGTCGATGACCGCCGCGTTTCCGTCCTGTCCGCTCATGTCTCAGAACTCCCCCGGCCTGTCCGCTGTGTCCCCGGAAGGGGTAGGCCGTCTTCATCGCACCTAAGCAGAAACTCGTAAGAGGAATGACAAGGAGCGGCCGCGGCCGCCCGGGGCGGGCCTAGCCCGCCTGGCCGAAGCCGATTCGCGACTCCTTCACGAACCGCTTCACATACATCACGGCGTGGAGCGGGACGAGATAGGTGCCGTCCTCGGTCGGGACTTCGACGACGCCCTCCGGGCCCCGGGCGAGCGCGTCTCTCAGCTCGTCAACCGTCGCTGACGGCACGAGTCCGCCGATCGTCTGCCCGCCCTCGAACGCGATCTCGATCCGCACCCGGTCGTCAGCCACCGACCACCTCGGCCAGGACTCCGCGGAGCGACTCCGGATGGACGAAGGCGACCTGGTGGCCGCCGAAGCCCCGGCGGGGCGCCGGCTCGAGCACGTTCGCACCGGAGCGGTTGAGCATCGCGACCGCTTCCCCGACGTCATCGACCTCGAACGCGACGTGGTGCATCCCGGGGCCGCGACGCGCGAGGAACCGTCCGACCGGCGTATCGGGGTCGAGTGGCGAAACGAGCTCGAGGCGCCCCTCGCCGACGCGCAGGTAGACCGCGTCGACTCCCTGCTCCTCGATCCGGGCTCTCTCTTCGACCTCGGCGCCGAAAAAGCGCACGTAGGTGTCGATCGCCTGGTCGAGATCCTCGACAGCAAGCGCCACGTGATGCACGCCCCGCACGTCCACGGGGGCCGATCGTACCGTTCGCCGCGGGTCGCTACGAGGGGTCGACGGGAAGCGAGACGATCTGGGCCACCCCGACCGACTCGGAGGAGTTCGACTCGGGCTCGACGCCGGCGAGCAGATGCTCGAGCTCCGGACGGTGGAGGGTCTCCTTCTCGAGGAGCGCGGCCGCCACGCGGTCGAGCGAGGCGCGGTGCTTCCCGAGGAACTTGAGCGCCTGGGCGTACGCCTCGTCCGTGAGGCGGGCCTGCTGCTCGTCGCGCATGCGCTTCGTGTGCTCGGAGAGCGCGTAGTTGTCCGCACGCATGGTGCGCGAAGCGACCTCGTCACTCATCCCGAACTCGAAGACCATCCGGCGCGCAAGATCCGTGACCCGCTCGAGGTCGTTTGCCGCGCCGTTGGTGACAGCCCCGAACACGATCTGCTCCGCTGCCCGGCCCGCGAGCATCACCTTCATCAGGTCGACGAACTCCTCCTTCGTGTGGAGGTAGCGATCCTCCTGAGGCGTGTGCAGCGTGTAGCCGAGGGCAGACCCTCGGGAAACGATCGTGACCTTCTGAACCGGCTGCGGGTCGCCCACCAGATGGGCCATGAGCGCGTGGCCCGACTCGTGGTAGGCGAGGATCCGCTTCTCCTTCTCGGTGACGACGCGCCGCTGCTGGAGTCCGGCGACGATCCGCTCCATCGCAGCTTCGAAGTCGCCGTGGCGAATGTACTGCTGCTCGGCGCGCCCCGCGAAGATCGCCGCCTCGTTGCAGATGTTTGCGAGGTCGGCCCCGGTCAGCCCGGCGGTGTGGCGCGCGATCAGCTCGATGTCGACGTCGGCGGCGAGCGGCTTCCCGCGGGTGTGGACGCGCAGGATCGCCTCGCGGCCGGCGAAGTCGGGCGGCGAGACGAGAAGCTGGCGATCGAAGCGCCCCGGCCGAAGAAGGGCGGGGTCGAGATCCTCGAGCCGGTTCGATGCGGCGATGAGGACTACTTGGTCAGGATTCTTGAAGCCGTCCAGCTCGACAAGGAGCTGGTTCAGCGTCTGGTCGTGCTCCCGGTTGAAGCCGTTTCCGGAGCGGCGCATCCCGACGGCGTCGAGCTCATCGATGAAGACGATCGCTGGAGCGTTCTTGCGGGCCTTCTCGAAGAGCTTGCGGATTCGCGCCGCGCCGAGACCGGCGAACATCTCCACGAAGGCTGAGGCGCTCTGCGAGTAGAACTTCGCGCCCGACGCGTGAGCGACCGCCTTCGCGAGCAGGGTCTTCCCGGTTCCGGGCGGGCCGTAGAGGAGGATGCCCTTCGGCACGCGCGCGCCGAGCTTGGCGAAGCGCTGTGGGTGCTGGAGAAAGTCGACCACCTCCTGGAGCTCCGCGGCCGCCTCGTCGACGCCCGCGATGTCCTCCCAGGTGACCGACGACTTGGAGTCGGGCTCGACCTCGGTCGGCTTCACACGCGGCATGAGCGCGAGGGAGCGCCAGACCAGGTAAACGATCGCGCCGAGGAAGAAGAGCGGGAGCCAGGTGAGGGCGTACTCGCCGAGCGTGCCGAGCCAGTCGCCGAAGTAGTCCATCGCCGACTCATCGGCCGGCGCCGCGGCGGCCTAAAGCGCCCGCTGGGTCATTGGACGAGCTCCAGCCGCTCGTTTGGGACGAAGCGCCGACCCACCTTCGCCGAGGGGCGGCCGTCGGTCAGCACGACGTCGCCGGTGAAATCGTTGTCCCCCCGGAGGAGCGAGGACCCGACGCCGTACGAGTCCACAGGGACGCCTTTCTCCTCGAACTGTCGAATCCGCTCGGCGTCGAACCCGCCCGAGACGACGATCTTCACACGCTCGAACCCCTCGGAGTCGAGTGCCCCACGGACTTTCTCGACCAGCCGCGAGTTGACCCCGCGCGGGTCGAAGTAGCCCATCTCACTCCAGAGCGAGCGGTCGACGAGCGTGCGCGAGGTATCGAGCCGGACACCCCAGAGCCGGTCGCCGAGCGCGCGTGCGACTTCGAGCGCCGTACGGACCGAGTCGTTCTCGAAGTCGACGAGGACGACGAGGTTGGCCTCCGGGTCGCCGTGCTCGGCGAACTTGGAGGCGGCGAGGACGGTGTTGCCTCCGTAGGCCGAGATGAGCGCATGTGGGATCGTGCCGATCCCCTTGCCACCCCACCATGAGGCCTGCGCATCGGTCGAGACCCCGATCGCCCCGGCGATGTGCGCCGCGTACCCGTCCCCCGTCTGGACGCGATGGTGGTCGTGCCGCGCAGGGAAGAAGAGAATCGGCTTGCCGTTCGCGGCCTCGACGACCCGCCGCACGTTGGTCGAGACCAGCGTGCGGCGCGCGAGGACGCCGAGGTAGACCGTTTCGAGATGCGCGAAGAGCGTGTAGTCGCCCTCGATCGTCATCGCGGTCTCGTAGGGAGAAAGCTCGTCCCCGTCGTACAGGGCGTGAACCGTCAGCTCCTCCCAGTCGTCCGAACAGAGCTTGAGGATCGCGATCGCCTCGTCCATGCCGCCGAGCACCGCTTGCTGCTTCTGGAAGACCTGCATGACAACCCGCGGATGGCGGCCGTCCTCCAGGAGCACGTCGCGGGCCTGGTTGAAGTAAGCGTCCGTGTAGTAGCCCTCCCGCATCTTCTCGACCGGGAGGTCGAAGATCTCAGGTGGGAGGCGCGTCCTCCGTGTCATCGCCTCGACCGCCATCTCCGGTCGATTCTAGGCGCAGGCATTCCTGGAGGGCCGTCCGCGCGACCTCGAGCTGCGCGGGCGTCGGCTCGGCGGTGAGGATGCGCTGCTGCAACTCGTGGCCGGGCCGGGCGAGCGCGCGCGCGAGCGGGTGGCTCTCGTTCTTGACCATCCACGAGAAGACCTCGGTCGAGGCGGCCATCGCGCCGACGGCGGCGGTCACGCGGGCGAGCAGGCGCATATGCGGGGGGGCCGCGCGCGCGACCAGGCTCCCGGCTGCCGAGGTGAAGAGCAGCGGGCCGACGAGATGCGAGCCGCAGCGCTCGTGCTCACGCGAGCGCGGTGCTCCGTGTTCGTACGTGCCGATCGAGATGTGCTCGGCCCCGTGGTACTCGGCGAGTGTCGAGCCCTTGAGCGCGTAGAGCGCGGGCGCGAGGGAGACGAGGGCGGCAACGGCCTCCTGAACGGGTGCCGCGAGCCGGGTCGCCCGGATCCCTCGTGTGGCGAGGGCGCCGCCCGCAAGCGCGGCGAGAACGCCTCGCCGCTCGTACGGGAGGCGCGCCTCGGGCAGGCGCTTTCGCACGACCGGCAGCAGCGCGAAGATCTCCGCCAGCTTCAGTGGCCCGCGCGCGAGGCTGCTCTTGACGTCCGCGGAGACGAGCGGCTTGGGCCCGGACGCAACCTTGACCGAGCCTCCCTCATCGCGAACGGCGCAGGCCCAATGGCGCGGGCCGTGCACGAGCACGCCGTTCTCGAGCGCCATCCCTCCGAGGCGAATCCGATCGGGCATGCCGCCGAGTGTACGGACCCGACGCGGGGCCGCAGGCCGTTACCCGAGCAGGTCGCGGACGAGCCGAGTCAGGAACCGCGTGCCGAGCTCGACGTCGTCGACCGGGATCCGCTCGTCCGCCGAGTGGACGAGCCGCGCGGCAAGCTCGGCGGTCATCGTTCGCATGGGGAAGAAGCCGTACGCGACAGTCCCGAAGACCTCACGCAGGTAGTGGCTGTCGGTGAAGCCCGGCAGGATGACGGGGACGACCGCCGCGCCTGGCTCTTCCCGGCCGATCGCGCGCTCGAGCGCCTCCCAGAGCGGCGTATGAGGAGAGGAGCGAGTTCCCCCGACGCCCTCGATCCAGTGCAGCTCGTACTCGTCCTCGCCGAGGCAAGCCCGGATCGTCGCTTCGGCCTCCGCCTGGGTTTGTCCCGGAAGAAGGCGACAGTCGCACGTGACGTCGCAGACCGCCGGGATCACGTTCCTCTTGCGCGAGGCCTCCACCATGGTGGGCGAGATGGTCAGCGCGAGCATCGGCTCGACCATGCCGGCCAGAGCGGGCTCGAGGGCGCGGAGCTCGGAGCCGAGCTCGTCCGGGCCGGGCACGTGCCCGAAGACCGTGGAGAAGAACGCCTCGGTCTCGGGCAGGAGGCGCGGCTCGGGCTCGTGCTCTGCGAGCCGCACGAGGAGTCGCGCCGCCCGGGCGAGCGCGTTGTCGGCGATCCCCGGCATGGACGCGTGCCCGCTTCGGCCGCGAACCCGAAGGACGAACGGCGAGCTCATCTTCTCGGCGACGGCGCAGAGGTAGACGGGCCGGCCACCGACGATCATCCGGTCGCCGCCCCCCTCGTTCACGCAGAACTCGGCGCGGACGGCCTCGGGGTGTTCGCGACAGAGCCAGGAGAGCCCGAAGTCGCTCGTCCCCACCTCCTCGTCGGCCGTCGCCGCGAAGATGAGGTCGCCGCTCGGCCGGAAGCCTTCGCGCGCCAGCGTTGCGATCGCGACCGCGTTCGCTGCGACTTGGCTCTTCATGTCGAGCGCGCCTCGCCCCCAGATTGCGCCGTCGCGCACCTCGCCGGACCACGGATCGACCGACCACTCGTCGGGGTCGGCGAGCACCGTGTCCGTGTGGCCGAGCAGGAGGAGCCGGCGCCCGTCGCCACCTGGAAGGCGCGCGACCAAGTTGGCGCGCGCGGGCACCTTGGCGTAGGTCTCGCACTCGAGCCCCGCCTCCTCCAGGTAGTCGCGCAGCAGGTCTGCGGCACGCGTCTCGTTGCCCGGCGGGTTGACGGTGTCGAGGCGGATCAGCTCCCGGAGGAGCTCCGAAGCCTCGTCCCGAAGCGCTGTTCCCGCCACCGCCGGAGCATACTTTCGGCATGGCCGATCTCTTCTCGGACGCCGCGGACAAGCAGCTGGGTGACGTCGCGCCCCTCGCCGTCCGGATGCGCCCGGCAGCGCTCGCGGACTTCGTGGGCCAGGAGCAGGTCGTGGGGCCCCGATCAGCGCTCGCGCTTGCGATCGCCGAGGACCGCGTCGGCTCGGCGATCTTCTACGGCCCGCCGGGGAGCGGGAAGACGACCCTTGCGCGGATCGTCGCCCACACTACCGGGGCCGCTTTCGAGGAGCTCTCGGCCGTCTCCGCGTCAGTGGCGGACGTCCGGGGCGTGCTCGCCCGTGCAAAGGAGCGGCTCGGAACGTCGAGCCAGCGCACGATCCTCTTCCTGGACGAGATCCACCGCTTCAACAAGGCCCAGCAGGACGCGCTCCTCCCGGCGGTCGAAACCGGGCTCGTGACGCTGATCGGGGCGACGACCGAGAACCCCTACTTCGAGGTCAACTCCGCCCTTCTCTCGCGCTGCCAGATCTATGAGCTCGAGCCGCTCGACGAGTCTGACGTCGCGACGATCGTCCAGCGCGGTGCCGAGGAGATCGCCGCGGACGTCCCCGAGCCGCTCGTGCGGCTGATCGCCCAGAAGGCCGGTGGCGACGGGCGGGCCGCGCTGAACACGCTCGAGTTCGCCTGGTCGACTGCGCGCGCGGAGGGAGGCGAGCTCGAGGAGCGCCATGTCGAGGACGCCGCCCGCAAGCGTCCACTCGTCTACGACAAGCACGGCGACGCGCACTACGACTTCATCTCCGCGTTCATCAAGGCGATCCGAGGCTCCGATCCCGACGCAGCGCTCTACTACCTCGCGGCGATGCTCGAGAGCGGCGAGGACCCGCGCTACGTCGCGCGGAGACTGATCGTCCACGCCTCGGAGGACATCGGAATGGCCGACTCGCGCGCCCTGCTCGTGGCGACGGCCGCCGCGCACGCGCTCGAGCACGTCGGGCTCCCGGAAGCCCGGCTGAACCTCGCGCACGCGACCATCTACCTCGCGCGGGCGCCGAAGTCGAATGCCGTTCTCAGCGCCCTCGGAGCGGCCACCCGCGACGTGAAGGAGCACGGAACGATCCGGCCGCCGAAGATCCTCCGCGACGCGCACTATCGCGGGGCGAAGAAGCTCGGCCACGGCGAGGGCTACCTCTATCCCCCGAGCAATCCAGCGGGCTACGGGGTCGACTACCTCCCGGAGGAGCTGCAGGGCCGTACGTACTACGAGCCGTCGGGGGCGGGCGAGGAGCGCGCGCAGGACGACGGGTGACCCGTGCGGCGGCGTGGCTGGCTGCGACCGGCGCCTCGCTCGCAATCCTCGCGGGCTGCGGCCCGGTCGGGGGCGATGCGGCCGAGCTTCCGCTTCGCGACGACTTCGGAGGACAGTGCCGGTGGGCGCAGGCAAGTAGCGCCGCAGCCGTGCTCGGCTGTGTCGAAGGCCGCTACCGCGTCCTCGTCAAGCGCTCGGAGCGGCCGGTCGCGGCGCATCGGACGATCGAGAGAACTCCCGCGGTTCGGATCGAGGCCGAGGCGACCTTCCAGTCGGGCCCGCCCGTTCTCAGCGGGAGCGAGCGCGCGGTCTACGGCGTCGGCTGCTGGACGCGCGTCAACGGCGACGGATACCTGTTCCTCGTGAGCCCCGCGGGCTTCGCGCTCATCGCGCGGGTGAAGCGGGAGGTGGGTGGCTTCGAGACGCTTGCCGAGACCGACGAGGCCCTGGCCGAGCCGCTTGTACCGGGCGAAAGCGTGCGTGTTCGGGCCGACTGCCTGGCGCCGAAGGGTGAGGCGGGCCGACTCGTGCTCGCGGTCAACGGTCGGATCGTCCTCGCCGCCGCTGACCCCGACCGGCCCTCCTCCTTCGGCGACCTGGGCTTCTACGTCGCGAGCACGAGCGACGGCACCGAGGTGCGCTTCGACGACCTTGCGGCCGACCGCCTCGCGGGACGCGACCTCGAGGCGGCGCTCGCCCAGGAAGAGCCCACCATGGAGACGGGCAATCCTCGGACGCTTCTGAGCGACGACTTCTCCGACGAGGCGAGCGGCTGGCCGAGCGGTCGGGCCCGGTTCGGCTCCTTCGGGTACACGGACGGGGCTTATCGCGTGCGCCTGGATCAGAGCGGGAGCATCAGGCGCGGCCTCGTGTTCACCGAGCGGCCCGTGCGGGCGATCGAAGCCAGCATGACCGCGACGGAGCGACCAGGCCGGCCGAGCTCATTCGGCATCGGCTGCTACGCGCTCGCCGAGCGCGGCTACCTCTTTCTCGTCGACCGGCTCGGCCGCTGGTCGATCCGAAAGGAGCTCGCGGCCGGCGGGCTCGCCGTGCTGACGGAGGGAGCCGGGACCGGGCTCCGAGCGCCGGGGACGCCGGTCGAGCTCGCAGCCGGCTGTTCAGGCTCGCGGGAGGGACGCGTCGAGCTTGCCTTCTCCGTGGACGGCGACCAGATCGGGTCGGCGGTCGACCTCGACGGGCCGCGCTCGTTCCGCGGCCTCGCGGTGGTCGTCCAGAGCGTGGCAGGCGACAGCGAGATCGTCTTCGACGACGCGCTCGTCCGAAGCCGCTGAGACTCAGGCCCGTTCCGAGCGGAGGCCGGCATCTTCGTACGCGGCGCGCACGAGGTCGTCGTAGCGGCCGGCCGCCAGGTCTCCGAACGGATCCGGTGTGAAGCGCAGGAGCTGTCCGTAGGGGAGCGAGAAGGCCGCGCGCATGGCGACGAGCCGCGTCCGCTCGGCTCCCTCAACGGCGTGGACGCCGTCGCGAAGCGCTCGCCCCGCTGCTGTCAGCTGACGCACCTGGGCGATCCGCGGCGGAAGCGCCTGAACGAGCAGGAGCGTCGCCGGGATCCCGAAGGTGAGGACGCCGAGGAGGTTCGCGAGCTCGTGCACGCGCTCCTCGCCACGGCGGCCGACCTCCGCGACGTTGCCCCCGCTCCCCTCGCCTGCAGCACGCAGGCCGTCGGCGAGCGTCCCGCCGACGACCGGGACGTCGTCGACCGCGTCGGCAGCCGTCCCGAACCCGCCCTGGACGGACTCGCCCGCCTCGCCAACCCCCTCGCCGAGGACGGCCAGAGCGTCCACGGCATCATGGACGGCGACGGCGAGCCACGCGAAGAGAGCGAGCAGAATGAGGACGACGAGGTCGCGCGCAGCGGTCGACAGCCGCTGAGCAGGGACATCGGGATAGAAGCGCATCGTTCCTCCTCGGAATTGGCACACGGATGGCTCGAACCGTCACGAAGCCGCGGGCGGTTCGGGCGTACTCTTTTCGGTGGGTGGTGGGTGGACCCCTCACCCCGGGGTGCCTCACCACCACCCTGGGTGGGGCGTGGGCGTAGTGCGCCCTTGGACGGGTTGGACGGCCGGCGTGGGCTCCCATGGAGTCACAGGATGCGCGCGCCGAGAGCGCTGGCAGCGAGCTCCACGGCGAGTGCGGCGGTCTCGTTCATCCGATCCAGGATCGGGTTCACTTCGACGATCTCCATGGAGTCGAGCAGGCCCGACTCCGACACGAGCTCCATCGCCAGGTGCGCCTCACGGTACGAAAGCCCGCCCCGCACGGGCGTGCCGACCCCGGGAGCGACATCCGGATCGACCACGTCCATGTCGAGCGACACGTGGACGAAGGCCGCTCCCTCGGCCCGCGCCAGCGCCTCCCGCACAACCTCCTCGACGCCGCGCCGGTCGATCTCGCTCATCGTGAAGACGGCCAGGCCGAGCTCGCGAACGACCCGCCGCTCCCCCTCGTCGAGGGAGCGAACGCCGATCAGCGAAACGCGGGTGGGGTCGAGCGCCGGCAGCGGCCAGGCGTCGCTTTGAAAGCCATCGGTTGCCCGCCCGAGCACCGCCGCCAGCGGCATCCCGTGCACGTTGCCGCTCGGCGTCGTCTCCGGCGTGTTCAGGTCGCCGTGCGCGTCGAACCAGAGCGCCCCGCCGGCCCCCGAGCGGTGCGCCATCCCTCCGACCGTGCCAAGCGCGATCGAATGGTCTCCGCCGAGCACGAGGGGAACCAACCCTTCGTCGGCCGCGCGTGCCACCTGGTCGGCGATTCGCTCGCACGCGGCCTTGATCTCCGCGAGGAAGCGAGCTCGCTCGCTGCCTGCGGCGACCGTTTCCGGGAGAGCGGCGTCCACGTTCCCGAGGTCGGTGACGGTGATGCCGATTGCCGAGATTCGATCGCCTAGACCCGCATAGCGGATGGCGGACGGGCCCATGTCGACGCCTCGGCGGCCGGCACCAAGATCCAGCTCGGCACCGATGATTGCGACGTCCCGGGGCGGCATGGCGGCGACCATAGCGTCGCTACACTGGCCGAGCCGCGGCGAGGTAGCTCAGTTGGTAGAGCACACGGCTGAAAACCGTGGTGTCGCCGGTTCGATTCCGGCCCTCGCCATTAGCTTCGCCGCGCCACCACGGCAGTCCCGGGACCGGCGACGAGCTCCTCGAGCCTCGTGAAGCCGACCCGCCCGAGCCGCCGCCTGAGCACCTCGCCGGGAACGTAGATCGGCGTCTCGGCTCCCCGTGACGACGCGACGATGACCGCGCCCCCATCGACAGTCACGCGGGCCAGCTCGTCGAAGAACGGGATCATGTTCAGAAGCACGACCAGATCGAAGCTGGCGTCAGCGAAGGGGAGCCTTGCACCGTCAGCCACCTGGAAATCGACGCGGAGAGTGAGCGTCGGCGGGAGCATTCGCCGGGCCTCCGCGACCATCGCCGGCGAGACGTCCACGCCGACCACCTCCGCGGAAGGAAACCGCTCCGCGAGGAGCCGCGCCGCCAGGCCGGTGCCCGTGCCGAGGTCGAGGATCCGCCCTGGAACCACTTCGAGGCGAGCGAGTGCTGCCTCCACAGGCGCGAAGCTCTCGGAGCTCCGGCGCCCCTCCCACACGGGAGCCAACCGGTCGAACTGCGCACGAAGCGGTCCGCGGAAGATCCTCCAGAGCACGGGCTGGGCGACGACCACCCGAGTCACGAACCGGGCAAACCGGCGGCACGCGCGGTCGAGACCGCTGTTCATCCAACGAGTCGGATGCGAAGCTCCTCGCCGGTCCTGGCGGAGAGCATGTCGGCCGCATTGCCGCCGTTGATCGCGACAGCGATGTTCCGATAGGCGTCTTCGTAGACGAGGATGTCGCCGATCCGGACGTCTGCGAACGTCGTCGCGACAGTGGCGAAGTAGGACTCGAAGCCGACGTCGATCTCGACCTGGACGCCGGGCGTCATTCCGGCCCGGGCGAGGTCATCAGCCGTCGCGTTGACCTGGACGTTCCCGTAGCGATCGACGTAGAGAACGGTGACCCGCACGCGTGCACGCCCAATGTCGGGCTCGGGCACGTCCAAGCGCGTCAGAGCGGCGGGGTCGAACCGTTCCCCGACCTTGGAGGGGTCGAGTCCCGCGGCGAGATGCGCCGCGACTGGCGCGAAGACATCGCGACCGTGGAACGTGCGGGAGACCGGCTCGAGGAGGAGCGCGCGGTTGGTTATCTCGTAGGCATCGTCGATGCCGCCGAGCTTCTCGACGGCGACGGGGAGGAGCCCGTTGTCGGGGCCGACGAAGAGGCGCTCGCCGCCGCGGAGAACAACGGCCTTCCGCTCGCCACCGACCTGCGGATCGACGACCGCGACGTGGACGCCGGGCGGCATGTAGGGGAGCGTGTTTGCGAGCACGAGCGCGCCCTGGAGAACCTGTTGCGGCTCGATCCCGTGCGTGATGTCGATCACCTCCACGTCCGGGGCAATCCGCTTGATCACGCCTCGGCAGGTCCCGACGAAATCGTCCGCGAGACCGAAATCCGTCAGGAGTGTGATGAACCGATGCGCGATGCGGCGAGCTTAACGGCGTCGACGAGCCCCTCGGGGGTCTGGGCCGCCGCCTCCGCGACGACCTCGAGCCGAAGGTTGCGAGCCTCCTCTGCGGTCAGCGGGCCGATCGCGACGCACGGCCGGCCTAGGCCGAGCGCCGCGAAGCTCCTCACGGCCGACGTAGAGGAGAGGAGGACGAGCTCCGATTCAGGAAACACTTCGGGCTGCTCCTCGATCGTTCGGTAGAGGGGAACGAAGTCCGCTCCGAGCTCGCGCACGAGCACGTCCCGCGCGCCTTCGGCACCCGCGAAGAGCACGCGACCCGCGGGCCTAGGGACCTCGGCGGCGAGGCCCTCCTGGCTCGAGCTGGTCGCGACGAGAGCGGGCTCCACCCCCTGCTCGCGGAGCGCCTCCGCCGTGCCCGGCCCCACAACCCCGACCGGCGGGAGCGCGCCCTCGAGGCGGGCGAGGAACGGGACTACTGCGTTTCGACTCGTGAGGAGGAGCCAGTCATAGCCAGCAGCACGAATCGGTGGCCCCCCCAACGGCTCGACCCGTACGAGTGGACACTCGACTGCCTCGAAGCCCACCCGGCGCAACGTCTCCGCGACGACTGCCCCGCGGGGAGCGGCCTGGGTGACCGCAATCCTCACGCGTGCTCGGCGGCCGCAACGAGGAGCTCGTCGGCGAGCAGTCGAGGATCGGTCCCGCGTCTCCGCTCGACCCAGCTGCCGTCCTCGGCGGCGATCAGCGCCTCCACCGCATCGCCGTCGTGGTGTGCGGCGACCGGGGCGAGGCACCCGGCCCCGATCCTCGCCACGCAGGCCCGCTCCGCCTCGACGCGTCGCCTGGTTTCTGCGTGATCAAGCGCAGCCACGGCGCCTTCGTCCCCCGCGCGCACCTGAAGCGCCAGCGCACCCTGGCCGGCCTCCGGCACGAGCTCTCCGGCCTCGAACCGCTTCCCGATCTCGCTCGACCTGCCGAGTCGGTCGAGGCCGACGGCCGCTAGGACGATTGCATCTAGCCCCCGCTCGTCGCGCTTGCGCAGGCGAGTGTCGACGTTCCCGCGAAGCGGCTCGATCGAGAGCTCCGGCTCGAGCCCGAGGAGCTGCGCCTTTCGCCGCGCGGAGGCCGTCCCGATCCGCATCCCCGGACGAAGCGCCGCCGCACCACAGAGGGCGTCTCGGGGATCCTCGCGCTCGAGGTAGGCACCGACGACGAGGCCGTCGGTGTTGGTCGACGTCATGTCCTTCGCCGAATGGACGGCCAGGTCGATACGCCCTGCGAGGAGCGCCTCCTCGATCTCCTTGACGAAGACACCCCGCTCGCCGATCTCGCCGAACGGCCTCGAACGATCCCGGTCGCCCGCCGTCGTGATCGGGACGAGGGCGATGTCGAGCGAGGAGTCGGCTTCGCGCAGGCGGCCGGCGACGAGCTCGGCCTGCGTGAGCGCGAGCCTACTGCCGCGTGACCCGAGCCGGACGAGCACGGGGAGTGGCGGGCACCGCCGCCTGCGGATGAGCCGGGTCGCGGTGGCCATGTGACTCCGCGA
The DNA here is from genome assembly GCA_013697275.1 of Actinomycetota bacterium. GTDB lineage: Bacteria > Actinomycetota > Thermoleophilia > Gaiellales > Gaiellaceae > JACCXC01. The sequence goes on along the minus strand of JACCXC010000111.1, from coordinate 14,674 downwards.
GCTCATCGACCTGGCGAGCGAGCCGCGCCATCCTGAAGGCGTAGAGGACGACGTAGAGAAGGACGACGGCGAGCACGACGAGGTAGGCAGCGGTGACGTACTTCTCGGCGGTCGTCATGCCAGCGCCTCGCGCAGCTCGCGCAGCCGCTCGTCCAGGCGCTTCCCGGCCAGCTCGGTCTGGTAGAGCGCCGTCGCCAGGGCCAGGACTCCAGCCAGGCAGACGCAGAAGGTAAGAAACATCGTTCCCTCCATCTGCGGCCCGTCCCGAGTGAACACGACCGGGTGGATGAAGTTCTCCGCCAGTCGAATCGCGAGGAAGCTGACCGGGATGAGGACGACGCCGAAGAGGGCATAGACGGCGGACATGCTCGCCCTCCGCGGCCCCGGATCGGTCGAGTACCGAAGCATGAAGTAGGCCGAGTAGAAGAGGAAGAGGACGAGGAAGAGGACGAGCTGCTGCTCGCTCCAGCTCCACCAGACGCCCCACGAGATCTTCGCCCAGATCGAGCCGGTCACGAGCGTCAGGACGCCGAAGATCACGCCCATGTGCACCGCGGTGTAGCTCTCGAGGTCATAGCGTTGGTCACGCGTCCAGAGAAGCCTGAGCGCCTTCCACGCGCCCCAGCCGAAGCAGGCGTACGCCGTCAGCGCAACCGGAACGTGGATGTAGAAGATTCGCTGGCTGAACCCCTGGTCGGCATCGTCGGGCACCCAGTAGAAGGCGAGCGCGACTCCTCCGAGAAGGAACGCGAAAGCGCCGAGGGCGGCCGCTGGGCCTGCGTTATTCCGTAACGACATACTCAAAGCTGGCCCACGCAAGTATCGCGAACACGAGGTCGTACAGGCCGAGGAAGGCGAGGTACCGGCCCGGATCAGCCTGGACGCTCGCCCCTACGCCTCCGACCACGATCGGGATCACGAGCGGAAGGAAGAGAAGCGGGAGGAGCAACTCGCGCGCCCGGCTCGCCGCCGCCATCGCCGCCAGGAGCGTCCCGACCGCCGCGATCCCGAGATCCGCGAGCGCGAAAGCGGCGACCGTCTCCCAGCCGACCGGAGCGAAGAAGAGCGCGAAAGCCGGCAGCGCGATCGCCTCCGCGAGGACGAGGAAGGCCAAGACGCTCGCGCTCTTTGCGAGCCAGATGGCGCTCCGGTCGCAGGGCGCGAGGACGAGGCCGTCCAGGAGGCGCTGCTCCCGCTCGGCGGCAAATGCGCGCGTCAGGCCGAGGAGCGCGGTGAAGACGACGGCGATCCAGAGGAGACCGACGGCCGCTAGGTCCGACGCCTCGGCCGGAAGGGAGAAGCGGAAGACGACGAGCGCCGAGACGACGAAGAGAAGCATCGCGGGTACCGTGTCCCGCGCCCGCAGCTCGAGCAACAGGTCCTTGCGGGCAAGGACGACCACGTCGCCAAGGTAGGCGCTCATGCGAGTGCGAGGTCCAGGGTCGCCAACGGCCGGACGCGCTCCGGCTCGTGCGTCGCGAGGACGAGAGCGCGCTCGCCCGCCAGCGCCGCCAGCTCGGCGTCGAGCACCTCCGCACCCGCCGCATCGAGCGACGAGAACGGCTCGTCGAGAAGGAGTAGTCGAGGGCCGTGCAGGAGCGCACGACAGAGGGCGAGGCGTTGCACCATCCCACGGGAGTAAGCCGAAACGCGCTCGTGGCGCGCGTCCCAAAGGCCGTAACGCTCGAGCAGCATGCCGATTCGCTCCCGGCGCTCGCGCACCCGGTACAGGCGCCCGTAGAGCTCGAGGTTCTCGAGGGCGGTCAGCTCCCGGTAGACCAGCGGCTCGTGGGCCAGGAAGCCGATCGAGCCACGCGCGGCCGAGACCTCGAGCTCGCCCCGGGTCGGCGCGAGGAGCCCGGCGAGTAGCGCGAGAAGCGTCGATTTCCCGGATCCGTTCGGCCCGGTCACGACCAGGCAGTCGCGCTCGCCCAGGTCGAGGTCCAAGCTCCTGAGAGCGCGCTTCTCCCCGAAGCGCCGCTCGAGCCCGCGCGCCCGCACGATCACACCTGAGCCTCGACGTCGTGGGCGAGCGCCTTCGCAAGGTCGTAGCCCTTCGTCGCCAGCGCGTCGAACTCACGGTTCAGACGGTCGGCCTCCTCCGAGCTGGTTGCGTTTCTGTTCACCGGACTGAAGAGGACGTCACTCAAGCTGCCCCCTCGACCCCGCGCGTCAAGCGACGACATCGGCCAGGACGAACGCGAAGAGAGCCAGTGAGATGACCCCGTTCATGGTGAAGAACGCCATGTCGAGTCGCCGCAAGTCCCGCGGAGAAACGATCAGGTGCTCGTAGAGGAGGAGTGCGGCTACCGATGCCACGCCTACCCAGTACAAGGGTCCGAGGGCGAGGCCCACCCCCACGAGCACGAGGAGTCCGACCGTCGCCGCGTGCAGGGCCCGCGATGCAGCGAAGGTCGCTGGCACTCCGAACCGCGCCGGAAGCGAGTGCAGCGCCTGCGCGCGGTCGATCTCGAGGTCGAAGAGGGCGTAGAGGACGTCGAAGCCGGCCACCCAGACGGCGACCGCCGCGCCGAGTGCCCAGGCCTCCCAGGGCAGCTCGTTCGTGACCGCGGCCCAGGCGCCGACGGGCGCGAGCCCGTCCACGACGCCGAGCCAGAGGTGCGAGAGCCAGGTCCAGCGCTTGAGGTAGGGATAGAGGACGAACGCGGCGACCGGGATCGGCCAGAGCCACCGGACGACCGGCTCGAGCTGGAAGACCGCGACGAGGAAGAGCGCGAGCGACGCCCCGCAGAAGAGGAGCACGTCGAGCCGGCGAAGCGCGCCGCGCGGAAGCTCCCGCGCCGCCGTCCGCGGATTGCGCGAGTCGATCTCGGCGTCGATCAAGCGGTTCAGCGCCATCGCGAGGCTGCGCGCCCCGATCAGTGCGACCGTGAGCCAGAGAAGCTCCCGCCCGCTCGGGACGGAGTCCAGGGCGAGGAAGGCGCCCACGTAGGCGAACGGAAGCGCGAACACCGTGTGCTCGATCTTCACGAGCGAGGCGAGGAGCCGGGGGTAGCGAAGCACGGAGCTCATGTCTGCTTATGTGTAGTTGTCTCTCCGGCCAACAACGCCAGCGCATGGCCAAGCAAGGGCCGCAAGACTCCGAACCCGTCGCGACAGCCGCCGGGGGAGCCGGGAAAGTTCACGACGAGAGCCCCGTTCGCAATGCCTGCGCGACCTCTGGAGAGGAGCGCATGCGGAGTCTTCTTCGCCCCGTCGGCTCGGATCGCCTCCGCGATCCCCGGCGCGGGGCGATCGAGCAGCGGCGCGGTCGCCTCCGGCGTCACATCCCGAGGCCCGAAGCCCGTGCCTCCCGTTGTCAGCACGAGCTTTGCCCGTTCGATCAAGCCGCCGAGCGCCGAGCCGATCTCGTCGAGATCGTCGGCGACTAGCTCACGCTCCACGTCGAAGCCCTCACAGGCGAGGAGCTCCGCCAGGAGGTCGCCGCTCACGTCCTCTCGTTCCCCGCGGGCGACGCCGTCGGAAACGGTGAGGACTGCCGCCTTCATCCCGCAGCCTCCTTCGTCTTCTCGACCAGGAGCACCTCGGCGACGACCATGTCGGGGTCGACCGCCTTGGCCATGTCGTAGACGGTCAGAGCCGCAATCGCGGCGGCAGTCAGCGCCTCCATCTCGACACCGGTCTGCGCGGTCGTTTCTGCCGCGGCCTCGATCTCGACCCCCGACTCGACGACCCTCGCCTCCACCTCGACGTGCGTGAGCGGCAGCGGGTGGCAGAGCGGAATGAGCTCGGCAGTCCGCTTGGCGGCCATGATCCCGGCGAGACGTGCGGTCGCGAGGGCGTCGCCCTTCGGCAGCCTGCGGAGCTGCGCAGCCGTCTCGGGCCGCATGCGCACGAACGCGGTCGCCCGGGCGCGGCGCCGGGACACCGGCTTCCCGCCGACGTCGACCATCCGAACCTCGCCCGCCTCGTCCACATGGGAGAGCGGGGCTTCCATTTACACGGTGAGTTTACGGTCGGCCCGCGCCCAGGCCTCGTCCAGGTCGCGAAGTTGCGAGGCGATCCACGCGCCGATGTCGTGCTCGCGCACGTGCTCCCGTATTGCAGAGAGACGCTGCCGCCGCTCCTCCTCCGCCATGGTGAGCGCCTCGTGGATCGCCTCGGCCTGGCCGGCGACATCGAATGGGTTGACCGTCAGCGCCCAGTCGCCGAGCTCCTCGTGCGCCCCCGCGTTCTCCGAGAGAACGAGGACGCCGGCGCGCGTGTTGACGAGCGGGGCCTCCTTCGCGACCAGGTTGAGCCCGTCGAAGATCGCGTTCACGAGCAGCACGTCGTATTGCTTGTAAGCCGCGACGGAAGCCGCGAAGTCGTCCGTGACGCGCAGCTCGAGCGGGCGCCAGCCTTCCTGCTGGAAGCGGTCGTTCACAACCCGCGCGGCCCGCTGGATCGCGCCGAGGTACTCGGCGTACTCGGGAATGTCCTGACGTGAGGGATCGAGAAGGGCGAGCATTCCGACCCGGCGGTGCATCTCGGGATGCGCGTCCAGGTAGAGCTCGAAGGCCCGGAAGCCGCGCACGACGTTCTTGGACGGATCCGTGCGGTCGACCCGCAGGATGAGGAGCTCCGGCCGCTCTGCGACGAGAACCCCCTCGGCGGCGCGCACGGCCTCGCTCTGGGCGAGCTCCTCGAACTCGCCCGGCTCGACCGAGATCGGGCAGTACCTGGCAGCCGCCCGATGCTCGCCCAGGGTCGCCTCGTAGGTGCCGAAATCGACCCGGGCGTCCGTGAGATCGGCGCAGCAGCGCAGGAAGTTGATCCGCCAGCGGCGCGTGTGGAAGCTGACCACGTCGTTCGCCAGGAGACCCTCGTGCACGGCGCGCCGGATCGGGTCGGGAAGAACGCGCCAGTAGTCCGGCTGCGCCCAGGGGATGTGCACGAAGTGCGCGAGCGTCGCGTCGGGCACCCGCTCTCGTACGAAGCCCGGCGCCGCGTAGAGGTGGTAGTCGTGGAAGAAAACGGCGGCCTCGGGCTCGCGCTCGAGCTCGGTGACGACGGCCTCCGCGAAGTTGCGGTTGACCGCGAGGTAGCCCTCCTCCCAGGCATGCCGCACCCCGAGGTCCCAGTGAGGCGCCGTCGCGAGCCCCCAGAGATAGTGCTGTGCGAACCAGAGGACCGGGTTCGCGATCACGTTGTAGTACCAGTCGTAGGCCCGCGGCTCGTGCGCGACGAGGCGCAACCGGTAGGGAGAGCCGTCGCGCGCCGTCTCGTCGATCCCGCCCCCGCCCGCCTCGGCCGCCGCCGCACGGTCCTCGTCCGACATCGCGCTCGCCACCCAGGTCACGTCGTGGTGGCGAACCAGGCTTCCGAGTGCCGTCACGAGACCACCGCCGCCCCGGCGGGCGACGCGATTGCCGTCTACATCCCGCGCGTACGTCGCCGGAGCGCGGTTCGAGACGACGATCATCTTCCGGCGCCGTGACACGGCAGGAAGCCTAGCCCCCGCCCGTGCGCCGCTCAGCCGCTCGCATTAGTCCTCTGATCCCAGCAGCCGCGCGAGCCGAGGGTGCCGGGCTTCTCGATGCAGATCTTCGAGTAGCTGCCGGAGGGTTCGCAGCAGTCGGGGCGCCTGGGTCGAGATCGGTGTTCTGCTAGGCAGCGGAGGCCAGGAGCTGCTTCGACTCGGCCGTCTCGCGCCCGGCTAGCAGGTTGAAGAGCGCGAGCCAGTCGCGCAGGAGCCGCGGGGTGAGGAAGTTGGCGCGGACATGCTCCTTGCCCTTCCGCGCCATCAGCCGGGCGCGCTCGGGGTCGTCCAGGATCGCCGAGATCGCGTCGGCGCACTCCTCGACGGAGCTGACGAGGAAGCCCGTTTCGCCATCCTGCACCTGATCGACGATGCCGCCCACCCGGCCGGCGACGACGGGCCGGCCCTTCCAGAGCGCCTCCGTCACGGTCAGGCCGAAGCCCTCGCGCACGGACTTCTGGACGACGGCCGCCGAGTGCACCTGGAAAGCGTTGACCTCGACCGAGCCGACGTTGTTCAGGTTGGAGAGGATGTAGATGTCCGGGTCGCCGTCCGCGGCCTCGATCGTGCGGGTGTAGAGATCCCAGCCCTCGGGGTCGTCATGCGCCATCGAGCCCACGAGCGCGAGCTGCACCTCCGGGTGACGCTTCCGCACGAGGCGCCAGGCGTCGATCACCCCGATCGGGTCCTTCCAGGGGTCGAAGCGGGAGACCTGCGTCACGAGCGGCCGCTCGACGTCGATCCCGAACTGGTCGACGATGTAGGACGCGTCCTCGGCCGAGAGGGCCATGTTCTTCGGCGCGAGCGGATCGATTGCGGGGGGCCAGATGTACGCGGGGGGAAGCGGGGCGCCCGACGGTACGTACTGGCGCCGGTGGAAGACAGCAGCATCGTGGCGCGCAATCGAGGGAGCGAGGAAGTCGAGCACCTCCCGGTTCGGCTCGGAGAGATCGATGTGACAGCGCCAGATCCAGTACTGGCCGACGCTCCGAGCGTCCTCCACCACAGCCGCCGGCTGGGGATCGTGGACGATCACGAAGTCGTACTCGCCCTCGAGCGCTTCGGCGTTCAGCCGGTTGTAGCGGCGAAAGACCTCCTGCTGCTCGGGCGTCAGGCTGCGCTCGGCGCCCTGAAGGGCGTTGTGAATCGTCTTCGTGACGTCGAAGAACTCGTCCTGTCCGTGAATGATTCGCCAGTCGGTCTCGAGCCCGGCATCGCGCATGAGCGGGACGAGCGTGTAGTTGATCTCGGCGACGCCTCCCCCGAACGCGGTGGCCGAGAGGTGCAGGACGCGCTTGCCGGCGAGCGGCTCGGCGAGGGCGCGGATCTGATCCATGAGCCCGCGGCTCGCGATCGTGGCGTAGTCGGCCAGTGCCTTGTGGCCCACGTTCACCGGCTGCAGCTGCACGCCCGCGAGAATAACGATCGCCCCGGGCGAATTCGGGTCCGAACGTTGTCTAGTTCAGATACTTGACGAAGCGCAGACGCGAGCCGCGATCGTGCGACTCGACGGCGAGCTCGTCGGTCACCGCCCGGATAATCGCGAGCCCGAGCCCGCCCTCGTCCAGATCTCCGTTCTGGGCCCCCGTTGCGTCTAGCTCGAAGCCACTGCCTTCGTCGGCGACCTCGACTGCGAGCTGCTCCCCGTTCAGCTCGTAGCGAATGTCCACCACGCCGGTCCGGCCGGCCTCATACGCGTGGCGGATGGAGTTCGAGCAGGCCTCCGTCAGCGCGAGCTTCAAGTCGGCAAGCGTCTCCTCCTCGAGCGCACGCACCTGCGCCAGGCCCGCGAGCGCGAGACGGCACAGTGCGATGTACTCGGCCTTGGCCGGGATGGAGAGCTCTACGACGCCGCTGTCGCGTTCCTCACCCATGGGTGCCCTTGATCACTTCCTTCGTGTCAGGCCCTGAAACGAAGCTCTACCCGGCCGAGGGACGCCTAAACGGCTTTTCGTCCCCTGAGCGGGGATTCCTGGTCGAGCTTTCCGAGCCGGCGGGTCGCCACGGCGACCGCTTCGGCGCTCTCGTCGACGAGCACGAACCGCCGGCCGAGCTTCCTGGCGACCGCGCCGAGGGTGCCGCTTCCGGCGAAGGGGTCGAGGCACCAGTCGCCCGGACGAGTCGAGGCCTGGAGCATGCGGCCGACGATCCCCTCGGGCTTCTGCGAGGGGTAGCCTGTCTTCTCCATGCCGGTCGGCGAAACGATCGTGTGCCACCAGACATCGGTCGGAAGCTTTCCTCGGGCGGCCTTTTCGGCCGTCACGAGGCCGGGGGCCATGTACGGCTCCCGCTCGACGGCCTCGGCGTCGAAGTGGTAGCGGCCCGGGTCCCTAACGTAGACGAGGATCGTGTCGTGCTTGGCCGGCCAACGGCGCTTCGTGCGCGCACCGTAGTCATAGGCCCAAACGAGCTCGTTCAGGAAGCACTCGCGGCCGAAGAGCTCGTCCAGGAGGAGCTTCACGTAGTGGGCCTCGCGGTAGTCGAGGTGGAGGTAGAGCGTCCCTGTCGGTGCAAGCAGCCGATGGATTTCCCGCAGCCGCGGCTCGAGGAAGCCGAGGTAGTCCTCGAAGGAGTCGCTGTATGAGGACTCCACCAGAAGCGTCGAGCGGTAGCGCCGTCCGCCGAAGCCGGTTCGCTCACCCGCTTCGTCGGCCACGGTCGCGAGCGTGCGGCGCGCCTGGCGCTTGCCGGTATTGAACGGCGGATCGGCGTAGACGAGCTGGAAGCTCCCGTCCGCGAAGCGCGGCAGCACCTGGAGGTTGTCACCGAGCAGGATCGCGTCGGCGTCCGGGCGCTCCATGCGCGCGACGGTAGCTGGGTCAGCGGCCGTCGTCGGGTGGGACGAGCGGGCGCTGACCAAGCTCGACCGCGACGGCGACCCGCCTCGATCCACGGAACACGGTGAACTCGACCTGCTCGCCCGGGAGCCGGCTGGTAACGGCACGGACGACGTCCTCGGCCGTCCGAACCGGCTCACCGTCGATCGCGACGATCAGGTCGCCGCCCGGACGAAGCGAGAGCCCCGCGAAGAGCTGTGCCTCGCGCCCGGGACGAAAGCCCGCCCGGTCGGCCGGGCCGTCCTCGATCACGGTCTGGACGGCGGCGCCCTCCTCGGCCCCGTAGGCGAAACGCTTCGCGACCGAGGCTGTCACGGTCGCCGTCGTGATCCCGACCCAGGCGTACGCGACCTCTCCGCGAGCGATCAACTGCTTCATCGAGCGGACCGCCGAGTTGATCGGAACGGCGAAGCCGACCCCTTCTGCGGTTCCCGACTCGCTACGGATCTGCGCGTTCACCCCGATCACGCGCCCTCGGGCGTCGAGGAGCGGGCCGCCCGAATTTCCCCGGTTGATCGGTGCGTCGGTCTGGATCGCGTCGACGAGGCTGTAGTCCGAGGTGAGCGAGGGAATCGACCGCTCGATCGCCCCGACGACGCCGACGGTCAGCGTGTTGGCCTGTCCGAACGGGCTCCCGATTGCCGCAACCGGCTCGCCCACCTGGACCCCGCTCGAGTCCCCGAGCGGAAGGGGCCGGAGCTCGTGCAGGCCAGGCTCCACCTTCAGGAGCCCGACGTCGTCGAAGACGTCCCAACCCACGACCTTGGCCTCGACCCGGTCACCGTCCCGAAACTCGATGTAGACCTGGGTGGCTGCCTTGGCCGCGCGGGTGCTGCTCGGTTCTCCTGTTTCACCGGCCGTGGTGATCACGTGCGAGTTCGTGAGGATGTAGCCGTCGGACGAGACCACGAAGCCGGTGCCCTGCGCGGCTGTTCCCTCGCCCGTCGCCGCGTGATTGCCGAACAGGGAGTGGATGGTCACGACACCGCCCACGCGCTCGCGGTAGATCGCGGTCGCGTCGAAGTCGTTTCCCGGGAGCGGCTTGGCGGCCTCCCCGGTCGCGGCTGGACTGGTGCGCGCGGCAGGCGACGCGGTGCCGGCTCCGGACACGAGGACTGTCTGTGTGCTGCTCTCAGTCCACCCGACCGCTTGGCCCACGAGCAGCGCGCCGAGCCCGCCCAGGAAGGCGGAGACGATCGCGACAACGGCTACTAGCGAGGAGCGCACGGGCAACCGTCACAGCGTAGTCGCAGGTTCCCGGGCCGCCGCCGGTTCACCGTTTCCACGTGGAATCGGCGCAACGGCCGGCAGGCAGAGCCTGAGCACGGTCTCGCCGGGCTGCGAGGAAAGATCGAGCGTGCCGTCCATCCGCGTGGCGAGCTCGCGGGCGATCGCCAGGCCGAGCCCGCTTCCGGACGCCCGCCCGCCACCCGCGCGGTAAAAGCGCTCGAAGACGTGTTCCTGATCCTCGGCGGCGATGCCGGGGCCCTTGTCCGTTACAGCGAGCGTGGCGCGGCCGTTGTCGAAGGCGGGGTGCAGCTCGATCCGCGTCCCGGTGGCCGTGTGCCGCAGGGCGTTCTCGACGAGGATGCGCCCGATCTGGATCACGCGCTCGTAGTCACCCACTGCGAGCACATCATCCGCGGCCTCGACGCTCAGAGGGTGGCCGGTCGCCTCGGCCAGGGCGCGGAACTCCTCGCAGACCGTGCGCGCGGCAACGGTCAGGTCGACCTCGCCTCGTTCGACCGAAAGCTGGCCCGCGTCAAGGCGCGACAGGTCGAGAAGATCGGTGGCGAGGCGGGTCAGCCGCTCGACCTGAGCGCGCGTCTCCTGCAGGAACTCGCGGCGTGTGGGGGGGTCGAGCTCCTCGTCGGCCAGGAGCTCGAGAAAGCCGGCCAGCGAGAAGAGCGGCGTTCGAAGCTCGTGCGAGGCGTTGGCAATGAACTCACGGCGCACGCGATCGAGGTCCGACAGTCGCTCCCGCATCGCGTCGAAGCCGCGCGCGAGCTCGGCGACCTCGTCGCCGCCGCGGGTCTCGGCGACCGGAGTCGCAAAGTCGCCCCGCGCGATCCGGTCAGCGGCGGTCTCCAGCCGCCGGAGCCGCCGCGTGAGGCCGATGGCGGCCGCATAGGCCGCTGCTGCCGCGGCCAGGAGGGCGACGAGGCCGGCAATGACGACGCTTCGCCGAACCAGTCGCACGTTCGCAAGCGTCTCCTCGAGTGGTGCCGAGAAGAGGACGACGATCGAGCTGCCGACCGGGACCGAGTGCTCGGCGTACTCGAGCCCCTCGCGCTCCACCCGTCCGGAGGCGGGGCCCGGGCCCTCGGCGGCCTGCCGCGCGATCCGGTCGCGGCCGAGGTCGCCGGCCTGCACGACGCTCGAATCGGCGATCGTGCGGAGCCCGTCCGTGCCAAGGCGGTCGAAGACGACGATTCGCGCGTTCAGGTTCGTCGCGGCGAAGCTGACGGTGTCATTGATCCCGACAATCCCGCGAGAGCTGCTCTGTCGCAGCTCGGCGACGAGGCGCGGCGCCGACCGTTCGAGCTGGCGGACCTTCGCGTCGACGAGCTGCTCCTCGAGCCTCGGCACGACGAGCAGGTAGACGATCGCGAGCGCCCCCGCGACGATTGCGAAGACGGCGAGTGCAAGCTTGACGCCCAGCGTCGCTCGAAGCGGCGGAAGCGCGCTCCTCACCGGCCGTCCCGGAACCGGTAGCCGACTCCCCGGACCGTGAAGATGTACTCGGGCTCGGCAGGGTCGGGCTCGATCTTCTCGCGCAGGTGGCGCACGTGCACGTCGATCGTCCGGGGGTCGCGAAACGCCGAGCCGCCCCAGAGCTTGTCGAGAAGCGCCTGGCGCGTGAAAACGCGGCCGGGAGCCGACGCGAGCGTCCGCAAGAGCTCGAACTCGAGGTAGGTCAGCTGGACCGGCTGCTCGTGCACCTGCACGGTTCGACGGGGGATGTCCATGCGCAGCCCGTCGGCCTCGATCACCTCTGCGGACTCCGCCGGCGGGGTCAGGTTGGCCCGTCGTACCGCGGCCCGGATCCGGCTGCGGAGCTCGCGGATCGAGAACGGCTTCGTGATGTAGTCGTCAGCGCCGATCTCGAGCCCGAGCACCTTGTCGATCTCGTCGTCGCGGGCCGTGAGCATCAGGATCGGAACCGTGCTCTCGGCGCGGATCCGCCGACAGACCTCGAGGCCGTCGAGCTTCGGAAGCGCGAGGTCGAGGAGGACGAGGTCGACGGCCTCCTCCCGGAAGCGCGAGAGCGCCTCCTCGCCGTCTCGAGCCTGCACGACGCGATGGCCGTCGCGCTCGAGCGGATAGGTGAGGAGCTTCTGGATGGACTCCTCGTCGTCGACGAGCAAGATCGTGACGCCGGTTGCCACCGAGGACAGGATAGGCACGGCGCCGCAGGCTGCTGTGGGCACCGTCGGGCCGGGAAACGCCTGCGCCCGGTCTACCCTTAGCGAGTTCTGTCCTCGCGGCGCCCCCCTGTCCAGCCGGACGACCCGGCGGCCGCGCGCCGCCGACCGCGGCGCGGCACCCTCGAGCGGCCGATCTCGGGCCGCCTTTACCGGGCTTCCTGGGCGGCCGTCGCGTTTCCTCTGCTGATCGCGGCCTTCACGGTCGGCCAACCGGAACGCCTCCCACCCCCGCGGCTCGAGCCGACCTTCGACGAGACCACGGCCGTCGGATTCGCGACCGAGCTGACCCGCCGCTTCCCGGATCGCTCACCCGGCTCGGTCGGCGCCGACGGGGCTGTCCGCTGGGTGGTCGACCGGCTCGGCGAGTCCGGCCTCACGGCCCAGCGGGACGAGTTCACCGCCGACGTTCCCGGGCTCGGGTCGCGCCCGCTCGTGAATCTCTTCGCGCTGGCGCCCGGACGCTCGCCCGAGACGATCGTCGTCATAGCCCATCGGGACAACTCGGGCGAGTCGCCCGGCGCGAACGACAACGCATCGGGCACCGCAGCGCTCCTCGAGATCGCGCGCAACGTCGAGGTCACCCAACCGGCCCACACCCTTCTCTTCGTCTCGACGGACGGCGGTGCGTTCGGCGCCGTCGGAGCCACGCGGTTCGCCGAACACCCCGAGATCGTCCGGCGCCTCGCCGGGGGCGGAGCGTCGATCGTCGCCGTCGTCAGCCTGGACGCCATTGGGGGCGGAGCCCCAGCCCGGCTCGCATTCGCCGGCGACGCCGCGCGCTCTCCGTCGGCCTCACTCGTCGCAACCGCCGACGGGACGGTGGCTGACGCGACGGAGACGATCCCCGGCCGCCCCTCCTTCCTCGCCCAGGTCGTCGACCTTGCCTTCCCCTTCGCCTTGAACGAGCAGGGCCCCTTCGTCGCGCGCGGGATCCCCGCCGTCACGATCACGACAGGCCGTGGCGAGCGCCCGCCCCGGCCGGAGACTGACACCCTCGAAGCGCTCGCCCCCACCCAGCTTGGCTCGCTCGGCACAGCCTCTCAGGAGCTGGTCCTGGCTCTCGACGCGACCGCCGAGCTCGCCCGGGGCACCGAGTCCTACGTCTACACCGGGACGCGGCTGATCCGCGGGTGGACGATCCAACTCCTCCTCTTCGCATCGCTCATTCCGTTCCTCGTCGCGGTAGTCGATCTCTTCGCCCGCTGCCGCCGCCGGCGCGTGGCACTCGGGGCGGCGCTGCGAAGCCTTGGAAGCCGCCTTGCCGTCTGGATCTGGGCGGGGCTCCTCTTCGCCGCCTGGTCGGCGGCCGGCCTACTCCCCGCTGGCGAGCCCCGCCCGCTCAGCCCCGACTCGGACGCCGCGGGCGACTGGCCCCTGGTCGCCCTTCTCGGCCTCGTGCTCGCCTCGGCACTCGGCTGGCTCATCGCACGGCCGCGCCTGGCGCCCCGGCGACCGGTCGCGCGACGCGAGGAGCTCGGCGGGCACCTGGCAGCCATGCTCGTGCTCGGAGTGGTGGCGCTTGTCGTCGCTGCGACGAGCCCCTATGCGCTCCTCTTCCTCCTGCCTTCGCTCCACGCGTGGCTCTGGCTTCCGCATGTGCCGCGCCGGAACTTCCCGCTCCGCGTGGGAGTGTTTCTGGCGGGTCTCGCGGGGCCGGTCGTCCTGGTCGGATCCTTCGCCGTCCGCTTCGGGCTCGGCTTCGACGCGCCCTGGTACGTCCTCGCACTCGTCTCGGTCGGCTACGTCGCTCCGCCCTTCCTGCTCACAGCGCTCGTATGGGCGGCAGCGGCCATGCAGGTCGGTGCGCTCGCGTTCGGCCGGTATGCGCCGTACCCGGGCCGGGGCGACACGCACGTCCGTGGACCTTTCCGCGCCGGAATCCGACGAGTCGTGCTCGCGCGGCGCAGGAGTCGCGCCACCCGGGCGGACAGGGACGATCCCAAGCTTCGTGTCGTCGGCGAGGAGTAGCTAGCGAAGGGGAAGGAACCGCGCCTCGGAGCCGGCCGAGAGCTCCTCCTCGCCCGCCGGAACCGAGACCAGCGCGTTTGCCTGCGCGGCCCGCACGATCATGTGCGACTCCTGGCCGTCGAGCGGCTCGAGGCGAAGCTCACCGCTCTCTGCGAAGGCCCGCGCGCGCACGAACTCGTGCCGGCGCGCGTTCGGCCTGATCGGTGCGGTGAGCCGCCCGCGACCAAAGGCGGGGAGAGAGTCGGAAGCCCCCTGCAGCGCGGCAAGGGCGGGACGGACGAAGAGCTCGAACGTGACCAGGACGGAGACCGGGTTCCCTGGGAGGTTGAAGACCAGGTGGTTTCGCCGGACGCCGAAAGCGACCGGCTTCCCGGGCTTGACGGAGACACCCCAGAAGAGCTCTTCGACGCCGAGCTTCCGCTGCGCTTCGCGCACGAGGTCGTGCGGCCCGACCGACGCGCCGCCGGAGGTGACGACGACGTCGAAGGCGAGAAGGGCCCGCTCGAGCGCGCGCACGTGCTCCGCGAGGTCGTCGGCAACGACGCCGAGCTGGGCGGGCACCGCCCCGCCGCCTTGCAGGGCCGCGGCAAGAAGAAGCGCGTTCGACTCGTAGATCTCGCCCGGCCCGAGCGGCTCGCCGGGCGGCCGAAGCTCCGAGCCCGTGACGAGGATTGCGACGCGAGGACGCTTCGCGCAGTGCACCTCTGCGACGCCCGCCGCCGCGAGCGCCGCGACCTGGGCGGGGCCGAGCAAGACCCCGGGCTTCAGGACCAGCGCGCCCGCACGGATGTCTCCGCCTCGCTCGCGCACGTGGGTGCCGGACGCGACTGCATCCGGAAAGACGACCGCGCCATCCTGCTCCTCGACGAGTTCGAGCGGGACGACGGCATCCGCCCCGGCTGGCACGGCGCCGCCTGTCGAGATCCGGAGGGTGGTGCCGGGGCCGAGCGGCCCGGCGG
>JACCXC010000094.1 GCA_013697275.1 Actinomycetota bacterium | reverse complement strand
GGCAGAGCGCTCGACGAGGACGTTCGGGTCGATGCCGGTGATCTTGGCAGGTGCCGCGTCGGTCACGGGCATCACCACCTCCTTTGGTAGCGGTTGCGGAGCCAGATGGCGCCCGCGTTCATGACGAGCAGGATGGCCAGGAGGACGATGATCCCGGCCGCGGCCAGGAGCTTGAAGTCGCCCTGAGGCCTCGCGATCCATTGGAAGATCTGAATGGGCAGCGCGGTGAACTGGCCGAGGATCGTCGGGTCGATCGCCACGTAGGTCAGCGCGCCCACGAGGAGCAAGGGGGCGGTCTCACCGATCGCGCGCGCGAGGGCGAGGATCGAGCCCGTGGCGATGCCGGGGATAGCGGCCGGTAGCACCTGCCGGGAGATCACCTGCCATTGGGTCGCCCCTAGAGCGTAGGCGCCCTGACTGATCGAGTCGGGGACCGCGCGGATCGCCTCGCGGCTCGAGACGATCACGATCGGGAGGACGAGCAGCGTGAGGATCATCGCGCCGGCCAGGAGCACGCGGCCGAGCCCGAGGCCTCGCACGAGGAAGGCGAGCCCGAGGATCCCGTAGACGATCGAGGGCACGGCGGCGAGGTTCTGGATGTTGATCTCGAGCAGGCGGTTGTACCACCGGTCGCGATCGGCGTATTCCTCGAGGTAGAGCGCGGTTCCGACACCCACAGGGACCGCCATCAGGAGGAGCAGGCCCATCATGTAGATCGTCCCGAGAATCGCGGGGCGGGCTCCCGCCTTCTCCGGGGTCGCCGAGGGCGGCTCGGTCAGGAGGACGGTGTCGAGAAACGGGATGCCCTTGCGGAAGACGTCGATCAGGAGTGTCCCCAGGAGGACGAACCCCACGGTGATCGAGAAGACCAGCAGGCCGTAGAAAGCTCCGCCGCGGACGCGCTCGCCGGTCGAGCGGCGGCCGAGGATGGCCGGGACGGCGGTCACTCGTAGATCTCCCGGTACTTGCGGACGAGCCGGATCGCGAAGACGTTCATCACGAGCGTGATGACGAAGAGCGTCAGGCCAACCGCGAAGATCGTTTTGTACTCGATCGAGCCCGTCGGGACGTCGCCGATGCCTGTTGCCGCGATGAAGGCGGTCATCGTCTGCATCGGCTCGCGGGAGTCGGCGGTCAGCTGGGCGATCCCACCCGCGGCGATGAGAACGATCATCGTCTCGCCGATCGCGCGGGAGATGGCCAAGACGAAGGAGGCGACGATCCCCGAGATCGCGGCGGGCACTACGATCCGCGTCGAGACTTGGAGCCTGCTTCCGCCGAGGGCGTACGCACCGTCGCGGAGCTCCCGCGGGACCGCGGCCATCGCGTCCTCTGAGATGGAGGCGACCGTCGGGATGAGCATCACGCCCATGACGATCCCGGCCGAGAGCGCGTTGAAGACGTTCACGTCGATCCCGACGTCCTGAAGGAGCGGGGTGAAGAAGGTGAGCGCGAAGAACCCGAAGACCACCGTCGGGATGCCCGCGAGCACCTCGAGGGACGGCTTGAGAATCTGCCTGACGCGGGGCCGGGCGTACTCACTGAGGAAGATCGCCGCGGCCAGGCCGAGCGGCATGGCGACGAGGCAGGCGACCGCCGTGACGTTCAGCGTCCCGGCCAGGAGCGGTAGGACGCCGAAGCTCGAAGGCACGAAGAGCGGCGCCCACGTGGTACCCGAGAAGAAGTCGACGACCGAGACCTCCCCGAAGAACTCGATCGACGGCTCGAGGAGCGCGATCACGATCCCGACCGTGGTCGCAACCGAAACGAGAGCACAGAGAGCGAGGACGCCCTTGACGACGTCCTCGCTCCAGCGCCGGGACTCGGCCCGCAGCCGGATACCGGGCTGCGGGCCGTAAGCGGCCTCGCGGGTGGCCAACGCTACGAGCCCACGGCCTCGTCGTACTTCGTCATCTGCTCAGCCGTCTGTTCCTCGGTAAGTGGGATGAACTGCGCCGTCTCGGCGATCGTGTCGAGATTCTCGAGGTAGAAGCGCATGAACTCCTTCACCTCGGGCCGCTCCAGGGACTCCTTCTTGACGTAGACAAAGAGCGGGCGAGCGAGCGGCGTGTACTCGCCGGCCTGCGCCGTCTCGACGCTGGGAGCCACGCACCCGTCGCCCGAGTCGACTTCGACCGCCTTGAGCGTGTCCTGGTTCTCTTCGTAGTACGTGTAGCCGAAGTAGCCGAGCGCGCCCTTCTCGCCGGCGACGGCCTGGACGATCACGTTGTCGTCCTCGCTCGCTGTGTAGTCGGAGCGGCTCGCGCCCTCTTCGCCGTTGATCTCGTCGGTGAAGTAGTCGAACGTGCCCGAGTCGGTGCCCGGCCCGGCCAGGCTCATCGATTCGTCGGGGAAGTCGCCGCCCGGAACGTCCTTCCAGTTCTTGATCTTCGAGCCCGGCTCCCAGATCGCGTTGAGCTGCTCGGTCGTGAGACAAGTCGCCCAGTCGTTCTCGGAGTTGACAGCGATGGTGAGCGCGTCGACCGCGACTTCGAACTCGATGTACTCGACCCCTTTCTCCTCGCAGATCGGCACCTCTTCATCATCCTTGATCGGTCGCGAGGCATCCGAGATGTCGGTCTCTCCGGCGCAGAAGCGCTCGAAGCCGCCGCCCGTCCCGGAGGTTCCGACCGTGACGTTCACGCCTGACTGCTCTTCGCGGAAGAGCTCGGCAGCCGCAGTCGTGAGTGGGCCGACCGTGCTCGAGCCGTCGGCCTCGATGTCGCCCGAAAGCTCCTCGCCGCCGCCGCCCGTGTCCGTCTCGGAAGCCGCAGTGTTGGCCCCGTCGCTCTCGTCGTCACGGCCGCATCCGGCGGCCAGTGTCGCGACGAGGGTGACGAGGAGAGCGAGAAGGACAAGCCTGGGGGTAAGGCGAAATCCCACTGTTCTCCTTTCAAGTCGTTTCATCGGCCCGAGTGTTTCGGCCTGGGGAACCGACGTGGGCTGAAAGGTTGTGAACGGCCGGTGAACAGGTGGTGAAGAGAGCCGGCTATCCCATCGGCTCTGCCGGGAAGACGCAGCGCACGGTCAGGCCCTCGCCGCGCCCTCCCGCAGCTTCCACGTGTCCACCCGCAGCAGTCACGACATGCTTCACGATCGCGAGGCCGAGACCCGTTCCGCGAGACGCCCGCGCCCGGTCGGCGCGGTAGAAGCGCTCGAAGAGGCGCGGAAGATCGGTCTCGGCCACGCCGACGCCGTCGTCGGCCCCCTGGAGGATCGCGGCGCCGTTGTCCTCGTGCCGGGCAGAGAGGGTCAGCGTTGCGCCCGGCCCCGCATAGCGGACGGCGTTGTCGACGAGGTTCGTCGCGACCACCCGGATCATGCGCTGGCGCAGGGGCAGCTCCACGTTCCTCTCCGCATCGATCACGATCCGGACGCCGGCTCGAGCGGCTTTGTCGGCAGACCGTTCGGCGACGTCCGCGAGGATCGGGAGGGCGCGCGTCGACCCGAACCCGACGATCTCCCGACCCGACTCGAGCTCGCTGAGGAAGAAGACGTCGTCGATCAGCTCGGCCATCTCGCCGATTTCCCGCCGGGCAAGGTCGATCAGCTGCTCCGTGTCTGCGTCCGGGAGGAGTGCGGTCTCGAGGAGCGCCAGGAGCCGGGCGAGCGGCGTGCGGAGCTCGTGCGAGACCGCTGCCGTGAAGCCGGCCCGGAGCTCCTCGTATGCCGCGAGATCGCCGGGGTCGCTGAGGTAGAGGAGCGTCTCCGATCGGCCGCCCACCTCGTATTCGACGCGAAACGGCGTCCTCGACGAGCCCGAGCGGAGCATCTCCTCGCTCACGCGCGCGCCAACGACCAGGCCCTCGAGCGCCTCACGCGCGCGCCGGCTCGAGGCGACGACGCGATCCTCGTGGTCGAGTACGAGCACGAACTCGCGGCTCTCCTCGACGAGCCGGCGCCCGCGTTCTGCCTGGAGGTCGAGCTCGATTCCTCGAGTCGGCGCTTCGCGAACGGCCACGGCGTCCGGTTCGCCGCCGCGTAGCCGTTTCCACAGTCGGTTCACCGCTCGTTCACCATTCCTTCACCACCGGGAGACCCCCGGAACCCAATCCGGCCGTCATTATCGTGAGCGGGTGTCCAAAGTCCTGATCATCGAGGACGACGAAGTGATCGCCGACGGTATGTCACGCCACCTCGTCAGCGCGGGCTTCGACCCGGTCTGGGTGAACAAGGGCGAGCTTGGCCTCGCGCGCCTGCGCTACGAGCATCCGGACGTCTGCGTGCTCGACCTGATGCTCCCGGGCCTGGACGGCTGGAAGCTCCTCGAGACGGCGCGGGCCGAGGGGATCGGGACTCCCATCGTCGTCGTGAGCGCCCGCGGGACGGAGCACGACCGGGTGCACGCGCTCGAGATCGGGGCGGACGACTATCTGGTCAAGCCCTTCTCGATGAAGGAGCTCGTGGCGCGCGTCCGCGCTGCGGCCCGGCGAGGGGTGCGGGGCCAGAGCGACGAGCGCGGCGAGCCGATCGAGGCTGACGAGCTGCGCATCGACCCCCTGAACGTGCAGGCCTACATCGACGGACAGAGCCTGGAGCTTACGCCGACGGAGTTTCGGCTCCTCTATGCCCTGGCGCTCGAGCGGGGCCGTGTGGTGACGCGCGACGAGCTCCTGCAGAAGATCTGGGGCAGGCGACAGACACGGCGCGACCGAACGGTCGACGTCTTCGTGCGCAAGCTTCGCGACAAGCTCGAGACGCAGTCGCCCGAGCACACGTTCATCCAGACGCGCTACGGCGTCGGCTACAAGTTCGAGCCGCTCACGCGGGAAGCTTCCGAGCCGGTCGCGTAGCACCCGGGCGGGTAGGATCGCGACGCGGTGCCGACCGTCGCTGATCACATGACGCGGGACCTTCTCTCGATCGAGCCGGACGCGCCGCTCACCGAGGCGGCCCGGCGGATGGCCGAACGCGGGGTGGGTGCCGTCGTCGTGCTGGACGGCGAGCGGCTGAGCGGGATCCTGACGGAGCGCGACCTCCTGAAGGCCGTCGCGGGCGGCCTGCGCGAGGACGCCCGGGTCTCCGACTGGATGACGCGCCATCCGGAGACGATCGAGTCTGGCGACGAGACCGATCACGCCGCGTCGCTCATGATCCATGGCGGCTTTCGACACCTTCCGGTGGTGGACGGAGACCGCGCCGTCGGGATCCTCTCGATCCGCGACCTCATGCGCGTGGCGCTCGAAGACCGCTCTCCGCGCGGGGTCTAAGCCCGGCGAAGCATGTGGCGCTCGCCCTCGTAGGAGAGGAGCTCGTGGGCCTCGTCGGGCGAGACCCAGCGCAGCTCGTCGACCTCGTCGCTTGGGGCGAACTTGCCGTCTACGACGGTCAGCTCGAAGAATCGCACGACCTTGGGCCGGCCCGCCCCGTCCTCGTAGCGTGTTTTCCCGATCTCACGCCCGACCCGGCAACGTAGGCCGGTCTCCTCCCGTACTTCGCGCACCGCGCAGTCCTCATCCGTTTCGCCCCGCTCGACCTTCCCCTTCGGCAGCGTCCAGTCGTCGTAGCGCGGCCGGTGGACAAGGGCGAACTCGCGCCCGCGGCGGATGACGCCGCCCGCCGCGCGTACGGGCTCGGGCACCTAGTCGCCCGCAGGCATGTCTTCGGCGCCCGGTTCGTCCGCCTCGGGATCCGGGATCGGCGAGCCCTCCTCCGTCGGCTCGGGGTCTTGCTG
>JACCXC010000072.1 GCA_013697275.1 Actinomycetota bacterium | reverse complement strand
GGCTCGGACACCCTCGGAAACGTGGCGCGCGCGGTCGGCGGCCTCGACCTCCCCAACCTCGAGGCACTTGGACTCGGAAACGTCGAGGAGCTCGAGGGCTGCCCGCCGCAGCCCGGCGCTCCCGCCGTGGCAGGCCGGCTCCTCTCGCGCTCCAAGGGCAAGGACACGACGACAGGCCACTGGGAGCTCATGGGGATCGTGACTCCGGTCGCGATGCCGACCTACTCGCATGGGTTCCCCGGCGGCGTAATCGAGGAGTTCGCGCACCGGACGGGGCGCGGCGTGATCGGGAACAAGCCCGCCTCGGGGACGGAGATCATCCAGGAGCTCGGCGAGGAGCACCAGCAGACCGGGAAGTGGATCGTCTACACGTCCGCCGACTCGGTCTTCCAGATCGCCGCGCACGAGAAAACGATCCCGCTGGACGAGCTGTACTCGGCCTGTGAGATCGCGCGGGAGGTCCTGACCGGGACACATGCAGTCGGGCGGGTGATCGCGCGGCCCTTCGTCGGCGACCCGGGCAACTACACCCGGACAACGAACCGTCACGACTGGTCGCTCAGGCCGCGCCAGCCGAACTATCTGACGCTCGCGCGGGAAGGTGGCGCGAAAGTGCACGGCGTGGGGAAGATCAGCGACATCTTTGCGGGGGTGGACGTCGACGAGTCGCACCCGACGAAGTCGAACACCGAGGGGATCGTCAAGACCGAAGAGCTCCTGCGCACGCTCGACGAAGGCTTCGTCTTCACGAACCTCGTTGAAACGGACATGCTCTGGGGGCATCGGAACGATCCCGAGAACTTCCATCGCTGCCTGCAGGACTTCGACCGCCGGCTGCCGGACCTGCTCGACGCGCTCCGTTCGGGCGACCTCTTGATCCTGACCTCGGATCACGGCTGCGACCCGACGACGGCCTCGACCGACCACTCGCGCGAGCACGCACTGCTCCTCGCGTATGTCGAGGGCAAGAACGCCGCCGGCCGGGTGCACGAAGGCGAGTTCGCAGACGTGGGCGCGACCGTGAACGCCTGGCTCGGCGGGAAAGCTCCAGGCCGGCGGACTCCCGGTCAGCCGATCGTCGAGCCGTGACCGGCGCCGAGGCCGAAGCGCTCGCCGTCCGCCCGGCCGAGCTGATCGAGCGCAAGCGCGACGGCGAGGAGCTCTCCCGCAACGAGATCCGGGAGTTCGTCCTCGCCTACGTGCGGGACGAGATCCCGGACTACCAGATGGCCGCCTTCTGCATGGCCGTGTTCTTCCGAGGGCTCTCGGCTGCCGAGACGCATGCCCTCACGGACGCGATGGTGCAAAGCGGCGAGACGATCGACCTCTCCGCGCTCGGCCGCCGGGTGGTCGACAAGCACTCGACCGGAGGCGTGGGCGACAAGGCGTCCCTCGTGATCGGGCCGGTCGTCGCGGCCTGCGGAGTTCCCTTCGCGAAGATGAGCGGTCGCGGGCTCGGTCACACGGGCGGGACTCTCGACAAGCTCGAATCGATTCCCGGGATGCGGATCGACCTCGGCCAGGACGAGTTCATCCAGCAAGTGAGGCAGACCGGGATGGCGATCATCGGCCAGACCGGTGACCTCGTCCCGGCCGACAAGCGGCTCTACGCCCTCCGGGACGTCACCGCGACAGTGGACAACGTGTCGCTGATCGCGTCCAGCATCATGTCCAAGAAGATCGCCGCCGGCGCGGACGCGATCGTCCTCGACGTCAAGGTGGGAGACGGAGCGTTCATGAAGACCCTCGAAGCGGCGCGCGAGCTTGCCCAGGCGATGGTCGACCTCGGCCGCGAAGCCGGCCGCGAGGTGGTCTGCGAGCTGACGGACATGGACCAGCCGCTTGGGCACGCAGTCGGAAACGCGCTCGAGATCCGCGAGG
Source organism: Actinomycetota bacterium (assembly GCA_013697275.1). Taxonomy (GTDB): domain Bacteria; phylum Actinomycetota; class Thermoleophilia; order Gaiellales; family Gaiellaceae; genus JACCXC01. The sequence goes on along the minus strand of JACCXC010000072.1, from coordinate 14,385 downwards.
CGGTGGAGACGCTGCACGGGGAGGGGCCGCCCGACCTGCGCGAGCTCGTCCTCAGCGCCGCGGGCCATCTCCTCGCGCTTTCCGACCTTGGCGTCGACGCCGAGGAGGGCCGCGCGCGAGCCGAGGCCGCGATCGGGGACGGCGCGGCGCACGTCGCGTACGAGCGGTGGATCCGTGCGCAGGGGGGCGACCCCGACCTCGAGGCGCTGCCGTCAGCGCCAGTCGCGCGCGACGCGCCTGCGCCGACGGACGGCTACGTCCAAGCGATAGCGACCACGAACGTAGGCCGGGCGTCGCTCCGCCTTGGCGCCGGGCGGATGACGAAGGACGACCCGATCGACCACGCGGTCGGCATCGTCTGCTGCGCCAAGCGCGGTGACCGCGTCGAGGCCGGCGCGCCGCTTGCGTCGGTTTACGCAGCGGACGAGACGGCGGCCGCCCGAGCTGTCGCCGAGTTGCAGGCGTGCTACCAAGTGGGGCCCGAGCCTCCAGAGCCGCACCCGGTCATCCTCGACATCGTCCGCTAACGGCGCCCATCGGTCGTGCCCGAGCTTCCCGAGGTCGAGACGATCCGCTCACAGCTCGCGCTCAAGCTGCGCAGCCGGAGGTTCGACCACGTCGAGATCCATGACGGCCGGCTGACGCGTCCGGAGCCACCCGAGGTCGTTGCGGCTGAACTCGCCGGCGAGGTCGTCCGAGACGTGCGTCGCCGTGGCAAGTACTTGATCTTCGCATTCGAGAGCGGCCGTCACCTCCTCGTCCATCTCCGCATGACCGGAAGCTTCCAACACCCCGCCGCGGTCGGGCCGGACCCGCACCGGCGTGCCGTTGTCAATCTAGACGACGGGTCGGACGTCGCCTTCCGCGATGTCCGCCGCTTCGGCACCTGGCTCCTGCTCGAGCCAGGCGAGCTCGATGCCTACCTGTCAGCTCGAATCGGCGATGAGCCTCTGGAAGGCGCGTTCACGACCGCGGTGTTTGCGCGCGCGCTGGCCGGGCGTTCGGCCCCCATCAAAGGAGCGCTTCTCGACCAGCGCGCGGTCGCCGGCGTGGGGAACATCTACGCGGACGAGGCTCTCTGGCGCGCCCGGATCCACCCACAGCGACCTGCTGGCGAGCTGGCCCGGCAAGAGGTCGCTGCCCTTCGCAAGACGGTGAGGCAAGTTCTCGGGCTTGGCATCGCGCGCCAGGGTGCGACACTCAGCACCTTCCGCGACCCGAATGGCCGAAAGGGGCGGATGCAGAAGGCATTCAAGGTCTACGGCCTCGAGGGCGAGCCGTGTGAGAGGTGTGCGACCCCGATCGTGAAGACCCGGGTCGCCGGACGAGGGACGTGGTTCTGCCCGACCTGTCAGCCGGATCCGCGTTGAGAGCTCGGTGGCCGGCCAGATCGCTCCGGCGCACAGGACCCTAGCCCGCCGGATCTAGGCGGCGAGCTTGTCGAGCTCGCCGTCGCGGTCGAGCTGCCAGAGCTCGCTGTAGCCGCCGATCGGCTTGCCGTCGATCAGGATCTGCGGGACGGTCCAGCCACCCGTGAGCTCCTCGAGCTTCCCGCGGAACTCCGGGTCCGAGTCGACACGGATCTCCTCGAAGTCGAGCCCCCGCTCCTCGAGCAGCATCTTGGCGCGCACGCAGTACCCGCACCAGGCCGTGCTGTACATCTGGATCCTGGCCACCGCACTACGGAACGTACCCGCTAATGCGGATATTTCACCCACCGAGCCCCCGTCTAGACTGGCCGGGTGGCCGCCCGCAGCTGGAAGACGGAGGCGGTCGTCCTGCGCTCGATCCGCTACGGCGAGGCCGACCGCATTCTGCACCTCTACACGCTCGAACGCGGGCGCATCGGTGCGATCGCGAAAGGCGCACGGAAGACGTCGTCGCGCTTCGGGGCCCGGCTCGAGCCGTTCAGCCACGTCGAGCTCGTCCTGCACGAGGGGAGGGGGGAGCTCCACACCGTCACGGGCGCCTCGCTCCTGCGCTCCCACGACGCGAGCCGGACGGACGCCTACCGGATGGCGGCCGGGCACGTCGGTCTCGAGGCGATGCTTCGGCTCTTCATCGAAGGCGAGGAGAACCCCCGCGCATTCCACGCGCTGACACGCTTCCTCGACCTCCTGGACACCACTGCCGTGGCCCTTCCGGCCGTGCCGGGCCTCGACCCGCTGCTCCTCTCCTTCCAGCTCAAGCTCCTCTGGCTCTCGGGCTACCTGCCCCATTTGGCCGGCTGCGCCTCGTGCGGGGAGGAGACAGGCCTCGTCGCCTTTTCGCCCCAGGCAGGCGGCGGCGTCTGCGAGGCCTGCGAGGCCGGATCGCTTCCGGTCTCGGCCGAGGGGTTCGGCGGGCTGCGAGCGCTCCTCGAACGGCCGCTCGCGGACGCGCCCGGCGCGGCGCTGTCCGAGCGCGCCCGCCGGGACGCGCTTCGCGTCGTCGAGTCCTCGTACGAGTTCCACGGCGGCTTCCGCCTCCGGACGCTCGCCCAGCGCGTGTAAGGGTGTCGCCGATGAGCGCGCCGACCTACCAGGAGATGATCCTCCGGCTGGAGCGCTTCTGGGCCGACTACGGCTGCGTCATCCAGCAGCCGTACCACACCGAGGTCGGAGCCGGGACGTTCAACCCGGCGACCTTCTTACGCTGCCTCGGGCCTGAGCCCTGGAAGGCGGCGTACGTCGAGCCGTCCCTTCGGCCTTCGGACGGGCGCTACGGCGAGAATCCCTACCGTTTCCAGCAGTTTTGGCAGTATCAGGTCGTCCTCAAGCCCGCGCCGGACGATGTGCTCGACGTCTACTTCGCCTCCCTGGAGGCACTCGGGATCGATCCCGTCGATCATGACGTCCGTCTGGTCGAGGACGACTGGGAGGGTCCGACGCTCGGCGCCTGGGGACTGGGGTGGGAGGTCTGGATCGACGGGCTCGAGGTGACGCAGTTCACCTATTTCCAGCAGCTCGGCGGGCTCGATCTCGACCTGATCACAGCCGAGATCGTCTACGGCACCGAGCGGCTGGCCATGTATCTACAGAACAGGACGAGCGCGTTCGACCTGGAGTGGGCGCCAGGAGTGACCTGGGGAGACGTCTACCGCGAGAACGAGCGCCAGTGGTCGGTCTACAATTTCGAGGAGGCCGACGTCACTCTGCTCACGCGCCGCTTCGAGGAGGACGAGCGGGAGTGCGAGCGCCTGCTCGAGAAGGGCCTCCCGGTTCCCGCCTACGACCTCGTCCTGAAGTGCTCGCATACGTTCAACCTGCTCGACTCGCGTGGCGCCATCTCCGTGACCGAGCGAGCCTCCTATATCGGCCGCGTCCGGGCACTCGCCCGGCGCGTCGCGCTCGCCTACCTGGAGGACCGTGCCGTCGCTCCTGTTTGAGATCGGCTGCGAGGAGCTCCCCGCGGTGGTCTGTGAGACCGCGGCCGAACAGCTTCCGGACCTTGTGCGGGCACATGTCGGAGACGGGGAGCTCAACGTGCTCGTCGGGCCACGGCGGATCGCGTTCGTCCTGCACGACGTCGCCGAGCGGGAAGAGGATCGCGTCGAGCGCAGGCGCGGGCCCTCCGAGCAGATCGCCTTCGACCCGGGAGGGCATCCGACGCAGGCCGCCGAAGGTTTCGCGCGTTCGAACGGCCTCGCCGCGGGAGAGCTCGAGCGCGCGGAGGGGTTCGTCTGGGCGACGAAGCGGATCGAAGGCCGGCCGACGGCCGAGGTCCTTCCGGACGCGCTCGCGGCGCTCGTGCGTGGACTCGCCTTTCCGAAGACGATGCGCTGGGACGGGAGCGGCCTGCGCTTCCCGCGCCCCATTCGCTGGCTCTGCGCGAAGCTGGACGAGACGACGATCCCGGTGGCCCTCGAAGGCGTTCGCGTGGGCGGCAGCTCTTCGGGGCACCGCTTCACCTCGCACGAAGTCGAGATCCGAAGCGCCGGCGACTACGCGGAGGCGCTCCGCAATGCGGGGGTCGAGCCAGACCAGGAGGTTCGACGGGCCGAAATTCTCCGTGCCCTCGAGGATGTCGGCGAGTGGAGCGACCCGCGAGGCGTCCTCGCCGAGGTCGTGCACCTGGTCGAGCGCCCGTTCGTCCTGACCGGGCGCTACGACGAGCGCTTCCTCGAGCTGCCGCTGCGCGTGATCGAGACCGTCATGCAATCGCACCAGCGCTACTTCCCGCTTGGGCCGGGCCGCTTCGCGTTCGTGGCGAACGGCGGCGATCCGGATCTGATCGTGCGCGGCAACGAGAACGTTCTCAGCGGACGACTGGACGACGCAGCCTTCTCGTACGCGCGCGACGTCGAGCTGGGAATCGAAGGGATGGCGGGCAGGCTCGACTCGGTGCGCTTCCACGCAAGGGCAGGCACCTTCGCGGACAAGGCCGAGCGCCTCCGGGCGCTCTGCGAGCTCCTCGGCGGCGGTGAGCCGTCCCGCGAGGCCGCGAGGCTCGCCAAGGCTGACCAGGTCTCGACGATGGTGCACGAGTTCGCCGAGCTCGAAGGGTTCATGGGTGGCGTGTACGCCCGGCAGGCCGGCATCCCCGAGGCCGTCGCGGCCGCAATCGAGGAGCACTACCTGCCTGACGCCGCCGGCGGGCCCCTTCCCCGGACGGCGGCCGGGCGAGTCGTCTCCGCAGCGGACAAGATCGACAACCTGACCGTTGCCTTCGCCCTCGGCGAACGGCCCACCGGCTCGCGTGACCCGTACGGCCTCCGGCGTGCCGCGATCGGCCTCTGCCGCCTCGCCGTCGAAGGAGGGCTCGAGATCGAGCTCCCGCGGCTCGTGCAGCAGGCGCTGACCCAGCTCGCCGCGCAGAGCGCAGAGGTCACCGACGATCCCTCCGACGTGACCGGCTTCGTGCTCGAGCGCCTCGAGGGGCTGCTCGACGTCCCGGTCGAGTTCGTGCGTGCCGCGCGTGCGGCTTCGGTCGAGGAGCTCGGGGCGGTGGCGCGCCTGGCGCGGACGCTGGCCACGGAGGTCGAAGACGAGTCGTTCGCCCGCGCGTACACCGCATACGACCGCGCGAACCGGCTCGCGGGAAAGGCCGATGGTGCCGCGCCGGCCCTCGACCCGAAGCTCGCCACCGACGCGGCCGAGCTTGCGCTCGTCGAGACGCTCGGCGCCGTCGCTCCCCGGATCGAGGCGGCGGTGGCCGAGCGCGCGTTCACGAAGGCGCTTGCCGCTGCCTCCGAGTTCGGCCCGCCCGTCGACAGGTTCTTCGACGAGGTGCTGGTGATGGCGGAAGACGAGGCCGTCCGGGCCAACCGTCTGCGGCTCCTCCTCGACGTGCGCGACGCCGTCGGCCTTCTAGGCGACCTTTCGCAGATCCCGCGATGAGCGAGGTCGTCGAGCTCCACGTCATCTCGGACTCGACGGGGGAGACGGCCGCGAAGCTCGCCAAGGCGGTCGAGGACCAGTTCCCCGACCTCTCGTTCGACGTCATCCGCCACCCCCGGATCCTGAGCGCCGACGACGTCGAGCTCGCGGCTGCGCGAGCACGCGGGCGTAGGGCGGTCATGCTCTACACGCTCGTCGACACCGGCTACCGGGAGCAGATGCGGGCGCTCTGCAAGCGCTATCGCGTGCACTACTGCGACCTGCTCGGCCATCCGATCGACGCCGTCGCCCGGGTCTCGGGCCTGCCCGCGCGGATGGAGCCGGGCCCGCGGCCCGTCCTCGACTCGGCCTACTTCAAGCGGATGCGCGCGATCGAGTTCGCCGTCCGCTTCGATGACGGTGTCGCCGCACACGGGCTGAGCGAGGCCGAGATCGTGCTCGTCGGCGTCTCCCGCAGCTCGAAGACGCCGCTCTCGATCTACCTGGGGTACCTGGGCTACAAGACCGCGAACATCCCGATCGTGCGCGGGATCGACCCCCCCGCCGAGCTCTGGGACGTGGAGCCCGCCCGGGTGGTCGGCCTGACGATCGACGCGGAGGCGCTGCACGAGATCCGCACCGAGCGGGCGCGCCAGATGCGCGGGCCGAAGCGCTACGCCGCGCTGCTCGAGATCTACGAGGAGCTCGAGCAGGCCGAGGCGATCCACCGGCGTCTCGGCTGTCCGGTGCTCGAGGTCTCGAACTCCGCGATCGAGGAGACGGCCCACCGCATCATCCGTCTCGTGGAGCAGAGGCGCCTCGACGCGAAGGCGGTTTCGGCCTGACGAGCGACCCGCAGCCGATCCCGTTGTGGCGCTGGTCGCTCTGGATGGCGATCCTCGCCGCGGCGTTGACCGTTTTTTATGGAATCCTTACCCCGCTGTGGATGGCCGTTCGCCTCGTCGCCTGGGTCAGCGAGCGCCCGATCTTCCGACGGCGCTGATGCGGGTTCTCGTCGTCCTCGCGCTTCTGCTCGGACTCGCCGCGTGCGGCGGCGACGACGGTGGTGGTGACGGCGGAGGCTCTCCGGAGCCGGCCGCAGGGATGACGCGGCACGTGGTCAAGGAGCACGGAATCGCCATCGGGCTGCCAGACGACTGGCGCGCCGTCTCGCCCGGCGAGGTTCTTTCGGACAAGGAGATGCAAGAGCTCGGCGGGGAGAACCCGTCGATCGCGCCGTACCTCGAGGCGGTCTCGGGGCCCAAGTCACCGATCAAGTTCTTCGCCTTCGACCCAGACGTGAAGAAGGGCTTCGCGACGAACCTGAACATCATCGTGGCGGGTGGTGCGGAAGGAGCTTCGCTCGACGACCTTGCCGAGGCAGCCGTCGCCGAGATCGAGAAGGTGCCGACCGTCACGAGCGAGATCAAGGAAGACCGCGTCGACCTGGACGCCGGCGAGGCCGTCCGTCTCCGCTTCCAACAGAGGTTCAAGGCGGAAGGAAGCGCGGTCGAGGTCTCGACCACGCAGTACGGCCTGATCGTGGACGGGACGTCCTACATCCTCAGCTTCACCACGTTGCCCGAGCAGCTCAAGGCCTACGAGGATGACTTCGGAGCGGCGATGCAGACCTTCAAGGTGTCGCGCTAAACCCTTTAGCTCGCAGGTGAGGTTCGATTCCTCCGCTTGTGGAGAGCCCATCCGGCGATCGGTATCAGGATTGCCGTCCACAACCACTGCCAGTTGTCCTCCACGAAGTCCGACGCCCGCGCGGACCAGAATTGGCTGTTTCGCCGACAGCAGGAGTTGCACGACGACCGAGTCGCCGAGGCTCATGGTGGTCGGCGCGTTGAACGCGATGTTCGCCCACGGCAGTCCACGGATGATCCGGTCGATCGCGGCGAACGGCCCTGGCCACAGGCGGGGGATTCGGAGGGGGAGGGGGCGGGTTCGAAGGTGGACCGGGCGGGCCCGGTGGCGGCGGAGGCGGGCCCGGTGGCGGGGGCGGTGGCTCCTCCTGGAAGATGGCCTCAACCGCCGCGTCCGTCTCGATCGTAAGCTCGCAGGTCGGCCCGTCTACGCCGGCGCAGGCGTCACCCCAAGCAAGGTCGAGAGATCATCGGCTGCCGCGGTCAGCACCACCGTTGTCCCAGCCGCGAAGGTTGCCGAGCAGGTTGGCAGGCACCGGATCCCCTGCGGACTGCTCGTGACCCTGCCGTCGCCGGCGATCGCCACTGCCAAGGTCGGCTCGGGCGGCCCCCCCGCAGCCGTCGGGATCGCGACGACCAAGAGCACCAGCGCTGAGGCCACAATCCCGCCGCCGAACGTTCGAGAGTCGTGGAGCTGCACACGCACCTCGCCGGGAACTGTCGAAGACGCCGGCCCCGGCCGCACAGGACGGATCGGCTGCCCTTTGAGACCATTGTGTCAAATCGCTCCGGGTTTTCCCCTTCCTAGCCCCTCCTAGCGTGGAAGGCGCGCTGCGTGCGAAGATTCCGCGGCTCATGACGAGGTACGTCTACAGCTTCGCCGACGGCGCCGACGCGGGCCGCGAGCTCCTCGGGGGCAAGGGCGCCGGGCTCGCCGAGATGACCGCCCTCGGCATCCCCGTGCCGACCGGGTTCACGGTCTCGACAGCGGCTTGCGTGGAGTACATGAAGAACGGCCGGGAACTGCCGGAGGGGCTCGAGGAGGAGATCGACGAGCACCTGGGCCGCCTCGAGGAGGCGACGGGCAAGCGCTTCGGCGACTCCGACGACCCGCTCCTCGTTTCGGTGCGCTCCGGAGCGGCCGTTTCGATGCCCGGAATGATGGATTCCATCCTGAACCTGGGCCTGAACGACGTGGCCGCCGAAGGCCTGGCCCGCTCGACGGGGAACGCGCGCTTTGCCTACGACGCCTACCGGCGGCTCGTCCAGATGTACGGCGAGGTGGTGGACGGCGTCGACCCGCACCGCTTCGAGGACGCTCTCGACGAGCGGAAGCGCGCACGAGGCGTCTCGCAGGACGTCGATCTCTCGGCCGACGACCTGCGTGAGCTCGTGGGCCGATTCAAGGAGCTCTACCGCGAGGGAACCGGGCGTGAATTCGCCCAGGATCCCCGAGCACAGCTCGAGCGAGCCACCCGCGCAGTCTTCGACTCATGGAACACGCCCCGCGCCCAGGTCTACCGCCGGGCGAACGAGATCCCGGACGACCTCGGGACTGCCGTGAACGTCGTCCAGATGGTCTTCGGGAACAAGGGAGAGGACTCCGGCACGGGCGTCTGTTTCACGCGTGACCCCTCGACCGGCGAAGCCGGCATCTGGGGCGAGTTCCTCGTGAATGCGCAGGGGGAGGACGTCGTGGCCGGCATCCGGACACCGGAGCCACTCGACAGGATGAGCGGGCGGCTTCCGGAGGCCTACGAGCAGCTGGCGGACACGCTCCGGCGCCTCGAGGAGCACTATCGCGAGATGCAGGACGTCGAGTTCACCGTGGAGGAAGGACAGCTCTATATCCTCCAGACGCGGTCGGGCAAGCGGACCGCCGTGGCCGCTCTTCGGATCGCCGTCGAGATGGTCGAGGAGGGGTTGATCTCACGCGAGGAAGCGATCGCACGCATCGAGGCCGCTCAGCTCGACCAGCTCCTCCATCCGATGATCGACCCGCGCGCCGAGTACGAGGCGGCGGCCAAGGGGCTGAACGCCTCACCGGGCGCTGCTAAGGGGAGGGTCGCGCTCGACGCCGACAGTGCCGAAGAGCGCGGAAAGGCCGGCGAGGACGTGATCCTCGTTCGGCGCGAGACGACCCCGGACGACATCCACGGGCTGATCCAGGCCCGCGGCGTCCTGACGGCGCACGGGGGGATGACGTCGCATGCGGCCGTCGTGGCGCGTGGGATGGGCAAGCCCTGCGTCGCCGGCTGCGAGGCGCTCTCGATCGACCTCGAGCGGCGCGTCGCCTCGATCGGCGGGCGGGAGCTCACCGAGGAGGACATGATCACGATCGACGGCGGGTCGGGCGACGTGATCCTCGAGGACGTCGACCTCGTGCCCCCGCAGATCAACGAGGACTTCGAGACGATCCTCGGCTGGGCTGACGACGTGCGGCGGCTCAAGGTGCGCGCGAACGCCGATACGCCCGAAGATGCGGCGAAGGCGCGGGAGTTCGGGGCCGAGGGGATCGGGCTCTGCCGGACCGAACACATGTTCATGGCGGAGGACAGGCTTCCCCACATGCGAGCGATGATCATGGCCCGCGGGGAGGAGGAGCGGCGCGCAGCGCTGTCGGAGCTGCTGCCCTTCCAGCAAGAGGACTTCGAGGGGATCTTCGAGGCGATGGCCGGGTGTCCCGTGACCATTCGGCTCCTCGATCCGCCGCTGCACGAGTTCCTGCCGCCCCTGGAGGAGGCCGAGTCGCCCGAGATGGCTGCACGGATCCGCGCCCTGACCGAGGCGAACCCGATGCTCGGGACACGCGGCTGCCGGCTCGGGCTCCTCTTTCCGGAGATCTACACGATGCAGGTCCAGGCGATCATCCGGGCGGCGCTCGCAGTCGAGGAGCGAACCGGCGACGCCCCGCTCGTCGAGATCATGCACCCGCTCGTCGGGTTCGCCGAGGAGCTCCGGCGCCTACGCGAGCTGACCCTCGACACGGCGTCAGCCGAGCTCGAGCAGGCCGAGCGCGAGATCGAGTACCTCGTCGGGACGATGATCGAGCTCCCGCGGGCATGCGTTCGCGCGGATGAGATCGCCGCGCAGGCCGACTTCTTCTCCTTCGGGACGAACGACCTGACCCAGACGACGCTCGGCTTCTCGCGCGACGACGCCGAGGCCGGGTTCCTCGCCCACTACCTCGAGAACGACGTACTGGAGGACAACCCGTTCGCAACGCTCGACCAGAGTGGGGTGGGGGATCTGATGAAGCTGGCGATCGAGCGGGCTCGAGCCGTCAAGCCCGAGATCAAGCTCGGCATCTGCGGCGAGCACGGGGGGGACCCGAAGTCGGTCGCCTTCTGCCACGCCCTCGGGCTGGATTACGTGTCTTGCTCGCCCTACCGCGTGCCGCTCGCCCGGCTAGCTGCGGCCCAGGCTGCGCTCAGCGAAGCCGGCGTCACAGCTGCCGCGGTCGGCGGCTAGCTAGGCGTACCCGCGCACGCGGGCGTATGCGATCACGACCGTCGCGACCGCGATGGCCACGAGGCTGGCGATGCTCACCGCGGTGATCCGCGCATAGGCGGCGTGGGCCCGGCCGAACTGGCTGAGCGCGGTGATCGCGAGCGCCCCGCCGACCAGGCCGCCCACGTGGCCGCCGATCGAGATGTTGTTCAGGAGGAAGCTCAACGCGATATTGAAGACGACGACCGCGAGGGCGGCTCCGCCGAAGACGTTGATCCCGCGGCGCTCGAGCACGAGCCCGGCGCCGAGGATGCCGAAGACCCCGGCAGAGGCGCCGACCGTCACGTCGAACGCTCCGGTCAGGAGGAGCGCGCCGGTCGATCCCGCGAGGATGGCGATCCCGTAGACGGCCAGGAACCGCCCGCGTCCGAGGAGTGTCTCGAGCGGCGTCCCGAACCAGTAGAGCATGAGCAGGTTGAAGAGGATGTGGATCGGCCCGATGTGCAGGAAGCCCGCCGTGACGAGGCGCCACCATTCGCCTTCAGCCACCTCGAGTCCGCGGAGCGCGCCCTTCTCGAAGACCGTGCTGTCGATCCCGCGCAGGTCGCCCTGGGAGATCTGGAGCAGGAAGACGCCCAGGTTGAGAGCGATGAGCGCCTTCGTGGCAAGGCCGCCCGTCGCGTCGCCTGCCACGCGCCGCGCGCGCCTCGTGACCTTCTTTGCACCCATGGGCTGGCCGGAGCACTCGGGGCACTTGATCCCGACGGAGGCGAACACCATGCAATCGGTGCAGATGGGCCGGCCGCAGTTGGAGCAGGAAACCGCGGTCTCTGTACCGGGATGGCGGTAGCAGGTCATCGCCTGCGTCTGCTCCGTCGAGGCCATCCGCACCTCATCGTATCGGCGCGCTGTAACGTCAAGCGCCGTGCGGGTTCACGTCGCATTCACCCCTGCCGAGGCGGCTGAGGCTCCCATCGGAATCGTCGTCGACGTGCTGCGCGCGACCTCGACGATCGCCCAGGCCCTGGCCGGGGGCTACCGCCGCGTGCTCTGCTGCGGAGAGGTCGATGAGGCTCGTGCGCTCCGCGGGGAGATCGGCGACGGCCTCCTCGCGGGCGAGCGTCTGTGCGTCCGGATCCCCGGCTTCGACCTGGGGAACTCGCCGAGCGAGTTCGCCGAGGCCGCGGGCGAGACGGTTATCCTCTCGACGACGAACGGGACGCGCGCGCTCGTGACTGCCGCCTCCCGCTGCGAGCGCGTGCTCGCCGGCTCGCTCCTGAACCTCGCAGCCGTCGTCGCGGCGGCCCGAGAGAGCGGAGAGGACGTCGCGGTCTTCTGCGCGGGCGTGAAAGGGGAGTTCGCGATGGACGACGCCTACGTGGCGGGGCGGATCGTGGAGCTCCTCGACGGCGAGGGGACCGACGCGGCGCGGGCGGCGCTTCGGCTGGCGAGGTCGTTCGACTCGGCCGAGGAGGGCCTTCGCGCGAGCCAGAGCGCGCGGAACCTCCTGAACGCCGGGCTCGAGGCGGACATCGCGTGGTGCGCGCGCGAGAGCTCGCTCGACGTCGTGCCGCGGTTCGTCGGCATGCACGGGTCGGCAGCCGAGATCGCGCGCTGACGCCCGCTTGGTCTCCTGGGCCGCGTGGAAGTCTGCGAGCGTTAGGAATAAGTGGCGCTAGCCTTTGTGCGCGATGCGCACCGCGATCCGCTGGCTGACCCTGTACGCCTTTTTCCTCGGGCTCGCGGCCGCGGCTGGTGCAGGATCCGAGTGGGATCGAACGTGGTTGCTCGTGCCGGCGATGCTCACGTTCGTGGGGTTTCCCCATGCCCGACGGTGTTCGGAATCCTGATGGGTTTCGCGCTTGGGCTCCCCCCGGGGTATGAATGGGATTGATCCGAGCTTGACAGAGCTGGCGACGCTCGGGCCGTAGGCAGCGTTTGCTGCGAACGGCCGTCGTCCTCCTGAACCGCGTCCTGCGGGCACGCGACCACCCGGCGCTCGCGGAGGCCGCACGCACGGCGGAGCACGTCATCCCGCTCTTCGTCTTCGACGAGGCCGTCCTCGCGTCGTTCGGCGCGCCGAACCGCGTGCGGTTCCTCCTGGACGCCTTGCGCGACCTCGAGGGCACGCTCGGGACGATCGTGTTCCGGCAGGGAGACGTCGTGGCCGAGACGGTTCGCGTCGCGCGGGAGGCCGGCGCCGAGGCCGTCCACGCGAGCGCGGACGTGAGTGCCTATGCACGCCGGCGCGAGGAGCGGCTCGCCTGCGCGCTCGAGGCCGAGCGCATCGGCTTCCACCTGCACCCAGGCGTCACGGTCGTGCCGCCTACCGGGGAGGACCGGATCTTCACGCGGTACTGGCGAGGCTGGCAGCGTCAGACGTTCCGTCTCGTCCTGCCCAGCCCCGGGCCGGTCCGGCTTCCCGCGGGCTTGGACGCGGGAGCGCTTCCCAGGCTCGCGGAGCTGACGCGCGGGAAGACCGCTGCCGAGCTGCCTCAGGGCGGGGAGACGGAGGGCCGAGCGCGCGCCGAGCGCTGGCTTCCCGCGGGTGCGCAGCACTACCGCGAGCGGAATAACTTCGTCGCCGCGGACGAGACCTCCCGGCTCAGCCCGTACCTCCATCTCGGTTGCGTCTCGCCGCTCGAGCTCGTGGCGCGCCTGCGCGGCGATCCCTCGGCGGAGCCGTTCGTCCGCCAACTTGCGTGGCGCGACTTCTACGCCCAGCTTCTCGCGGCCAACCCGCGGCTGCCGTACGACGACCTTCAGTCGAGGGGTGACGATTGGTTGGACGACGCGGCCGCATTCGAGGCCTGGCGCGAGGGTCGAACTGGCTACCCGCTCGTCGACGCGGGGATGCGCCAACTCGAGCGCGAAGGGTGGATGCACAATCGGGCGCGGCTCGTGACCGCGTCCTTTCTCGTCAAGGACCTCTATCTGGACTGGCGCCTCGGCGCGGCTCACTTCTTCGACCACCTCGTGGACGGCGACCTCGCGAACAACTGTGGCAACTGGCAGTGGGTCGCCGGGACTGCCGTCGACCCGCGCCCTTACCGGATCTTCAACCCGACGCTGCAGGCACAGAAGTTCGATCCCGAGGGCGACTACGTCCGGCGCTACGTGCCCGAGCTGCGTGGGATCGAGGGAGCCGCCGTCCACGAGCCGAGGAAGCTCGACGGCGGGCTGGCTCCGCTCGAGTACCCGAAGCCGATCGTCGACCACCTCGAGGCGGTGCGGCGTTTCCGCGATCGGCGGCGCGAAGACGACTAGCTTCGGCCGAGTGCCCGGAGCTCGTCGTCAGAGGTGGCGGCGAGCCCCTTCGGCACGACCATCCTCCAGGCGTCGAACACGAGCTCCTCGAGCTCCTCGCGACCGATCGCCTCGAGCCGCGCGACGGCCCAGTTGTAGCGAAGGTCGGAGGGCTTGGGTCGCATGAACTTGTCGGGCCAGGTCTCGAGCAGCGCCTCCCGCTCCTCCTTGGGGAAGGCGAAGCCCATGAGCGTCTCGTCGCGCGAGAACGTCAGGTAGACGATCCGCCCGACGCGGAACTTGACGCGGCCGCGAACGACCACCTCGTACGAGCGAGGCAAGCCGGTTGCAAGCGACCGCACCTCGTCGCTCGTCGCCACAGCTAGCCGCCTGCGAGACGCATGCGCGCATCTTGACGGCAACTATCCCTTGGAGGGAGAAAGCCCCTCAGCGTAGGGCCGGAGCGTGTCCGCTGCCCCCCGACGTACCTATTGAGTTCGGCAAGAACGGGGGCTACCGGCTGCCCGGTCGATGGCGTTCCCTCGCCGAACGCTATCTCGGTGATGACGGAACTGAGATTCACCTCCACATCGGCCTCCGGGGGAGTCCAGGTGGCGAGCACTGCCTTGTCTTTGAACGGACCGCCGCCGCCCATCTCGAACGTATTGGCCCACCCGATCCTGACGCTTTCGTAAGAGACGCCTCGGACGATGGAGGCGAGGAGCGGAAGCCTCCGATGCTTG
>JACCXC010000062.1 GCA_013697275.1 Actinomycetota bacterium | reverse complement strand
TCCGGCTCCGGCTCCGGCTCCGGCTCTGGTTCCGGGACGGGCTCTGGTGCGGGCTCGGCCTCTAGGTCAGGCTCGGGCCCTGGCTGCGGTTCAGGAGCCGGAACAGGGTCTGGCTCCGAAACGGACTGGGGCTCGGGCTGTTGGAGAACGGGCGGGGCTGGGCGCGCACTTCCGGCCGCCGACCGGCTCCGTAACCCGCCCATCCAGGACGACCGGGGCCCGGATGAAGGTCCAGGTGGCGGAGCTGGAGGCGCAGCGACGTGGCGAGCGGGCGGCGCGCGGTCGAAAATCGGCCACTGGGAGTCTGACTCGCGCCAGGTAAGCCACTCGTAGAGCGACGCGATCGCCCAGGCAAGCGCGACTCCTAGCACGACGAGCGGGCCATCGACCTCGGCAAGCCACAGGCCGATCGCAACGGCAACGATGAACGCGGCGAGGGCGAGAAAGCGGACGATGGAGCGGCCGGTCACGCTGACGCGCTCCGGCTCCTCCTAGGAGGCCGGAGAGTCTTCTCCCTCGGAGGACTGCTCGTCCGAGTCGTCGCGCCTGGGTTCCGAGGGCCCTGCCGTCCGCTCCGGCGCGGCCGGCGGACGCTTCTCGGCCGCAGGCGTCTGCGAGAGCGAAGGCGCCGGCACGGGGGCCGGAGGGGTGACCGGCTCAGGACGGGCGGGCCGGCGTGCGGCCTGCACCGTCTCCTCGGCCGCACGGACGATGGCATCGATCGCCTCGTTGACGGCGCCTTTTCCATGCCCGGCGGCAGCGAGGAGCTGCTCGGCGCCCATCCGGGCGCGCTGGACGATCACGTCCGCCTGCGCGCGAGCCCATTCAAGCGTCTGCTCGACCTCGGCGCGCGCCGCGTTCGTCAGCTCGGTCGACTGGTGGCGGGACTGCTCGAGCAGGCGAGCGCCGGATGACTCTGCCTCGCGGAGCGACTGAGACGAGTCGCGGTTGGCGGTCGTCAGGATCTCGCGGGCCTCGTTGCGCGCGGCGTTGACGATCTCGACGCGCTGGCGCTCGGTCTCCTGACGAATCCGGTGGATATCGGCCTCTTGCTGCTGGCTGGTGACCTGGCGCTCGCGGATCTCCTGCTCCGCCCGCGTGATCTGCTTGACGGCGGCCTCCTGGGCGTCGCGCTCGATCGTGTCGGCGAACTCGGCGGCTGCGCGGATGAGGTGAAGTGCGTCCATTCGCACCGCGTGCCCGCCCGGCTCGGCCGCGGCCCCACGCGGAGCAGCCTGAAGCACGCGAAGCTGGGCCTGCAGCGCGGTCGCGTGACGCCGAAACGCGTCGAAGGCCTCCTCCACTCGCGAGCGGTCGTAGCCCCGGTCGGAGAGCGGCAGGTCTTGAACCTGGGGAAGAGCGGTCAGCGGGGGTGTCGCTGCTGAAGCTCGGCGCGGATCCTGAGTGGACATCGGTGATCGACCTCCTCGGTCGTCGAAAGCGCCCTGAAAGTGTATTGCTAGTCCATCGGCGAGGACGGTAGAGGCGTTAATTCGGCTTTGCGACCCGAATTCCGAGCTCCCCAAGCTGATCCTCTGTCACCTCGGTCGGCGCGCCGCTCATCGGGTCGATCCCCGCCTGGTTCTTCGGGAATGCGATCACGTCGCGCAGATTGGCCTCGCCCAGGAGCGCCATCAGCATGCGCTCGATCCCGAAGGCGATCCCCCCGTGTGGGGGCGCCCCCATCCCGAGCGCGTCCAGGAGAAAGCCGAACTTCGCGCGCTGCTCGTCGGCCGTCAGGCGCAGCACGTCGAAGACGCCCGCCTGGAGCTCGGGCTCGTGAATCCGGAAGGAGCCGCCCCCGATCTCGATCCCGTTCATCACGAGGTCGTACGCGTGGGCCCGTGCAGCTCCGGGGTCTGACCCCACGAGACCCTCGTCGCCCGCGGCGGGCCGGGTGAATGGATGATGGACGGCGCCCCAGCGCTCCTCCTCTTCATCCCAATCGAACAGCGGAAAGTCGGTGATCCAGAGCGGTCGCCAGGCCTCCTCGTCGACCAAGCCGAGCTCGCGGCCGAGCTGCAGGCGGAGCGCGCCGAGCACCCGGGCCACGACCGCCGGGTCGCCCGCTCCGAAGAGGACGGTCGAGCCAGGCTCGGCCCGGAACGCCTCGAGCTCCGGCTCGGCGAGGAACTTGGCTATCGGCGAGCGCACCTCTCCCGCCTCGTCGACGACGAGGTACGCGAGGCCCTTCGCCCCGAGCTCCTTGGCGCGTTCTTCGAGCCCGGCGAGCTCGCTGCGCGAGAACGCCCGCGGCACGATGAGGAAGCGCACGGCCGGCGCCTTCCCAAAGACGCCGAACTGCGAGCCGCGCGTCACCTCGGTCGCCTCCTGGATCTCGAGGTCGAAGCGCAGATCGGGCTTGTCGCTTCCGAACCGGGCCAGGGCCTCGACGTGGCTCATGCGCTCGAAGGGCGCGGGCACCTCGACCCCGATGCACTCGCGCCAGACGGTCGTGACCATCCGCTCCATCAGCCCGAAGAGAAACTCCTGGTCTGGGAAGGCGAGCTCGACGTCGAGCTGGGTGATCTCCTGGACGCGGTCGGCGCGCATGTCCTCGTCCCGGAAGCAGATTGCGATCTGGTAGTAGCGGTCGAAGCCGGAGATCACGAGGAGTTGCTTCAGGATCTGCGGGGACTGAGGGAGCGCGAAGAAGCGGCCCTTGTGCAGGCGGCTGGGGACGACGAAGTCGCGCGCGCCCTCCGGCGTCGGCTTGAAGAGGATCGGTGTCTGAATGTCGAGGAAGCCGGCCTCGTCCATCACCCGGCGGATCGCTCCGACCATCTGCGCGCGGATCCCGATGTTCCGCTGCATGCGCGGCCGGCGCAGGTCGAGCCAGCGATAGCGGAGGCGGAGCGTCTCGTCGACACCCTCCTCGTCCAGCTGGAACGGGAGCGGCGGCGCGCGGGAGATGATCTCGAGGGCGTCGACCTGGAGCTCGACCTCGCCGGTCGGGATGTTCGGATTGACCGCCTCGGGGGCCCGGCGGACGAGCTCCCCCTCCGCACGCAGCACGAACTCGTTCCGGACGGCGTGCCCGGCAGTCGCGGCGTCAGGAGCGCGCTCAGGGTTTAGGACGAGCTGGCACAGGCCGCTCCGGTCGCGCAGGTCGACGAAGACGAGACCGCCGTGGTCGCGGCGCCCGTCGACCCAGCCCGCGAGGGCCAGGCGCCGGCCGACGTCCCCCGGCCGCACCTCACCGCACATTGCGTCGCGCCAGCTCACAGGAGGCGCTCGAGCTCGGCCAGAGACGCCTCGTGATCCTGCTCGCCGCGGCGGCGGATCGTCGCGCCCTCCGCGCGGACGATGACGACAATCTCGGCGCCTGAGCGCTCGGCCTGGGTGAGCTGCCCCTTGAGCGATCGGCCTCCGTAGTCCAGGTCGGTGGGGCGGCCGCTCGCGCGCAGGCGCGCGACCAAGGGAAGGATCTCGGCGCGCCGCGCGGGCTCGTCGACGGCGAAGAAGATCTCGACCGCGGATGGCTTCGCTTTGCCTTCGCGCGAGAGAACCATCCGCTCGATCCCGGCTGCCCAGCCCACGCCGGGGGTCGGCGGGCCGCCGAGCTCCTCGATCAGGTAGTCATAGCGCCCGCCCGCACAGATCGTCGACTGCGCAGCGTCCAAGCCCTCGTTGACGAACTCGAAGACCGTGCGTGTGTAGTAGTCGAGCCCACGGACGAGTGTTGGCGCAAGCTCGTACTCGACGCCGTACGCGTCGAGGAAGGCCCGGACCGAGGCGAAGTGCTCGGCGCAGGTCGCGCAGAGTGAGTCCCCGATCGTGGGAGCATCCGCAAGCGTGCGCTGGACGTCACGGTTCTTCGAGTCGAAGACGCGGAGCGGGCTCGTGTCCAGCTTCCGGCGGGCGTCCTCATCGAGGTCGCCTACCCGCGCGGCGAGAAACTCGCGCAGGCGCTCGACGTACGCCGGCCGGCAGTCCCGGTCGCCGATCGAGTTCAGCGCGAGACGCGTGTAGCCGACGCCGGCGCGACGCGCGATCTCGGTGAAGAGCTGGATCAGCTCCGCGTCCACGGCCGGGTCGGCCGAGCCCATCGCCTCGAAGTTCAGCTGCCAGAACTCGCGGTAGCGACCTTTCTGCGGCGCGGAGTAGCGAAACATCGGGCCGATGAGGAACGTCTTGACCGGCTGCGCCTCGCGATGGAGGCCATGCTCGAGGTAGGCGCGCGCGATCGGAGCTGTCGCCTCGGGACGAAGCGTCAGGGAGCGGCCGCCACGGTCTTCGAAGGTGTACATCTCCTTCTGAACGACGTCCGAGCCGGATCCTGAGGTTCGCGCAAAGAGGGCCGTATCCTCGAAGGTCGGCGTGCCGATCCGGCGGTAGCCGAAGTCGACCGCCGCAGACTCGGCCGCGTGGATGACCGCCTCACGGGCAGGCTGCTGGGCGGGCAGGACGTCGAGCGTCCCGCGCGGCGCTTCGATTTTCACCGTCGCGCGGCCCGAAGCTCGCCGAGAAACGGGTTCGTCTCGAGCTCGTGCCCGAGCGTCGTCGGCGGCCCGTGGCCGGGGTAGACGACCGTCTCGGGCGGATAACGGTCGGCGAGTGCCCCAAGGGACGCGAGCAGCATGCCCCAGTCGGAGCTCGGTAGGTCGGTGCGACCCACCGAGCCCGCGAAGAGCACGTCTCCCGAAAAAAGGGCACCGTTGGTCGCGAAGGCGAGGTGGGCAGGCGAATGACCGGGCACGCGTATGGTGTCGAACGAGAGGCCCGCGAGCTCGAGCATCTCGTCGCCCCGGAGCAGGACGTCCGGTGTGTACGGCTGCAGGTGCACCCCCGGCGGCACGTAGTCGTTGACGTGCTCGAGGAGTGCTCGCTCGTCTTCTGCCATGTGCACGGGTGCCCCCGCGCCATCGGCCAGGTCCGCCACGCCTCCGAGGTGATCCCAGTGCCCGTGCGTAATGAGAATCGCGACGCAGTTCGCGCCTCGGCTCGCTAGCTCGAGGCGGATCTCCGCGGCATCGCCGGCGGGATCGACGACCACGGCTTCGACGGCGCCGGGACTTCGGACGAGGTAGCAGTTCGTCCCGATCGGGCCGAGCTCGAGCCTCGTCACGTCCAGCGCCATCAGGCGCTTGAGTCTAACCGGGCCCCCGTTATGCTCCTGCCCCGATGCAGAGCTGGCGCCTGCCCGAGATCGAGACGCCCGAGGGCAGCCGCTCACCGGTCGTCCTGCTGAGCGAGAACGAGGCCCGCGCCGTCCTGATCGGCCTGGCGCCAGGACAGGAGCTTGGCGATCATCAGGTGAAGGAGCACGCCTGGATCGTCGTTGTCGACGGCTCGGCTCAGCTTGGCGCCGTCGCCGGCGAGACGATCGACGCTTCGGTAGGGACGCTCGTCCACTTCGAGCCGGACGAGCGGCACTTCGTCCGAAGCGCGCAAGGCGCGAAGTTCCTTCTCCTGCTCGCCCCGTGGCCAGGGCCCGGGCACTTTCGCGGCGACGCTGCTGCGGCCGCCGGCTAGCGACCGCGCTTGGCGGCCCGTTCGCGCTCGGCGCGGCGAACCATCATCCGGTAGACCATCGCGTCGACCAGGTAGCTGAACGGGATGAAGAACACAATCAGGAGAAGCGCCTGAAGGACCGCCTGCTCGATCGTCAGATCGTCCCCGTACGCGAGATAGACGAAGAGGAAGAGGAGCGGGCCGAAAATGAGGCCACGCCGTAGCACCTTGCGCAAGGAGGGCTTCTGGATCGGCCGCCCCCGGCGGTCGACGAGTTGCGGCTCGGCTCCCGCCCGGCGACCAGGCCGGCCGTCTCCGTCGGAGCGCTCGAGATCCCGAAGGCGCTCGACCGGGACTTCGCCCTCCTCCGTCTCGACGACGTACTCGTACTCGTGGCGGCCCAGCTTCTCGCGGCGGCGGCGTTGCTTGCGGGAGGGCACGAGATGATTATGCCGCGGCGGGAGTTCGCGCCCAGGCCACCTGACCGTCCTTGAGGACCGAGCTGACGACATCACCGCCCAGGTGGTAGGCGAGGTAGCGCCAATCCGGGGCGCCCAGGAGGACGAGGTCGGCAGCAAAGCCTGGCGCGATGCGGCCGAGCCGTTTTGCCCGACCGAGGACGTGCGCCGCGTTCACGGTGCACGCGGCGAGCGCCTCGGCGGGCGTGAGGCGAAGCTGGGTGCATGCGAGAGCACAGACAATCGGCAGGCTCTCGCAGAAGGCGCTCCCCGGATTGAAGTCGGTCGCGAGGGCGACGGCTGCTCCGGCATCCACGAGAGCGCGGGCGGGCGGCTGCGGGCGCGCTAGGACAAGAGCCGCGACGGGAAGCAGGACTGCCGTGACGTCGCTCGCGGCGAGAGCGCGCACACCGTTCTCGCCCGTGGCCTCCAGGTGATCGACGCTCCGGGCGCCGAGCTCGACCGCCAGCGGGACACCACCCGCTTCCGTGAACTGATCCGCGTGCAGCCGGAGCGCGAGGCCGCGTGCCCGACAGGCCTCGAGGTAACGACGGGCCTGCTCCGCGTCGAAGGCGCCGCGCTCGAGGAAGATGTCGGCTGCCTCCGCGAGTGCAGCCACCTCCGGAAGGACCTCTGCGAGCATGAAGTCCAGGTACTCGTCCGCACTTGCGAACTCGGGCGCCACGGCGTGGGCACCAAGCCAGGTCGGCACCGCGCCGGCAGCGGCGATCGCGCGGAGCTGCGCCAGCTCGGTCTCGCAATCGAGCCCGTACCCCGACTTCGCCTCGAACGTCGTCGTCCCGTGCGCGAGCATCCAACCGCGATGGCGACTGACAGCCTCGCGCAGCCGAGGCTCACCAGCGGCTCGGGTCGCACGGACCGTCGACAGGATTCCGCCGCCCGCCGCGTGAAGCTCCTCGTACGTCGCACCGCCCGCCCTGAGGTCGAACTCGGACACGCGGTCGCCCCCGAAGCAGGCGTGCGTATGACAGTCGACGAGGCCGGGGATCGCCACCTGCCCGCGCCCGTCGATTTCGATGACGTCGTCGCCGAGCTGGTGCACCTCGCGCATCCGTCCGACCTCGGCGATCCGGCCGTCGCGACAGAGGACGTAAGCGTCCTCCAGGACGTCCACCGATCGGAGCGCCGCCCCCCGAAGCGGCGCTGCCCGCCCTGCGGGCGACACCACCTGCGCAAGGTCGCGGACGAAGAGCGACTGCATGGGGCAACGCTACAACGCCCTCGCGAGCGCGGGCCTAGCGGCAGATCGGCCCGCGAGGGGCCGGAGCGACGGTTAGGTGGAGAGCCCCGGCAGCGGGAGGCCATGCTCCTCGGCGGTCGCAAGCGCGTCCGCGTATCCGGCGTCCGCGTGCCGGATGACCCCCATGCCAGGGTCGCTCGTCAAGACGCGCTCGAGCCGTTCAGCGGCGTCACCCGTCCCGTCGGCGAGGACGACCATGCCGGCATGGATCGCATTGCCGATCCCCACGCCCCCGCCGTGGTGGACGCTGACCCAGGTGGCGCCCGCAGCCGTGTTCACGAGCGCGTTCAGGATCGGCCAGTCCGCGATCGCGTCAGAGCCGTCGAGCATCGCTTCGGTTTCGCGGTAGGGCGATGCGACCGAGCCGGCATCCAGATGGTCTCGTCCGATGACCACCGGTGCACGAACCGCGCCAGAGCGGACCAGCTCGTTGATCGCGAACCCGGCCCTGGCTCGGGCGCCATAGCCCAGCCAGCAGATCCGAGCGGGCAGGCCCTGGAACGCGACCCGCTCGGGTGCCAACTCGAGCCACCGCTGGAGCAGAGCGTCCTCGGGGAAAAGATCACGGAGCATTGCGTCGATCGCGGCGATGTCCTCGGTTTCCCCCGACAGCGCCGCCCAGCGGAACGGCCCGACGCCACGGCAGAAGAGCGGCCGGATATAGGCCGGGACGAAGCCCGGGTATGTGAATGCCTCTTCGACTCCCGCCTCGCGTGCCTCCCCTCTCAGGTTGTTGCCATAATCGAAAACATACGCCCCGCGTCGGACGTACTCGAGTAGACCGCGGACATGTGCGGCGATCGACGCCCGGGCGCGCCGCAGATACTCGACGGGATCGGTCTCCCGGAGCCGATCAGCATCGTCTACTGAAAGACCGGAGGGGACGTAACCGTTCAAGGGGTCATGTGCCGCGGTCTGGTCTGTGACGAGATCGAACTGCTCGCCGCGTGCAGCGAGTTGCGGCACGAGATCGGCCGCGTTCCCCAGCAGTCCCACCGAGAGCGCGCGCCCGTCCGCGGCCGCCGTGCGGACGCGCGCGAGCGCATCGTCCAGCGAGTCGGCGGCCTCGTCCAGGTACCGCGTTTCGAGCCGACGCCGGATCCGCTCGGGGTCGACCTCGACACACAGGATGGCTGCGCCGGCGAGCGTGGCCGCGAGCGGCTGGGCTCCCCCCATTCCGCCTAGGCCCGCGGTGAGGATCGTCCGGCCGGCGAGATCGGGCGAGCCGAAGTGCTTCTCGCCTGCGGCTGCGAACGTCTGGTACGTCCCCTGCAGGATTCCCTGTGTCCCGATGTAGATCCAGCTCCCAGCCGTCATCTGCCCGAACATCGTCAGCCCGAGCGCCTCGAGCCGGCGGAACTCGTCCCACGTCGCCCAGCGAGGCACGAGGAGCGAGTTCGCGATCAGCACGCGGGGCGCGCCGGCGTGCGTCCGAAAGACCCCGACGGGCTTTCCGCTCTGAACCAGGAGCGTCTCGTCGCCGCCGAGCTCGAGCAGGCAGCGGACGAGTGCGCGTAGGGCCTCCGGATTGCGGGCAGCCTTTCCCGAGCCTCCGTAGACGACGAGATCCTCCGGCCGCTCCGCGACCTCACGGTCGAGGTTGTTCAGGAGCATGCGAAGCGGCGCCTCGGTCTGCCACGAGCGCGCGTTCAGCTCGGTGCCCCGGGGAGCCCGGATCGCCGAGAGATCGCCGCAGAGCTCGTCGACCGCCGCATCGACGGAGCGCACGCTCATGCGAGGCTCCCCACGACGGCCTCGACGCGCCGCAGCAGCTCTGCAGATCGAATCGCGGAGGCGACGAGCTCGATGTCCGGCGAGAGCGACCGGTCGTCCTCAAGGGCCGGAGAGAGTGTGCGCACGGTCTCGTGCGCCGCCGCCGCTCCCGGCCCTGGGGCCAGCGGCGCGTGGAACTCGACCGCCTGGGCCGCGGCAAGGAGCTCGATCGCGAGCGCCCGCTCAGAGTTTGCGAGGACCTGCCAGCAGGTCAGCCCCGCCGCGTTTCCCATCGAGACGTGATCCTCCTGCCCGGCGCTCGTCGGAATCGAGTCCACGCTCGCAGGGTGGGCCAGGATCTTGTTCTCGCTGACGAGCGAGGCGGCAACGTACTGCGTGATCATGAAGCCTGAGTTCAAGCCTCCGTCGGCGGTCAAAAAGCCGGGAAGTCCCTCCGAGAGCGTGGGATTGGTCAAGCGCTCGATGCGCCGTTCGGAGATGCTCGCGAGCTCGGCCACGGCCATCGCGAGTACGTCGAGCGCGAAGGCGATGGGCTGGCCGTGAAAGTTTCCGTTCGAGACGAGCTCGCCCTGTTCCACGAGCACGAGGGGGTTGTCAGTCGCTGCGTTGACCTCGACCGCGAGCGTGCGCTCGACGTAGTCCATGAGGTCGCGACACGCCCCGTGCACCTGCGGCGCGCAGCGGAGGGAGTACGCGTCCTGCACCTTGTCGCACCAGCGATGAGCCTCGACGATCGCCGACCCCTCGATCAGCAACAGAACGTTCGCCGCGGAGGCACGCTGACCGGCGAGCGGCCTGAGCGCCTGGATCTCCGGGCGGAAGGCCGTCCGCGAGCCCTGGAGCGCTTCGAGCGACAGGGCGCAGGCGATGTCCGCCACATGGGCGAGTCGCCTGGCACGGACGAGAGCAAGGGATCCGATTGCCGTCATGAACTGCGTGCCGTTGATCAGGGAGAGACCTTCCTTGGCCGCCAGGCGGATCGGCTGGAGGCCGGCGCGCGCGAGCGCATCCGCGCCGGGAATCACCTCGCCGTCGACGATGGCCTCGCCCTCGCCGACGAGCGGAAGCGCGAGATGGGCAAGGGGCGCAAGATCCCCCGAGGCGCCAACCGAGCCCCGTGCGGGAACGACGGGGACGATGCCTGCGTTGAGGATGGCCAGCAGCAGCTCGACGGTCTCGATTCCAGCACCAGAGCAGCCCTTTGCGAGGGTATTCGCGCGCAGGAGCATCGCGGCGCGGACGACGTCGTCGGGATAAGGCTCTCCCACCCCGCAGGCATGGCTTCGGAGGAGGCGGAGCTGAAGCTCCTCGGTGAGCTCGGACGGAATCGTTCGCTCGACGAAGCGCCCGAAGCCGGTGTTCACTCCGTAGGTATGCGAGCCGTCCGCTCGCGTCGCGGCGGCGTCGACGACCGCGCGGGCGGCGCGCATGCGCCGGCGACCGTCCTCGCCGAGCTCGGCCGGGGTTCCCTCCACTGCGACGGCCCAGACGTCGTCGAGCGTGAGGCTCTCGCCCGTCAGCGAAACCGCCTGGACGACCGGCATGGTGCAAGTCTAGACCGGCTCCAGTGGGCGGCTGCCGCGCGCAAACCCCGCGCGTCTGATTACGGGTCCCGACCCGCCCCCTGCTCGGGTTCAGCCTATGCCGGAAATTCGCGCGGGTGGCACCACAGGAGTGCCGAAACCGTGTCGAGCGTGGTCGGCGCATCCGCGCGCTTGGCCGCCCCTCGCCGCCGCACGGATTCGCTACTCGTCGAGAAGCCGCAGCTCGAGGACATGCCGCGCGTCGAAGCCTTCGATCCTCAAGGCTGATCCGGCTGCCTCGGCGGCCGCTCCCGCAGGCATCAGGCCGACGAGCTCGCTCCCCGCCACCTCGACGCCGCGGCGATCCGCCGCTTCGACGATCGCCGCCACGATCTCGTGCAGCGCGGCGGCCTCCCAGTCCGTCACGTTCATGCTCACCTGGATGAAGCCCGCACGCGGCAGCTCGAGTCCGAGCGCTCGAACGCCGGGAAAGCCGCCGTCCCGCTCACGGACGATCCGCGCGATCTCACGCGCTACCTCGAGGTCGTCCGAGCGAAGGTTCACGTTGAATGCGATCAGCGGTCGGCGCACGCCGAGGATGACCGCACCGGCGGTCGGGTGGAGCTGCGCAGGCCCGCGATCTGGCGCCACCTCGCCCGCATCGACGCGCCGCTGCAGCTCGGCGGGCCCTCCGCGCCGGAAGAAGGCGGGCTCGTGGCCGTCCTCGGTCAGGCGACCGTAGAAGAAGACAGGGAGCTCGAACTCCGCTAGCCGGTCGGCGAGACCGAAGGCGGTCGCCCGCGCGCGATCCTCGTCGCCGGGCCTGATCGGGACGATCGGGAGAACGTCCATCGCGCCCACGCGCGGATGGGCTCCCTCGTGCCGGCGAAGATCGACGAGCTCGACGGCCTGGCGCACACCGGCGAGGAGCGTCGTGACTAGCTCCTCGCCGAACCCGACAAGCGTGTAGACCGACCGGTGGTGATCAGCGTCGACGTGGACGTCGAGCAGGCGCGCCGGCCCCGACATCGCAGCACGCAGCTCGGCGAGGACGTGCTCGTCCCGCCCCTCCGAGACGTTCGGCACCGACTGCAGCGGAAGCGGCACGGGCGGAGGATATTCCGAACGGTCCCGACGGCCGGGAGCCCCGGAAGGCCCTCGCTAGACTCGACGTTTACTTAGTCGTGGCTAACACCAGCCCCCCGTTTCGGCGCACGTTCTTCCGGCTGCTCGGGTTTCTGCGGCCCTATCGGACCGCCCTCGTCGCATCGCTCGTCCTCGCCGTCGGCTCGCAGGCCGCCGGGCTCTCGATCCCCTGGCTCACGGGCTACGCGATCGACCACGCCCTCCCGGATGAGGACGGACGCCTGCTCGCGCTCCTCGTCGGGCTCGTCGTCGCGGCCGGCCTCGCGAAAGCGCTCATGCTCGTCGGTCGGCGCCTGATCGGCGGCTACCTCGCTCTCGGCGTCGAGTTCGATCTGCGAAACGCGATGTACGCGCGGCTCCTGCAACTCTCGTGGCGTTTCTACGACCGTCATCAGACGGGCCAGCTCATGTCGCGGGCCACCGTCGACCTGCAGGCGGTCCGCTTCTTCCTCGGCTACGGCCTCATCTTCTTCACTCAGCACGTCGTCACGATCGTCGCGGTCACGGCGATCGTCTTCGTGATCGACTGGCAGCTCGCCCTCGTCGGGGTGGCGATCACACCGGTGATCGTGGCCGTCGCGTTTCTCTATTCGCGCCGCTCGCACCCCATCCTGAAAGACGTTCAGCAGCGCCTCGCCGACGTGACGACGATCGCGGAGGAGAACATCGTCGGGGTCAACGTCGTGAAGGCGTTCGCTCGCGAGAACGAGGAGGAGCAGAAGTTCTCGCGCAGGAACGAGGCCGTCTTCGGCGTGACCGTCCAGGCGACGCGCCAGCGGGCCTTCTATACCCCGGTGCTCGGCTTCCTGCCCCTGCTGGCGCAGGCCGCCGTCCTCCTCGCCGGCGGCAGGCGCGTCGTCGACGGCGAGCTCGCGCTCGGCGCTTTCGTCGCCTTCAACGTCTACATCCTCCTGCTCGTCCAGCCCCTTCGGATGCTCGGGTACTGGATCAACGAGTTCCAGCGCGCAGTCGCGTCGGGCGAGCGGATCTTCGAGGTGCTGGACGAGCGCGAGGAGATCGCCGAGAGCCCGGACGCACAGCCACTTCCCCCCGGAGGGGGTCAACTTCGCTTCGAGAAGGTCGGGTTCGCGTACGAGCCGGGGCGAGCCGTCCTGCACGACATCGACGTCGACATCGAGGCCGGGCGCACGATCGCGCTCATCGGCCAGACGGGGTCCGGAAAGAGCACGCTGACCGCGCTCGTTCCGCGGTTCTACGACGCCACCGAGGGGCGTGTCCTCCTGGACGGCGCCGACGTGCGGGACCTGCGACTCGCCGACCTGCGCGGCGCGATCGGGGTCGTCTCACAAGACCCGTTCCTCTTCTCTGCGAGCGCCCGCGAGAACATCGCCTTCGGGGCGCCCGACGCGACGGGCGAGGACGTCGAGCGCGCGGCGCGGATGGCCCAGGCGCACGACTTCATCGCCGCGCTACCGGAGGGCTACGACACCGTGATCGGCGAGCGCGGAATCACCCTCTCGGGCGGCCAGCGCCAGAGGATCGCCATCGCCCGGGCGATCGTGATCGACCCGAGAATCCTCATCCTCGACGACGCGACGGCCTCGGTGGACGCGACGACGGAGGCGAAGATCCGCCTTGGCCTTCGCGAGGCGATGCGCGGCCGGACGACGCTCATCATCGCCCACCGGCTCTCCACCATCTCCCTCGCCGACGAGATCGTCGTTCTCGAGCACGGCCGGGTGGTCGCGCGAGGGACGCAGGCGGAGCTCTCCCGCACGAGCGAGGTCTTTCGCGAGATCGAGGAGCATGGCCTCGTCGAGGCCCGCGTCATGACCGAGACGGAAGTGGCGACCGCGTGAGAATCCACCAGCCGGGCTCTCACCTGACAGATCGCCGCGGCGCGGAGGTGGACGACTGGAGCTGGCCGCGGACGGCGCGCCGGCTGGCCGTCCTCTGGCAGCTGACCCGGCCATACCGGCGGCGGACGTCGTTTGCGATCGTCGCGCTCCTCGCAGGGGTCGCGACCGCCCTCGCCCCGCCCTACCTGGCCAAGATCGCGATCGACGACGGGATCCGGGGCGAGAACCTGCGTCTTCTCGGCTGGGTCGTGGCCGCCTTGCTCGTCGCCGGCCTGCTGAACTGGGGCGCCACGGCCGCACAGACGTACCTGACCGGCTGGGTCGGCGAGCGGATCCTGACCGACCTGCGCCAGGGCCTCTTCCGGCATCTACAGCGGCTCTCGCTCGGCTACTTCGAGCGAAACCGGGCCGGCGCGATCATCTCGCGCCTCACGAACGACGTCGAGGCCCTCGACCGGCTCGTGACGGAGGGCGTGCAGAGCCTCGTCCAGAACACGCTGACCCTCTTCGGCTCCGCCATCATCCTCTTCTTCTTGGACTGGCGACTCGCCCTTGCGACGCTCACCGTGTTCCCCCTCATGAGCCTCGCCACGGCGGTCTTTCGCCGCCGCTCCTCGCGGGCGTACCGCCGTGTGCGCGAGCGGCTCGGGATGGTGACCGCCACGCTCGCCGAGGACATCGCAGGAATGCGCGTCGTCCAGTCCTTCACCCGCGAGCGCCAGAACGCCGAGCGGTTCCGCGGCGTGAACGACGACTACCGGGAGGCGAACCGCGAGACGGTCGTCCTGAACGGCCTCTACTTCCCGTTCGTCGACTTCCTCTCGTCGTCGGCCTCCGCGATCGTCCTCGGCTTCGGCGGCTACCTCGTCTTCGACGGGTCGATGACGATCGGCACGCTCTTCGCGTTCATCGGGTACCTGTCGAACTTCTTCGACCCGATCCAGCAACTCTCCCAGCTCTACAACACGTTCCTGGCTGCCATCGCCGCTCTGGACAAGATCATCGACGTGATGGACGAGGAGCCGGAGGTGCGCGACCGGCCGGACGCCGGCCGGCTGCCGGCGATCGAGGGTCATGTGCGCTTCGACGACGTCGTCTTCGGCTATGGCTCCGGGCCCGAGGTTCTGCATGGGGTCGGCCTGGACGTCCCGGCGGGCACGACGGTTGCGCTCGTGGGCCACACTGGTGCGGGCAAGTCGACCATCGCAAAGCTCCTGGCGCGCTTCTACGATCCGCGAAGCGGCGCCATCACGATCGACGGCCACGACCTGCGCGACGTCACGCAGGAGAGCCTGCGGCGCCAGCTCGGGATCGTCCCGCAAGAAGGGTTCCTCTTCGCCGGGACCGTGCGCGAGAACATCCTGTTCGGAAGGCCCAGCGCTAGCCCTGAGGAGGTGGCGTCCGCCGCGCGCGCCGTCGGAGCACACGAGTTCATCCTGGAGCTCGAGGACGGCTACGAGACCGACGTCGCCGAGCGCGGGAGCCGCCTCTCCCTCGGCCAGCGCCAGCTCGTCGCCTTCGCCCGCGCGCTCCTTGCCGACCCGCGCATCCTCGTGCTGGACGAGGCCACGTCGAGCGTCGATATCGGAACGGAGGGCCGGATCGATGCCGCGCTCCGAATCCTCCTCGCCGGGCGCACGGCCTTCATCATCGCGCACCGACTTTCCACGATCCGAAACGCGGATCTGATCGTGGTGCTCGAGGGCGGGCGCATCGTCGAGCAGGGCAGGCACGACGAGCTCGTCGCGCTCGAGGGCCGTTACCGCGCGCTCTACGGCGACTGGGCGGCCGCGGCCGCATGAACTAGGGTCCCCCCATGCGACCCGGCGAGGTGCTCGGCGAGGCATGGGGGCTCTACAAAGCGCACTGGCGGCATCTCCTGCCGGTCGCGTTCGTCGTCTACCTCCTCCTGTCGCTCTTCGTGCTGCTCCTCGCGGCGCTCCTCGGCTGGCTGGGTGTGATCGCAGGCGTGTTCGTCAGCCTCGCGGGCGTCTTCTGGCTGCAGGGCACGCTCGTCGTGGCGGTGGAGGACGTCCGGGACGGCCGCGCGGATCTCTCGATCCGCGAAACGCTCTCGCGCGTCCGGCCCCGCATGAACACGCTTGGCGTAGCAGGCATCCTCGCCGCGATAGGAATCACGCTGGGCCTCCTCCTTCTGATCGTGCCCGGGCTTGTCCTCGCCACCTGGTGGCTCCTGATCGTCCCGGTCATCGTCCTCGAGAGCCGGAGCGTCTTCGAGTCCTTCGGGCGCAGCCGGGAACTGGTGCGCGGAAACGGCTGGAACGTCTTCGGGCTCATCGTCCTCACGTTCCTGATCCTGATCGCCGTCGGGATCGTTGTCGGGCTCCTGCTCGCGCTGGTTCTTTCGCCGCTCCCCGAGTGGCTCGAGCAATACGTGCAAAACGTCGTCTCGAACACGATCTTCGCGCCCTTCGTCGCGCTCGCCTTCACGCTCGCGTACTTCAAGCTCCGCGGTGAGCGCGAGCACGTGTCGGTCCCCCCGGCCGCCTAGGCCCGCGCTTGGCCTCGCGCCTGTCCGGGTACGGGACGCGGCGATGAGGTGGAAACGCGGAGTCGGCGGCGGGCAGATCGAAGACCGCCGCGGGATGGGCGGCGGACGCGGCGGGCGCGGCCTCGGCCTGCCCGTCGGCGGCGGCCTCGGCGGAATCGGCCTGATCGTCGTCCTCCTCGTCATGTTCCTCGGCGGGGGAGGTGGCTTCTCGCCGGGCGCCAGCCTCGATCCGTTCCCGGCCATGCCGCCGGCGCAGGGCGGTCAGCCGCTCGAGCAGCAGCAGGGCGACGACCTCGCTCAGTTCGTGGCGTTCGTGGTCGAGGACGTGCAGGACTCGTGGGCGCGGTCCTTCGCCGAGGCCGATCGTCGCTACGAGCCGACGAAGCTCGTGCTCTTCGACCAGGCGACCCAGTCGGGCTGCGGGCCCGCGTCGGCGGGGACCGGGCCCTTCTATTGCCCGGCCGATTCGAAGGTCTACGTCGACCTCGGCTTCTTCCGCGAGCTGCGCGACCGCTTCGGCGCCCCCGGCGACTTCGCGCAGGCCTACGTGATCGCACACGAGTTCGGCCACCACGTGCAGAACCTCCTCGGCATCTCGGACGACGTGAACCGCGCCCAGCAGGAGGATCGAAGCCAGGCGAACGAGCTCTCGGTCCGCCTCGAGCTCCAGGCCGACTGCCTGGCGGGCGTCTGGGCCTACTCGGCCTACAACGAGCAGCTTCTCGAGCCGGGGGACGTCGAGGAGGGCCTCGGAGCCGCGGCCGCCGTCGGGGACGACCGGATCCAGAAGGAGGCAACGGGCCGGATCGACCGGGAGAGCTGGACGCACGGCTCGTCTGCCCAGCGCCAGGAGTGGTTCCAGCGCGGCTTTCGCGAGGGCGACGTGAACGGCTGCAACACGTTCTCGGACGGCGGCTGAGCCCCGCCCGGGCGCTACAATGGCGTCCCCTTGCGGGGTCGTCTAATGGTAGGACGCCTGACTCTGGATCAGGTAGTCAAGGTTCGAATCCTTGCCCCGCAGCCTTACGGAACCGCTGCTACCGCGGCTTCTGCGCCTCCTCGGCAGGCACCGCGACGGGTGCCTGTTTGACGGAATGTTCAACATCGGCCAGCGGGGGAGCGGCCGGCAGATCGTCCCGGGAGTAGGTGAACGCACGTGCTGAGGGGAAGGCCGCGGAATGGTGGCCGAGCATCATCTGAAGCTGCTTCGCGTCCCAGCCGCCGTTGAACAGATTGGTCGCGTAGCTATGCCTCAGCGTGTGGAACCCGGCAGGTCTCTAGGGTCCCTAACCCCGCTGATCGTGTGGGCGGGGTGCCTCCCCTGAGTAGGGTCTAGCGTTCTCGACGTGACCGAAGCTGGCGAAAGCCCAAGAGCCCGCGCCGCGTCCTCGGTCAATGGATCGAAGCTGCTTCTAGGTGCCAAAGCATAAGCGAACCCGAGCCGAGCTCGTCCAGATCCTCCGCGATCAGCTCGCGCTGCTCGAGGCGACGGCGAGCACATACGACGATGGGCTCGAGGCGGCAGCCAACCTCCTCGCCGTCACGATCCGAACGCTCGTCTACGACAAGCCCGGATCGCCCTCCGTTAACGGCCAGCTCGGACTGGCTACTACCCTTCGTTTCAAGGACACAGCCGCCCCAATCAATCCGCGCAACCTGCTCGATACGCCAGGCTTGGTGATGATGACCACCACCTTCGGTGTGGGGGCCGTTACACCGCCCCGCTGGATCTCTTGTCGCCTTCGCGCGTGAGACCCGACAAGCCCCTCGATCCCTGGTGGACGGAGCCGGTCTCGAAGATCCGCAGCGCTACGTATTCGCGCAGCGCCTACGTCCTCACCACGGCGAATAAGGAAGGCGGCGCTCACGTCGACCCCAAGGTCGATGAGCTTTGGAATGACTTAGCTCGAATGCGACTGAGAAGGTCGTTGTTGAAACGCCGTTCGACGGAAACGCGGCGCTCGCAGGCGTACGCCAAGTCTCCCACGAAATCATACGAACACTCCGCGAGAATCTGTTACCGGCGGACTGGCCAACGCGCACAGACGATCAACTCGCACTCGGAAGGTGTTCCTT
>JACCXC010000061.1 GCA_013697275.1 Actinomycetota bacterium | reverse complement strand
TCGGGCTCTGGATTCCTTCGCCGTTCTTAGAGACCGGGTTGCAGAGCATCCACGGCTTCTTAACGGTGGCCCGCTCCTCCATGAACTGATCCTCCAGCGTTAGCCGCGCCACGCGAACCGGCTCGAGGAATGCACCTTGTAACAGAGGAAGTGATCGAGCCGGGTCGGGATGGCGCCGGGGACGAGCCCCGCGAGCGCCTTCGCCGAGGGCGCGAGCAGGCGGTTCGGCTTCTGGACGACGAGCGTCGCCGTGCCGAAGTCGAAGAGCGCCCCGTGGTCTGACGGTCCGCTGTCGACTGCCTCCCCGGTGAACAAGATCTCGCTCCGCGAGCCCAGCGGGTTGGCCGTCTCGAAGCCGTTGTCGCTCGAGTAGAGCAGGTTCGTGGCGGTCCCGGTCTCGATCGTCACGAACTCGCTGAACGCGGTTGGCTCGACGTCCCAGTCCATCACGCGCCGGTAGCGGGGCTCGACCGTGCTTGCGCTGATGTTCTCGATCGTTACGACGACCGTTCGGCCAGACTTCGGCTAGCCGTTCGGCTGGGCGCCGCCGTTCAGCGGCGCCGGAGCTCGGCGAGGACGACCGGGTCGATTCGGTCGAGCCCGCGCACTCGCTCCTCGAGGTTTTCCGTCCCGGCCCAGGCCTCGAAGGCCCGCCCCAGGTCTGCGTCCCGGTACCCGAGCCGGTCGAGCCGCTCGCGGATCTCACCGGCGAGGTCGTCGTCGACCGGGAGCCAGTCCTCCTCGGGCGTCTCGCCGAAGAAGAGCGTGTGCAGGCCGAGCAGTCGCTCGAGTTCCGCGATCGGCTCCGGGTGATCGTCGACCCGGAGGTCGACCAGGGTGTCCGAGAGCCCCGCGTAGCCGCCACCCAAGCGGACGACGAGGAGGGAGGAGGACTGCTGCCCCCGCCGGTCTCCCCCTGCGTCCTGCGCCGCGGCCAGGCACGCGACGAGCCGCCGTGCGAGCGGGTCTCCCGCCGAGCCCTCGAACGTGTCGGCGAGGGCGTCGACGGTCTCGCCCGACACGAGGATGTTTCCCTGGGCCGCGTAGCCCGCCCCGGTGCGCCCGCCGGCCCAGTCGAAGCAAGCGGATCCCGAGTACGTCGCGCAGTGGCCCTCGCGGTCGACGACCCCGAGCTGACGGTCGTCGCGCCCCTCGTCCGCCTGCGTCAGGCGCTTGACGGCCTCTTTGGCGGAAACGCCTTCCCGGAGAAGGGCCAGCCCGTCGGGGCCGTAGCTCGGGTTCGCGAAGGCCTGGGTGGCGAGGGCACCCGCTTCAGCCTCGGCCCAGCCGACGACGGCGCCCACGGCGAGGAACTTCGACTGCACGGCAACGCCCCACTCGCGCCGCTTCAGGTCGCATGCTGCGATCGAGAACGTCGACGGCCTAGCCATACGTCATGCGGCGCAGGTCGAGCTCGAGCAGCTCGGCATGGTCGGCCGGGACGAGCACGCAGGCGACCTCCGGCCGCGCGAGCGCCCGCTTCACGGCCTCGGGATCAGCGGCGCGAACGACGATCGGGGTCCCCCGCTCGTGTTCCTCGCGGAGCCTCGAGCCGTCGTCGACGTCGTCGAGGACGAGCGCGCCCTCGAGCGGCACCGCCTCGTCGCCTTCGAGGACGATCTGCGGGATCTTCCGCCCAGTCGCGCCGAACCAGCGCTCCCTCACAGCTCGACGGTCTCGCCCGGCTCGGGCGCGAGGATCTCGACCTGCGTCAGGCCGCGGAGCTCGTCCGGTGTCCCGGTCAAGAGCGGGAAGGTGCCGTAGTGGGAGGCGATGCACCGCTCGACGCGGAGCAACTCGAGCGCGACGGCGGCCTCGCGCGGGCCCATCGTGAAGTGATCCCCTATTGGCAGGATGGCGACGTCGGGCTCGTAGATCCGCGCAATCAGCTCCATGTCGCCGAAGACGTTCGTGTCGCCCGCGAAGTAGAGCTTGAAGCCGTTCTCGAGCTCCATGACATACCCGGTCGACTCGCCCAGGTAGACGGGACCGCGCTCGTCGAAGACGCTCGAGGAGTGGTTCGCGTGGGTCATCGTCAGCTTGACCCCCGCGACCTCGACCGTGCCGCCCTTGTTGATCGCCTCGGACATCTCCTCCGGGAGGCCCTGGGTCGCGAGCCACCCGCGGAGCTCGATCTGCGCGATCACCGGGCAGCCGAACCGCTGGGCGAGCTCGAGTGTCCCGCCGCTGTGGTCGTCGTGCCCATGCGTGAGCGCGATCAGGTCGATCCGCTCGGGCTCCTTCTCCCCCTCCGGGCACATCGGGTTCTCGAGCCAGGGGTCGACGTAGATCCGCTTGCCGCCCGGGCTGTCGACTCGGAAGGCCGCGTGTCCGAGCCATGTGACGGAGACTCCTGGCATTCGTCCTCCTTGGGCGCTCGTCGGGCCGCGAGAGTAACGCAGGAACGTCCGGCCGAGGCGCGAACCTTCGTGGATGCCGCCGCTCGTCCGCGAGACGCTTCCGGCCGGTGCCGTCCTCCTCCTCGCTGCCCTCGCCGATCGCGGCGGTGCAGACTCGGCCGCCTTCTACCTCTTCCTGCTGGGAATCCCGCTGAGCGCAATCGCCGGGCTCGCGGCGCTCGACCGGCTTGTCGACGGCGGAGCCCCCGCCGATCGGGTCAGGGCTCCGCTCGGCGCCCTGCTCGTGACGCTCTTCGCCGTTGGCGCGGCCGCAACTTCACCGGTTCTCGGGGAGGTTCGCGACGCGGCGCCCGGTCTAGCCGGCACCGCCGTCGTGCTCGGGCTTCTGGTTGTCGGGGCGCTCGCCGCGACCGAGCTCTTGCCCGGGGAGGCGCAGGACGACGTACGCCTCGACCGGGGCCTCCTTGCCCTTGACGCGGATCCCGCCGAGCGGGCGAGCCTCGGTGCCGTCCGGGAGCTCCCGGTAGGTCGCGGGGCCGATGACGACCTGCCCGACGTCGGCCTCGCCCTCTAGCCGCGCTGCGAGGTTGACCGCGTCGCCGAGCGGCGTGTAGGCGCCACCGACGACGCCGACGCGGGCCGGCCCCGTATTCACGCTCGCACGAAACTTCGGCCAGTCGGGCTCTCGCTCGGCCACCTCGCCCGCACGCCGCTGGAGCTCGAGGGCGGCCCCGACGGCGCGCAGGGCGTGGCCGGGGTCGTCACCTCGGCGGTTGAACGCCAGCATGAGCCCGTCGCCGATCAGGCTCCATTCCTCGTCGTAGCGCTCGGGCCCGATGTGACGGATGTAACCGTCCATCACCGCTGCGGCAGCCTCCGGGCCCTCCCGCTCGGCCCACGCGGTCGAGCCCTGCAGGTCGGCGAAGACGACGCTCACCTCGCGGACGCTCCCAGCCGTGCCGGGCAGGTACCAGGCGGCGAACCGCTCCCGGGAAGAGCCTTGCCGCGCGGTCACGGCGACCACGACGAAGGCCGCGAGCATGAGGAGGTGCCACTCCCACCAGGTCGCGTGCCAGTTGCGGGCAAGCGCGACCGCGAGCATCGCCTCCGCGAGCAGCACGAAGGCCACGACGGTCGCAAGGAGGAGCGGGGCGCGGCGCCTGCGCAGGAGACGGAGGTAGCGCGCCGAGGCGAGGGCGTAGAGCACGAGCCCCGGGCCGGCGACGGCCCAGACGCGGCTCTCGGCCTGGTTGGGCTCGAGCTGCCGTTCGAGCGGCCCGAGCTCGGCGAGCGACGCGATGCCCCAGGCGGCGATCACGGCCAGGAGCGCGAGCTGGAGGATGCGGCTCCGGCGCATGACTCGGAGAGAGGTCGAGACGGAGAGGTCGAGCGAGGAGGCAACGGCGAAGAGTCCCGCGAGGAGGAGCCCGACGGGGGTCGCGACGACGAAGCCCTGATTCGGCGTGTCGAGGAGAACGCCCGGTGTCGCGAGCGCGTGCAGGCCCAGGAAGCCCGCCCCGGAGAGGAAGGCGAGCGAGATGAGGAAGAGGCGCGCGTCGCCGCGCCGCCGCGCCGCCTCGCTCGTGACCACGGCCAGGACGACGTTCAGCGCGGCCGCCGCGAGCACGAGCCAGAAGTGCGCGGGGTGGTGCTCCCAGAGGAGGTCGGCTCCGGGGGCGGCCAGGAGCGCGCCGAGCGCTACCAGCGGCAGGGCGAGGAGCACGGCCCAGGGCGCGCCTAGATGATCGAGGCGACTTCCCGTCGGTGCTCCTCACTCGCGCGGTAGTCGCGCAGCGGATGGGGTGGCAGGACGTGTTCGGTCACGTCGCCGCCGCGGCGCCGATAGAGGACGGGGTAGACCTCCCCGGAGGCGTTCATCTCGATCGTCGCGGCGACGGCATCGGGCCCGACCGAGTCGACGAAATACGCAAGCGGGACCGTCTCGGCCGACCCGTCCTCGGCGAGGACGTGCGCCAGGTAGGCCTTCTGCGTCCAGATGTCGGGCGCGGTCGTGAGCACCGAGAGCAGGTGCTCGGCCCGGCCGCCCTCGATCCGCGCTGTCAGGATGTCGTGGCCGAGGCTTTGCGCCAGATGCCGCGCGAGGAGCCGGGCGTTGTACCGGAACCCGTGCACGGCTGCGGATGAGGAGCCGACACCGTGGCGGCGCAAGCCGGCGGCGCCCTGGGTCGCGTTCCCGGCGAAGTAGATCCCGGGCGCGGTCGCGCTCTCCCAGAAGGGCGTCAGGGCGGGGATCCGTCCCTGGCCTACGGTTGCGACCCCGAGGTCGGCCAGGTCGCGAAGCGGCGCGCGAAACCCGGTCGCCGCGATGACGACGTCCGCCTCGACGACCAGCTCGCCGGGGCGGGTCGTGCCGCTCGCGCGAATGCGGAACCCGTCGC
>JACCXC010000034.1 GCA_013697275.1 Actinomycetota bacterium | reverse complement strand
GCGCCGGTCCGCCGCTGGCCGAGCGCGTCGGCCTCGATCACCGCCGCGAGCGTCCCGCGCTCGAGCTCGAAGAGGCAGACGACGAAGGCGAGCTTCCCCTCGACGACCGTGTAGGACTTCAGCCCCGCGTAGCCCAGTTCGGCGTCCGTCGCGGCCATGACCGCGAAGTAGCCGCCGTCGAGCCGAAGCCGCCGCCGCGGCAGATTCTCGACCGTCCCCGCCGCGAGGCGGCGGAAGGACTCCTCGATTACGGGCACGGCGTCGGCAGGCGTGAGCAGCGCTTCGACGTCCGTCTCTGAGAGATAGAGCGGCAAGTGCCGAAGTCTACGAAGCCGACCTCGGGATGAAGCTGATCTTCCCGTTCGTCTCGAGGACGGCCCAGCGGACGTCGTCGAGCGAGTCGAGCTGACTTTGGCGGGCCGCCGCGGCGAGCTCGTCGAGCGTGACCCGATTCCGGCGCAGGTTGTGGTCGATCGGCTTGCCGTCCTCGACCACGATCACGGGGTCGCCGTCGAGCATCGGTCGCAGGCGCGGGAAGCGGTAGCTGGCATACGAGACGAAGACAGTGAGGAGGCCGATCGTGCCGCCGACGAGGAGCGCGCCGGTGACCGAGAAGTCGTTCTGCGTCACGCCTTGCTGTACGAGGTCGCCGATCATGACGAGCATGATCAGATCGAAGGGCTGCATCGAGGAGAGCTCCCGGCGCCCGATCACCCGCGTCAGGAAGTAGACGAACAGGAACGCGACGGCTGCGCGGATCACGAGGTCCATCAGCTACGGGAAGATGGTCACGGTGCGGTCGATGTGGAGGAGCGAGGTCTCCCCGTCGTGGAGCTCGACGTCCTGGGAGCGCTGCCCGATCTCGGTCGGGTTCACCTGGAAGTGGAGGAAGAAGACGTGCTTCGTGCCGGCGGGCACCCTGCCGAGGTCGAGCGCGATCCTCCCGTCGCGGTTGGCCTCGCCTACGGGCGACGGCTCGAGCGTGTTGAGCGTGATCCCCTCGAGCCAGCCGGGATCGAGCACGAGCGTCGCGGCCTCGATCTCGTCCTCGGCCCGAATCGTGAAGCGCGACATGAAGAAGAGGCCACTGCGGAGCTTGCGAGGCGAGTAGACCTCGAGCTCGACGCCGCCGGCGGACGCCGTGCTCGTGTGCGGGCGCTGTCCGAACGCGTTCAGCAACCCGAGTAGGACGAGCAGGCCGACGATCGTCAGCAGCACCCAGCGGACGTAGGGCCGCCGCTCCCGCCCCTCGAGGTCGCGGTGACGCTCCCGCGTGAGCTGGTCGGGAACAGACGCCATGGGCGCCTCATTCGGCGGCTCGGAATGGCGTCCTGCCGAGGACCGCCCCGCTACACTGCCTTCCCCTGCGCCCGTAGCTCAGGGGATAGAGCGCTGCCCTGCGGAGGCAGAGGTCGCATGTTCGAATCATGCCGGGCGCATCGCTGCAAGGGCCCGGAGCATGGGCTTTCACCTTCTCGATCCGTTTGTGCCGTTCTCACGTGTGCGTGCGGTGCGGCGGCCGTATGCGGGTCAGGGCAGACCTGGGCGTTTATACTCGACCGTCTCAGGCTGCCGGGCTCGCCTCGGCACTAGAGCTTTTCAGAGAAGAGCGGTTTGTGAGACGACTGCTGATCCTGTTGGCGTCACTCCTTGCGCTTGCCGCATGGACGACGATTCCAGTCGCCTCGGCGGCGCCACCCACAGACACATCCGAACTCCAGGAGGCCGTAACAGCCCAAGGCATCCTGGAGCATCTGCAGGCGCTGCAGGCGATCGCCGACGCCAACGGCGGCACCCGCGCCTCGGGTACACCAGGGTACGACGCCTCAGTCGACTACGTGGTCTCGCGCCTTGAGGCCGCCGGTTACGAGGTCACGATCCAGGAGTTCGAGTTTCCGTTCTTCCAAGCGCTGAGTCCGGGTGAGCTCGAGAGGGTCTCACCCGACTCCGAGGTCTACACCGCGGAAGCCGACTTCTTCACCATGGAGTATTCGGGCAGCGGTGACGTCAGGGCGCCCATCCAGGCGACCAACGACGTCGTCATCCCGCCGGGGGCAGAAGCAGGTACGTCGAACTCCGGCTGTGAGGACGCGGACTTCGCCGGATTCGTGGAGGGGAACATCGCCCTCATCCAGCGCGGAACCTGCACGTTCGAAGAAAAGATCCAGAACGCGATCGAGGCGGGCGCCAGCGCCGTCATCATCTTCAACGAAGGACAGGAAGGGAGAACCGATGCGTTCATCGGGACGCTCGGCCGCCCCTTCGACATTCCGGTCGTGTTCACGAGCTTCGCCGTCGGCGAGGAGCTGTACGACCTGAGCCTTGAGGGCGAGGTCATCGTTCGCGTCGCGACGGAGACCGTCTCCGAGATCCGGACGACGAGCAAAGTGATCGCGGAGCTGCCCGGCGAGCGCGACGATCGCGTTGTCGTCGTCGGTGCTCACCTCGACTCCGTGAGCGAGGGTCCCGGCATCAACGACAACGGCTCCGGCTCGTCGATGACGCTGGAAATCGCCGAGGAGATGGCTGCAGCGGGGATCGAGCCGACTAACACCGTGCGCTTCATCTGGTTCGGCGCCGAGGAGGCCGGCTTGCTCGGCTCCGAGTACTACGTGAGCCAGCTCACGAAGCGGGAGCGCAAGGACATCGCCGTCATGCTCAACTTCGCATGGTCGGCTCGCCGAACTACGTGCGGTTCGTCTACGACGCTGACGCCGGGCCAGCCGGATCCGGAAACGTCGAGGACGTTTTCCTCGACTACTTCGCCTCCGTCGGGCTCCCGGTCGAGCCGACGCCATTCGACGGGCGCTCCGACTACGGGCCCTTCATCGCGGTCGGGATTCCGGCCGGCGGCCTCTTCACCGGCGCCGAGGAGATCAAGACGGAGGAGCAGGAGGCGATCTACGGTGGCATGGCAGGGATCGCGTACGACCCCTGCTACCACCAAGCCTGCGACACGATCGAGAACGTCAATCTCGAAGTGCTCGATCAGATGGCGGACGCGGCAGCGCATGCAGTCATGACGTTCGCCATGACGACCTCTGCCGTGGGCGGTACCGCCCAGGGACATGCCTACGGGCACTTCAAGGGCCCGTACGCCCGAATGTAAGCGGTACTGCGAGACGACGGATGGGACGGGGCGGCGCTTACCAGGCGCCGTCCCGTCCTAATCCGTTCGTTGACCTTCCTTGCTTAGCGACCTGCGAGAGCCGCTGCCATCCCTCCTGGCTGCCCTCCGATAATCGCGATCGCCCGCAGCGGGCCGCCGGAGCCACGGTCGATCTTCATAGGCAACGCGACGACGGCGAAGCCCTCGAGCGGGAGCCTGTTCACGTTGGCGAGATTCTCGAACACGGGGACGTTCGCCGCGCCGAGGATCCGGTGGCTCCTGAAGAGGCTCGACTGGCCGTAGTCGATGCTCGGCGTGTCGATCCCGACCGCCTTCAGGGCGCGGTTCCGAACGAGCCAGCGCGCAGCGGTGGGACCCAGGCCGGGGAAGTGCAGCTTCGGCACGGCCTGCTCGCCGAGTTCCGCGGTGCCCATGTACCTCTCGCGGTCGGGCCAGAACCTGCCGTACCCCGTCCTGAGCACGACGATCGAGCGCCTTGGGATCCGGCCGTTTGCGCGTTCCCACGCCAGTAAGTCGGACACCGAGACCAGGTAGTCGCGGTTGCGCAGGGCGCGCGCCGTGACGTCGATGACGACGGCGTCGCCCATGAGGCGGTTGAGCGGGATCTCGTCGGTCTTGTACCCGCCGCGCGCGAAGTGGATCGGCGCGTCCAGGTGCGTGCCCCCGTGCTCGGCGGCCTCGTAGTCGTTCGCGGCATAGAAGTAGCCGCCTTCCGTCTCCCCCTCGAACACCTTCGTCAGGGTGAACGTCTTCGCCGTCGGCCAGTAGATCGTCCTCGCGTTGAACGGGTACGTCAGGTCGACCACCCGGCCGCCCGGAAACTGCACCGCCGTCTGAGCCGGAGCCGCGGACGAACTCTCCCCTCGCGAGGAGAGGGCGAACGCCCCCGCGAAGGCGAGGATGACTGCGAAGACCAGGATCGCCGTGAGACCTCTCATCTGAAACCCCCTTGTGGGAAGCGGACTCTCGAATCTCGATCCCCGTCTCCGCATCGACAGGGTCGAGTGCGTCGGGGGGACGGTACCGCCGACACGCGTGCGACTCAAGGGGCCCCAAGCCGCGCGATTGACCGGCACGGGCCAAGCCCGCCCCGGGCGTCGTATCAAGGCGGCAAGTCGATCAAGACCTCTTCAGTCGTGATCGTCGCTCGGTACCTCGTGGCCGGGGCTTCCCCGCTCAGGCAGGCGCCGGTTGCGAGGTCGAACTCCCACAGGTGGTACACGCACCGGAGGCGCGTTCCGCGCAGGTCGCCGTCGATCAGCGGGTTCCCTTGGTGCGGGCACGCATTCGCGACCGCGTGCACCTCGCCGCCCGCGCGGAAGAGCGCGATCTCGCGGCCGTCGAGCGTCACGAGGACACGGTCGCTCCCGCCGAAGGCCGAAAGCGGGACCCGGTGGATCGCCAAGTCGTCCTAGATTACGAGGCCGTGCCACTCCTCCTCCGTGAAGCCGACGTCGACGAGCTCCTTTCGCCCGAGGACGCCGTCGAGGCTGTTGAGGCGTGCTTCGAGCGCTTGGCGCGTGGGGTTGTCGAGAACCAGCCGCGTTTTCGGCTCCCGCTCGAAGATGGGCTCTTCCACGTAATGGCAGCGGTCGACCGCGAGCTCGAAGTGGCCGGTCTGAAGTCGTACGTCGGGCTGCGCGACGGCGCGCGCTTCGTGGTCGTCCTGTTCGCCGCGGACAGCCCCGAGGTTCTTGCTTATGTCGAGGCCGACCGGTTGGGGCAGCGGCGAACCGGCGCCGCGACGGCGGTGGCGGCTCGCCGGCTGGCCTGGTCGGGCGCACGGACCCTCGGCGTGATCGGGTGCGGGTGGCAGGCGGAGAGCCAAGTCGAGTGCCTCCGGGCGGCGCTGCCCGGCCTCGAGGAGACAGTCGTCTACTGCCGCAGCGAAGAGCGTCGCGAGGACTTCGCGCGCCGCTTCGACGCCGAGGCGGCCGAGTGGTACAGCGAAGCGGCGGCCCAGGACGTCGTCGTGACGGTCACGAGCTCACGCGACCCGGTGCTGCGCGGCGAGTGGCTGCAGCCGGGTGCGCTCGTCTGCGCCGTCGGGGCGAATCGCCTCCAGGCCCGCGAGCTCGACAATGCAGTCCTCGAGCGTGCGGCCTTCGTCTGCTGCGACTCCCGCGCCCAGGCGCGCGTCGAGGCGGGCGACCTGGTCGAGCCGGTCGAGCGCGGTGTCCTGGACTGGCTCGAGGTGCACGAGCTCGCCGACGTGGTCGGGGGCGAGCTCCAGGGCCGCCAGCATGACGACGACATCGTCCTCTTCAAGAGCCTCGGGATCGCGGCCGAAGACCTCGCCGTCGCGAAGCTTGTCGTCGACCGCGCGCGGGAGCGAGGCGTGGGGACGGAGGTCTAACCCAGCTCCTCCGCGAGCAGGTCGAGGAGCAGTCCGTCGCGCCACGTTCCGTCACCGGCTCGCTCGTATCTGCGGAGGACGCCAACTCTCTTGAAGCCGACCCGCTCGTAGCAGCGGATCGCCTGCTCGTTCTCGACCGCCGGGTCGATCGTCACGCGGTGGTGGCCGCGGTCGCGCACGAGGTGCCGCGCGAGCGTGCGGACGGTGTCCGTCCCGAGCCCTCGGCCCTGCCAGGCAGAGCCGAGGAACAGGTCGATCCCCGCATGGCGGTAGTCCGGCTCGGGTTGCTCCCAGATCTCGGCGAGACCGACCACCTCACCCTCGTGCTCCACGGCGAAGGCAGCGAGCACACCCTCCTCGCCCTTGACCTTCTCGAGCATGGTCTCGGACGTAAGGTTCGACCACCAGCGGGCTACGCCGGGCTCCTGGCCGATCTCTACGAGGCGGGCAACGTCTGCTGCCGCGAGCGGCCGGAGGGTGACGCGCTCGCCGGTGAGGGTCTCAGGAACCGCGGACGTGCTCGCGGGCCATCTTGGCCGTGTCCTCGCCGATCGCGCGGATGACCTCGGGCCGCTCGAGAAGCCGGATCCGCTGCTCCTCGGTGGCGCGGTTCTTCAGGTACGGATCCTCGAGGATCTCATCGAGGGAGCGACCCAGCTTGTGCTCGCGGATGACGTAGCCCGCGAGCGCCTCCTCCTTGGACATGCTGCCGCGGCTCTGCTCGGCCGGCTCGTCGTCGCCCTTGCTGAAGATCCGGCTCAAGAAGCTCATGCGGGCGATTGTATCCTTCGGCCTGTGCAGCCGGACTCCGGGGCGATCCGCTTCGCCGAACGGGTCATGCACGGCGTGGGGGAGGACGGCACCCGCGACGAGATCGTGATCTGGATCGAGCGGCGGGCGGGCGCGGTCTGGGCGGTGGGCCGCGCGATCAACCCGTCACAACGGAACGCAAAGGCGCCGCGGCGTGACGACTTCGTCTTCGAGGGCTACGAGCTGGGAGACGCGCTCGAGGCCGCAAACGATGCGCTCTCCGACGATCTCCTGATCTCGACGCGGGACGGCGTGAACGAGGACGTGCAGCCCTTCACCGAGGAGGAGCTCCTGAAGCCGCTCGAGCGCTGGTTCTTCGGGCACAACCCCTAGCGGTCATCGCCCTCCCCGTTCGATTCGCCCCGCCAGTTCAGCTCGGCGTCCGGAATCGGATCGCCGTGCGGGTCGTGCGTCGGGAAGCCGAGCGCCTTGTCGATTCGGGCCTCAAGCTCCTCGGACAGGACGTGCTCGAGCCGGTCGGCCTCCGCATGCACGGCGTCGATGGGCAGGCCCAAGGTCTCCGCCAGGTACTGCTCGAGCAGGCGGTGATGCCGGATCACCTCGACCGCAATCTGGCGGCCCGCGTCGGTGAGCTCGACACCCCGGTAGGGCGCGTGCTCGACCAGTTCGAGCGCGGCCAGCTTCTTCACCATCGAAGTCGCGGACGGCGCCGCGACGCCGAGTCGCCCGGCGATGGCCGAGGTCGTGGCCCGCTCCCCCGCCGCGGCCAACTTGTAGATCTCCTTGAGGTAGTCCTGGATCGCGTCGCTCAGGCCGTGGCTCGGCACGTTGGGAATCGTAGTCCCGCCAGCGTGCGTACTTCCGCGGCCCCCAGATTGCATTCGCTACCCTCACCCGCTTGCTGATTCGTCTAGGGCACAGCCCG
Organism: Actinomycetota bacterium; assembly: GCA_013697275.1. Lineage (GTDB taxonomy): Bacteria > Actinomycetota > Thermoleophilia > Gaiellales > Gaiellaceae > JACCXC01. The sequence continues at coordinate 1,632 of JACCXC010000034.1, read as the reverse complement.
GATCCGGATGACGCGTTCATGTTCTGGGGCCTCGCGGAAGGTCAGGTCGACCCCCGGGGCTTCGAGTTCGAGCATGTCCTCCGGGACATCCAGACGCTCAACGAATGGGCCCTCGAGGGCCGGCTCGAGGTCTCGGCGATCTCGCTGCATGCCTACACGCTCGTGCAGGACCGCTACGTGATCCTTCCCCACGGGGCCAGCATGGGCCGGGGTTACGGGCCCATCGTCGTCGCCCGCGAGCCGCTTTCGCGAGAGCGCTTGGCCGAGATCGAGATAGCCGTGCCCGGGAAGATGACGACGGCGTTCCTCGCGCTCCAGCTCTACCTGGACGGGCCCTACCCCTACCGCGAGGTCCCCTTCGACGAGATTCTCGACGAGGTGAAGTCGGGCCGCGCCGACGCCGGCCTCCTGATCCATGAGGGCCAACTGACCTACGGGCAGCATGGGCTCGAGCGCGTCGTCGACCTCGGCGAGTGGTGGATGCTCGAGACCGGGCTTCCGCTGCCGCTCGGGATCAACGTGGCGAGGCGGGATCTCGGTGAGACCGTCCTACACGAGCTCTCCGAGGTGCTCGCCGAGTCGATCGACGCCGGGCTCCGCTCGCGGCCGCAGGCGATCAAGTACGCGATGCGCTTCGGGCGGGGGCTCGACCAGGCGCTCACCGACCGCTTCGTCGGGATGTACGTGAACAGGCTGACGCAGGACTACGGCGATGAGGGCCGCGAGGCAGTGCGCGAGCTTCTGTCGCGCGCGGAGCAGGTGGGGGCCATCGAGCACCCCGTCAAGATCCAGTTCGTAACTTAGTAGTCGGGTAGGCGTGCGTCCGGCTGCCGCTGCGAGTCGCGCCCGCGCAGGTCGGGCGCGACGGCGAAATACACTGACCTCGTGCCAGACGCGGTGATCCTCTCGGCTGTTCGGACGCCCGTAGGGCGCTACGGCGGGGCTCTTTCAGGTGAGCGCCCGGACGACCTGGCTGGCCTCGTGATCCGCGAGGCGGTCGAGCGCGCGGGAGTCCCGCCCGGCGAGATCGAGGACGTCTTCTTCGGGGCCGCGAATCAAGCCGGCGAGGACAACCGGAACGTGGCCCGCATGGGCGCGCTGCTGGCCGGGCTCCCGCAGGAGGTCGCCGGCGTGACCGTCAACAGGCTCTGCGCCTCCGGGCTCTCTGCCGTGGTGTCGGCCTGCCACGCTGTCCGGTCGGGTGACGGCGACCTCTTCGTCGCCGGCGGCGTCGAATCGATGAGCAGGGCGCCGTTCGTGTTCGCCAAGGCCGAGCGGGCATTCCAGAGGGGTGACGGCACGGTCTGGGACACGACGCTCGGGTGGCGCTTCCCGAACCCGCGCCTGGCGGAGATGTTCCCCCTCGAGTCGATGGGGGAGACCGGAGAGAACGTGGCCGAGCGCTGGGAGGTCTCACGCGAGGAACAGGACGCGTTCGCGCTCGAGAGCCAGCGGCGCTGGGCGGCGGCCGAGGAGGCGGGCCGCTTCGCGGATGAGCTCGTCGCCGTGGATGAGATGGCGCGCGACGAGCACCCGCGGCCGGACACGAGCGCGGAGAAGCTCGCTGCGCTGAAGCCGGCCTTTCGAGAGGGCGGGACTGTCACGGCCGGAAACTCGAGCGGGGTGAACGAC
>JACCXC010000074.1 GCA_013697275.1 Actinomycetota bacterium | reverse complement strand
GGGTTATTCACCCCAGAGGTCATGGGAGGTGGTGTCAGGTCGCCTGAGGTCGGGTCAGGTTATGAGACGTTGCCTTCCTGGGTCAACTGAGGTCAATACGGCATGGTTCCGTGACGCTCGATCGGCTAGGGTCAGCTGAGGTCAGCTCAGGTGGGCAAAGGTTTGGCCAAATCGGCCTCCAGAACTTAGAATCGACCTCCGGGGTTGCGGGCGGCGTCTAAGGCCGCTTTATGCGTCGACGGAGTTGATGCCGAATGCCGGCTCGATCTCGACCGCATTTGCCAACGTCTCGTCTGTCGCAATGAGTCTCAGCGCCTTCGCAATCCACCATTGGCGCCTTACTGGCGCGCAACCCGGCCAATGCCCGGAGCGCTTCCTCGCTCGGGTCCTCCGCACCCGCGGCGAGCACTTGCCGCAAAGCAAGGCAAAGGTCGCGCGGCCGAGCGTCGCAACTCCGGCTGAGATGCGGCAATGCGAATTTCTCTCGAGCGCGCGCAGCGCCTTCGACTTCACCCGCCGCTAGCCTGGCGTCGAAAACAGTCTCAAGCGCAGCCAGCATCTCGGGCTGGAGTAGCGAAGCTAGTCGGGGTTCTTCCTACCGTGCCCGAACGCCGGCCTTTCAAACGTCCGAGGCCAACGTTCGGGTTCCGACGAGCTTCCGAACGCGGACTGTCGGAGTTCGATGCCGCAACGCCAGGGCGACGCACCGCCCACACTCGTCAAGGTGCAGGAGCGGCTGCCACTTCCTTTAGCCGTGCGCGAACGCGCTCGACGGCCGGCCGGATGCCCTTGCGCTCGTACAGGTCGAGGGCCTCTCGGAGGGCGGCGGCCTCCTCGGACGGCCTGTCCGCCCGGCGCAGCACCTCCGCGAGCGCGATCAGCACCTGTGCGCGACCCTCGGGCCAGTCCACCTCCGCGGCCGCGGTGAGGGCTTGACGTCCCAGGGCGCGTGCAGCCTCTGACTCCCCGCGGGCGGCGAGGACGCGTGCTCGAGCACTCGGTACGAGAAAGCCACGCCCTTGCAGGAGATCCTCTGCTCTGTCGAGGACAGAGGCCGCCTCGTCGTGGCGGCCCTGAGCGCAGAGCGCGTGGGCGAGGTGGGCGAGGACCGCCCCGAGGAGGTATGGCTCTTCCATCTCCTCGAACCCGTGGATGCCTCTACGAAACGCGGCCTCCGCCATCGGGAAATCGCCGGTCGCGAGCTCGCTCCTGCCCCAGCACTGCCAATTGATCGCCTCGCGGAGCTTCATGCCGAGCTCCCGGTAGAGCTGGTCGGCGTGGCGGTAGAGTTCCCGACCCTCCGCCACCTCGCCGCTCCGCAGCTTCAGCGCGGCCAGGATCTCGACGGTGCCCACCTCGGCCCTGGGCCCATGTGCGTCCACGAGCAGCCGCTCGCACAACTCGGTCACGTCAGCTACGGGACGCTCGCCGTAGAGTGCAGCCGAAAGGCGCTCGAAGAGCGCGTCCTCCTCGTCGCGGCCCTGACCCGCGCGGCCCGCGTGCACGAACGCCTGCTCCGCCGCTTGTTCCCCGCCAGCTAACGAATGTTCAACTTCGGCAAGCCGGAGCCATGCCTTCGCGAGACCCGCGTCATCGCGTAGCCGCTCGAGCACCGGGATCGCGAGCTCGACCTCAGCGCGGATCTCGTCGTCGGTCGCGCGACCGGTCAACCCGCGGAGACCGAGGCGCTCGAGCGCCGCCCGCCTCGCGAGTCCAGGATCGCTGCCCCCTTCAGCCCGCGCGATCGCATCCGATAACGCCTGATCCGCGCCGGCCAAGTCGCCTGCCTCCATGCGGGTGATCCCGAGCGCGTAGAGGACGTCGGCGGAAATCGCGTCAGGGGCGGCGACGAGCGTGACCGACCGCTCGAGCAGATTGAGTGCGGCCGGAATATCCCCGCGGGCAAGGGCGCGTTCACCCGCACGGGCGAGTCGCTCCGCTGCTCGTCCGGCGAGCGCGTCGTCGGGCCGGGCGAGCTCTACCCCATACCGGTGTGCCTGCTCGAGGTGGTAGCCGAGGATCTCTTCGTACTGCATCACGTGCTCGCCCACTCGCCCTTCCAGCCATTCGGCGTAGCGCTCGTGCGCCTCGGCTCGGAGCTCCTTCGACGCAGCGTCGTAGGCGGCTTCTTGGATGAGAGAGTGCCCGAAGCGGAAGGCATCGTCGCCCGGGAACTGCGAGCGGTCGGGGCGGATCAGCTCCTGGCGGACGAGGGCGATGAGCCTTGCACCGAGCGTCACCCGTGCGTGCTCGGGCAGCAGCTCGGCGAGCGCGCCCCTGTGGAAGGTCTTGCCCTCGACGGCGGCTCGTAGGAGCACCGCCCGCTCTTCGGCGTCGAGCCGGTCGATCCGCGCCGCGAGCAGCGCCTGAATGGTCGGCGGGACAGCCACATCGCCGTCTCCGTTTCCAGCACGATACGCGAGCAGCTGCTCGAGGAACAACGGGTTTCCCTCTGCGGTGGCCACGATCCGGGCCAGACCCGCAGCCGGCAGTCCGCGCGTCGCCGCGAGGGTCTCTACGAGGGCCGACGACTCCTCCTCCGCGAGCGGCTCGAGCGCGATTACAACCGCGCCTCGCCTCGGAGCCGCCCATGAGGGCCGCTCGTCGAAGAGCTCCGGCCGCGACAAGCAGAGCAGCAGCATCGGCACATCGGAGGCGAATGTGAGGAGGTACTCGAGGAGGTCGAGGAGCGTCGGCTCTGCCCACTGCAGCTCGTCCACGACCACGATCAGCGGCTGCTCCCGGGCGAGTGCCTCGAACAGCTTCCGAAACGCCCAGAAGGTCTCCTCGGGCGCACCAGAAGGCTCGGCGGTGCCGATCGCGCCGGCGATCCGCTCGGCTACGAGCGCTGCGTTCTCGTCTCCGTCCAGGAAGTCCTCGATCCTGGGTTCGCCGCTCGTCGCCTGCTGGACGATCTCCGCCAGCGGCCAGTACGTGATGCCCTCTCCGTACGGCAGACAGCGGCCGACCACGACGCGGTGGTCGCCCGCCGCGGCCCTTGTGAATTCCTCGGCGATCCTCGACTTGCCGATGCCCGGCGGGCCGACGACCGTGCACAACTGGCAGGAGCGCGCCTCGACGACGCTCGCGAGCGCCGCGAACAGGGCGGCCAGCTCGCGTTCGCGGCCCATAAAAGGCGAGTCAAGCGCACGAGCGACGGCGGGCGTGCCAGTCAGCTCGAGCAGCCGCCAGGCGGCGACCGGCGCGCTCTTGCCCTTCAGCGCGAGCGGGCCTGCTAGCTCCACACGTACCGCCTCGCCCACGAGCTCGAGTGTGCGCTCACCGATGAGAACCTCGCCGGGACCGGCGGCCTGCTCGAGTCGGGCCGCGACGTTGACGACGTCTCCGGTGACGAACGCGTGACCGGAGGAGTGGTCGCCGGCGACGACCTCCCCGGTGGCGACACCGATGCGCGCCTCGATCCGAACGCCGAGCTCGCCCTCGAGCTTGTCACCGAGCGCGGTCACCGCATCGCGGAGCTCGGTGGCCGCCCGCACCGCCCGGAGCGCGTCGTCCTCGTGGAGTCGCGGGATGCCGAAGACGGACATCACCGCGTCGCCGATGAACTTCTCGACCGTCCCGCCATGGCGCTCGATCGCTGCCCGAGCCTCGTCGAAGTAGCGACCGATCGCCCGCCTCACGGACTCGGGATCCAGCCGTTCGCCGAGAGATGTCGAGCCGACGAGATCGCAGAAGACGACCGTTACCGTCTTGCGAACCTCATCGACGGACGGCACGGCCAGCTCCGCGCCGCAGCCCGAGCAGAAACGAGCGTCGCCAAGCTTCTCGCGGCCGCAAGACGGGCATTCGGCCATGTGCTCAGTCTACGACCAGTATCGCCGGATCCACGACGCTTACCAACGACCGAAGCTACTGGAGCGCGGCGCTCGCAACGA
>JACCXC010000221.1 GCA_013697275.1 Actinomycetota bacterium | reverse complement strand
GTCGCCGTTCGTGACGTGGAGCACTCTAGGACGCTCGCAGCTCGTTCACGTGCGCGACCTCGTCGAGGTCGGTGATCCAGAGGACGTAGTACCGGTAACGACCGCCTTCGAGGTCGAAGGTCGTCTCTTCGTCCACCGTCTCCTCCCCGGAGACGTCCACGAAGTTCCCGGCCGGCGAGTTCCCGGCCAGCACGCGGGCGGCGAAACCCGGGGTGTCGGTCAAGACCGTGAGCTCATCGAGCTCGCGGCGACGTCGCGCATCTACCACGATGCCGACGCCCTCCTTTCCGACCGCCTCGAGACCGCCGTCATAGGTCTCGGTGCGCCAGAAGGTGGCCGGATCGCCGTCGGTCGCTGAGCCCAGCAGCTCGCGATGCTCGAACTCGTCGCCCTCGGGGTCGTAGTCGGCGACCGCCGCGAGCCGCACCCGGCCGCCCCCGCCCCCTCCCGACTCCGTCGGCACGAGCCGCTCCGTCGCTAGGGCCCAGACGAGGAGAGCCGCCGCGGCGAGAACCCCGAGGCCCGCAAGGAGCGTCCGTGGTAGTTGCCTGCGCCTGCGCGGCCGCTCGGCACCGCTCGTCCGCCGGGGCGGTGCGAGGATCTGCGTCGCGCCGTCGTCCTCGCCGTGCCCGCGCACGGCGCTTTCCTCGGCCATCGCGGCCTCGATCGCCGCGCCGAGCGCGTCCATGGATGGGAACCGGTCTTCGGGGCGCTTTGCCATCGCGCGGTGAACGAGCGCCTCGACACGCGGCGAGACGTCCGGCCGGTGCTCGCGCACGCTCGGCACCGGATCGTTGACGTGGCGCGCGGCGACGGCAACGAGAGTGTTCCCCCGGTACGGCGGCTCGCCGTTCAGAAGCTCGAAGAGAAGCGTGCCGAGCGAATACTGGTCGGAGCGCTCGTCGGCCGGCTGTCCGACCGCCTGCTCGGGCGAGAGGTAGTCCCCCGTTCCGAGGATCGTTCCGGGCATCGTCAGCGCCTCGTCGACCGCGCCGTGGGAGCGGGCGATGCCGAAGTCCGTCACCTTCGCCACACCGTCCGGATTCACGAGCACGTTCTGCGGCTTCACGTCTCGATGGACGATTCCGTTCTCGTGCGCGAACCCGAGCCCGCGCGCTGCCTGATGCGCAAGCGCCAGGGCCTGCGTGACGGGCAGCCGGCCCCGCCTCGCCAGGAGCTGCTTCAGGTTCGTGCCCCGGACATGCTCGAAAACGATGAACTGGCGCCCGTCCGCGTCGCCACGATCGATCACGGTCACGATGTTCGGGTGCGTGAGCCTGGCGATCGCGCGCGCCTCACGACGGAAGCGCTCGACGTACTCGGGATCCTGACCGAGGCGCTCGTCCAGCACCTTGAGCGCCACGTCGCGCTCGAGCACACGGTCGTGCGCCCGGTACACGCTCGCCATCCCGCCGATCCCGAGCACTTCGCCGAGCTCGTAACGACCGGCGACGACGTCTCCGACCTTCACCGGGGAAGTGTGCCGGGGCGGACTAGGCCGTGGCTGCTTCTGCGTCGCCGGACGTTGACGAGCCGGAGGCGGCGAGCGCCTCTTCCCAGGCTCCGAGCGCTTCGTCGAGCTGCTCGTCCGTGATCACGAGCGGAACGAGCACACGGATGCAGTTCCCGTGGAGTCCCGCCTTGAGGAGCAGGAGCCCGCGGGCGGAGGCCGCGTCGACGATCGCCGTCGCGCGCTCCGCGTCCGGAGCCTTGCTCGCCTGGTCGCGCACGATGTCGATCGCCAGCATGGCGCCGAGCCCGCGCACGTCCCCGACGAAGTCGAAGCGGTCGGTCCACGCGTCCATGCGGGAACGGATCGCCTCGCCGAGCTCGGCGGCGCGCTCCACGAGCCCCTCCTCGTCGATCACGTCGAGAACTGCGAGCGCCGCGGCAATGCACACCGGATTCCCGACGTACGTGCCGCCGATCGCGCTGTCCCCGGGGGCGTCCATGATCTCGGCCCGTCCGATCACCCCGGAGAGCGGGAAGCCGGCCGCGACGGACTTGGCGACGGTCATGAGATCGGGCTCGATCCCGAAGTGCTCGATCGCGAACATCCGGCCGGTTCGCCCGAAGCCCGTCTGCACCTCGTCGATCACGAGCACGATCCCGTGCTCGTCGGCAATCCGGCGAACCGCCTGGACGAACTCGCGGGAGGGCGTGATGAAGCCGCTCTCGCCCTGGACGGGCTCCATGACGATCGCCGCGACCTCCTCGGCGGCGACGCGAGTCTTGAAGGCGCGCTCGAGCTCGGCGAGCGCCGTCGCATCGTCCGGCCCGCGGTAGGGATCGGGGAAGGAAACGCGATAGACCTCGGGGGCGAAGGGCCCGAGTCCGGCCTTGTACGGGTGCGTCTTCGACGTCAGCGAAAGAGCCATCATCGTGCGTCCGTGAAAGCCGCCGTCGAAGCCGATCACGGCCGGCCGCTTGGTGTACGAGCGCGCGAACTTGATCGCGTTCTCGACCGCCTCGGCGCCGGAGTTGAAGAACCCCGCCCGCACCTCGCCCGAGATCGGGACGGCCTCGCACAGGCGCTCCGCCAGCTCGACGTAGTTCTCGTAGGGGACGATCGTGAAATCGGTGTGGGTGAAGCGGGCGGCCTGCTCCTGGGCGGCCTCGACGATTCGCGGGTGCGAGTGGCCGACCGCCAGACAGCCGATCCCGCCCGTGAAGTCGATGAAGGAGTTGCCGTCGACGTCGGTCAGGATCGCGCCGCGGCCCTCGTCGATCACGAGGGGTAGGTAGATGGAGAGAGGCCTCGCGATCACGCGCTCCTTGCGTTCGAGGATCTCGCTGCTGCGCGGGCCGGGAACGTCGGTCTTGAGCTGAATGGAGGAGGTCGTCGCCATCCCGCGACTCTATAGGCTGGATTTCGGATGGTTCTCTCCGACCGAACGATCCGACGACTCGTCGAGAACGGTCAAATCGGCATCGACCCCTTCGACGACGAGCTCGTCCAGCCGTCGAGCGTGGACGTCCGCGTCGACCGGTACTTCCGCGTCTTTCGAAACTCGCGCTACCCCTTCATCGACGTCAAGGAGCCGATGGAGGATCTCACGGAGCTCGTCGAGGTGGCCGACGAGAAGGAGGCGTTCATCCTGCATCCCGGCGAGTTCGTGCTCGGCTCGACGCTCGAGCGGATCACGCTCCCGGACGACCTCGTCGCGCGCCTCGAGGGCAAGAGCTCCCTAGGGCGCCTCGGGCTCCTGATCCATTCGACGGCCGGCTTCATCGACCCCGGCTGGGACGGCCATGTCACACTCGAGCTCTCCAACGTGGCCAACCTGCCGATCACGATCTACTACGGGATGAAGATCGGGCAGCTCTCGTTCGTGCAGCTGACCGAGCCGGCCGAGAGCCCGTACGGCAGCGCGCTGCTCGGCTCGAAGTACCAGGGTCAGGCTGGGCCCACCCCCAGCCGCTACTGGCGGAACTTCGCATGATCCTCGTCACCGGAGGCACCGGTTTCGTCGGCCCCCACGTCGTGCACGCGCTGCGTGCGCAAGAACGCGACGTCAGGGTGCTCGTCCGAAAGCCTGGCTCCAAAGGAGCGAAGATCGTGGCGAGCTGGGGCTGCGAGCTCGCCCAGGGAGACATGACCGATGCCGAGAGCCTGAAGCGCGCGGTCGAGGGCTGCGACACCGTCGTCCACCTGGTCGCCATTCCAACCGGGAGCGAGGAGCGGTTCGAGGAGATCATGAGCCACGGGACGCGTGATCTGGTGGAGGCAGCGAGGCAGGCCGGTGTGACGCGCTTCGTGCATATGAGCGCGCTCGGGACGTCACCCGCGTCAAAAGACCTGACGCCTTACTTCCGTGCGAAGTGGGAGCAGGAGCAGACGGTGAAGGCGTCCGGGATCGACCACGTCATCTTCCGTCCGAGCTTCGTCTTCGGGGGCGACGGCGGGATGCTTCCCCTGCTCGTCATGCAGGTACGGTGGTCGCCGGTCATCGCCGTCGTCGGCACGAAGCGGATGCAGCCCGTCTGGGTCGAGGACGTGGCTTCGTACTTCGCCCGCGCCCTGGACACCCCCGAGGCGAACGGGCGCACGTTCGATCTCGTCGGGCCGGACGTCGTCACCTGGGATGAGCTCTACGACCGGATCAAGCGGACGCTCGGCAAGCGCCGCCCTACGTTCCGCATGCCGGTCGGCGTCGCTCGGGCCGGCGCGGCGGTGGTCGAGAAGCTCCCCACGAAGCTCCCGCTCTCCCCCGATGCGTTGACGATGCTCGAGTACGCGGACAACGTGGCCGACCTCCAGCCCGCGGTAGAGACATTCGGCATCCAGCCGATCGGTCTGAACGAGCAAATCCGCCGCGCCGTCGCCTAGACGGAGCTCTTGAAGCAGCGAGGGCGCCTTTCGGCGCCCTCGCTTGAAGAGCAACGGTGACTCGCCTGGATTCGTAGGAGCGCTTCAGCCCCCTACGCTGGCTAGGCGATTCCCCTTGGGTCTTGGGGACACGCCCCTACGTGCGAGTACCTCCACTGCCCGTACATAAGTCGTAACTCAGTCGGACCACCTCCTCTCCGTGGTGAACGAAATATAACGATCAGCGGAGGACGGTCGACAACTCGAGGCCGCGGTCGAGCGGGACCGTCACGCTGACGAGAGTCGAGTCGGCCTGGCGCGCGGCGCTATAGGCGCCAAGCGTCTCGGCATGCGAGATGACGTTGTCGGCGATGATCAGCGCGCCCGGCTCCACACGCCGGCGCGCGAGCGCGAAGAGCGCTTCGTAGTCGTCCTTCTCGGCGTCGAGAAAGACGACGTCGAAGACGTCCTCGAGCTTTTCCAGCGTCGCGAACGCGTCGCCTTCCTCCAGGTCGACCCAGTCGGCGAGGCCTGCCTCCGACACGTTTTGGCGCCACGACGCCGCTTTCGCGGGATCCTGCTCGAGCGAGAGCACGCGGCCGCCCAGGTAGCGGACCCCTGCCCCGAGCCAGACCGACGAGTAGCCGCGCGAGCCGCCGATCTCGAGCACCTCGCAGTCAGTCTGCGGCGCGACGAGCGAGAAGAGGAAGCGCCCGGTGGTGGCCGCGACCTGGCGGGAGCGCTCCATCGGAGGCAGACCGCGCTCGCGCTCCTCCGCGTCCTCGCGCTGCAGGCGCTCGAGCACGCCGAGCACGAGCTCGTCGAGCATAGGAGCTACGACCTGGGGTCGGTCTCGAGCGCGACCTTCGTCGCGTCGCCGATGCCCTTCTCGACCACGGCGAAGCGGTCGTTTTGCAGGATCACCTGCTCCACGTCGGGCAGCTCATGGCCGGCGATGACGGCGAAGTGGGTCGGGTCGGCACGCAGGCCCTCGTACTCCCCGAGCGTCATGTGGATGGCCTCGGTGCAGGTCGCGTCCCCGCACTCGCAGAGAAACTCCGCGTCCTCGTCGTAAGTCGTGATCTCGCGGATCCGCTCGTTTACCTCGCGGAAGAGCGCCTCGTTCTTGCCGATCCGTTCCTCTCGCGTTCCCACAGGGCACAAATCTTACGAAACCTTTCCCGACCCTGCGAGGTGGGGATAGCCGCACTGCCAA
>JACCXC010000215.1 GCA_013697275.1 Actinomycetota bacterium | reverse complement strand
CGACGACCTGGCATTCAAGACGCGGCCGGCAACCGGGGAGCCGGCCGGCGCGCTCCTGCTCGTCCACGGGCGCGGGGCCGACGAGCACGACCTGGAGCCGCTCGCGGACGAGCTCGACCCCGAGCGGCGCCTCGCCGTGTTCATGCCCCGCGGCCCGCTTGCCCTTCCGCCGGCCGGAGCTCACTGGTACGTCGTGCGTCAGGTCGGCTTTCCGGACCCGGAGACCTTCTTCCCTGCGTTCGAGCGGCTGAGCGGGTGGGCGGACGCTGCGGTCGCTGAAGTCGGGGTCGCACCCGAACGGCTCGTGCTCGCGGGGTTTTCCCAGGGCGCGGTCATGTCGTACTCACTCGGGCTCGCCGCCGGGAGGCCGCGCCCCGCCGCGATCCTGGCCATGAGCGGCTTCGTCCCGCGAGTCGAAGGCTTCGACCTCGATCTAGCCGGCCGCGCGGGCCTTCCTGTCTCCGTCTCGCACGGCTCGCTCGACCCGCTCATCAGCGTCGAGTTCGGGCGAGACGCGCGCGAACGCCTGACGGACGCAGGTCTGGAGGTGGCCTACCGCGAGGATCCCGTCGGGCACACGATCTCGCCCGGTGCGCTCGCCCAGGCGAAAACCGTGCTGGACAAGGCCTTCGCTAGCTGAGCGCCGCGTCGCCGGGGCGAGGCTCCTGAAGCCCCGTCTCGGGCGGGCCGACCGGCACCACCGGATGCGACGGCCGCAGGTAGAGCGTCTCGTAGAGAAGCGCGGCTGCCACGGCGCCGAGCGCGGGACCCAGGTACCAGACCCAGGCATCCGCCCACTCTCCGCCCACGAGCTCAGGGCCGAAGGCGCGGGCGGGGTTCATCGCGGCGCCCGTGAGCGGGCCGCCCATGAAGATGTCGAAGGTGATCGTCAGACCGATCGCGAGGCCGGCGATCGAGGCGAACGCCCCGCGCGGATCGGCGGCTGTGGCGAAGATGACCCAGACGAGGAAGAAGGTCAGCACGGCCTCGATCACGACGGCCGCACCCGCTCCGATCGGATCCCCCACGGCGGGCGCACCGAGCCCGACCGGATCGGTCAGCGCGTCGGGGAGCACGAGCGTCAGGAGGAGCGCCCCGAGCAGTGCCGCGACGAACTGCGTGACCCAGTAGACGGCGGCCAGGCCGGGCGCCATCCGGCGCGTGACGAGGAACGCAAGGGTGACCGCGGGATTGAAGTGAGCCCCGGAGATGTGGCCGACCGCGGAGGCCATGACGGCGATCACGAGCCCGTGCGCGAGGGCCACGCCCACGAGGTCGTTTCCGATCGCGATCGAACCGGCTCCGACGAAGACGAGCGCGAACGTCCCGACGAACTCGGCCACGGCGCGCTTCGGCCAGTCCCGCTCCACGCCGGGACACTAGGAAGGGGGGCGGACGACTACGCGCGCCAGTAGGAGCGCGTGAAGAGGACGGCGATCGGGATCAGCTCCAACCGACCCATCCACATGAGCACGATCATCACCACCTTGGAGAGCGGGCTGAACGGCTCGAACGACCCCATCGGGCCCGCGAACCCGAAGGCCGGCCCGACGTTCCCGATCGTGGTCGCCGCGGCCGCAATCGCGTCGAAGGCGCCGACGTTCAGATCGGCACGGCCCGAGTCGATCGCGATCACGAGCGCCCCGACGGCGAAGACGGCTAGGTACAGGAGGACGAACGCGCCGATCGCGCGAAGGGTCCTCTCGTGCACGACGAGGCCGTTGAATCGGATGGGCAAGACCGCTTCCGGATGGACGGTCTGGTCGAGCTCGCGCCGGAGGATCCGGCCGGTGAGCAGGATCCGAATCGGCTTGATCGCCCCGCCCGTCGACCCCGCCGAGCCTCCGACGAACATGAGCATCACGAGGACGAGAGCGGCGAGCCCCGTCCAAAGGACGGCGAAGTCCACGCTTGCGTACCCCGTCGTCGTCATTATCGACGACGCCTGGAAAACGGCGTGACGCACAGCCTCCTCCCCCGTGTGGATCCCCTCGCGCACGAGGTCGAGGAAGAGCACGATCGACGCAAGGGCGAGCAGTCCCAGGTAGAGACGGAGCTCCTCGTCTCGAATGGGCGCACGAAGCTGCCCGCGCACCAGCGCTCGATAGGTGAGGGCGAAGTTCGCGCCGGCCACCACCATGAAGACCGCGATCACCCACTGGGAGACCGCCCCGAATTCCTCGATCGAGCGCGCACGTGTGGAAAAGCCGCCCGTCGGCAGGGTCGTGAGCGCGTGCGCCACAGCCTCGTAGAACGTCATCGCTTCGTCCAGGCCCGTGTACGCCACTACGGTGAGCACTAGGATCATCGCCCCCGTCAGGCCGAGGTAGAGAAACCAGAGCCGGCGGGCCGTCGCGCGGATCGAGGCCGCAAGCGGCTCGAGCTCGGGGCCGGGAGCTTCGTACTCCATGAGCTGGCGGCCTCCGACTCGGAGCCGCGGGAGCACCGCGACCGCCAGGACGATGATCCCCATTCCCCCGAGCCACTGTGAAAGCTGGCGCCACATCGCGACCGAATGGTCGAGGGCAGGGATGTCCGTGAGGACGCTCGCGCCGGTCGTCGTCATCCCGGACATGGCCTCGAAGTAGGCGTCGACCGGGTGCCGGAGCTGGGGTTCTGCGAAGAGGTAGGGCAAGGAGACGAAGAGCGCGGCGAGGAGCCACGTGACCGAAACGACGAAGAACCCTTCCCGCGCACCGATGCGGTCGCGACCGGTCGTGATCCGCTCGAGGCCGAAGCCGGCGACGGCGGTGATCGCACCGGACGCGAGGAACGGCCAGACCGGCTCGCCGTACCCGAGGGCGATCCCCGTCGGGAAGAGGAACGCGAGCGCCAGGTAGCGGAGCATTGCGCCGACCAGGTTGAGCGCGCCCCCGATGTCGACCCCGACCGCTCGGCGCGGGACGACGGAGCTAACCCGGGCAGACCGTACCGCCACTAGAGCGCTCGTTCGACCTGCGGCACGCGCGACGACTCCGTGAAGATGATCGCCCGGTCGCCGGGCTGGAGCATGTCGTCGCCATGCGGGAAGATCGCCCGCCCGTCGCGGACGATCGCCCCGATCAACGATCCGGTCATCGGCAGCTCGCGAAACGCCTTTCCACAGAGAGCGCTGTCTTCGCGAACCGTGATGTCGAGAACCTCGAAGCGGTCTCCCTCGAGCATCGAAAGCTGGAGGACGCGTGGATCGTGGGCGAAGCGGACGATCTCCTCGGCGGTCACCGTGCGCGGGTTGACCGCGACGTCGACGCCGGCCCGCTCGAAGACGTCGGCTGCCAGAGGATCGTGCACGATCGCGACGGTGAACCGAACGCCGTGGAGCTTGGCGAGGGTGGCGGCGTAGAGGTTCTTCGCGTCCTCGGGCATGGCGAGGATGGCAGCTCGCGCATGGCCGATCCGCTCGCGCTCGATGAAGTCCTGCTCCAAGCCGCTCGTATGGAAGACGCGCACCTCGGGGAGGAGCTCCGCCACCTCACGGGCACGCGCGGCGTCAGCTTCGAGCATCCGAACCCGGATCTGCTGCTCAAGCAGGAGCCGCGCGATTGCGACGCCCGTCTCGCCGGCGCCGACAATCACGACGTCGTCAACGGCTCTGTCGCTACGAGAGAGAAGCTGGCTCCACGCCCGGGCGGCCTCCGGAGAGCCGATCACGACGATTCGGTCGCCCGGCTCGATCGATTCGTCCCCGCGGGGCACGATCGTCCGGTCTCCGCGAATGATGCTCGCGACCTTCGAGTCCGGCGGAATCTCGGCCCGCCGAAGCGGAAGGCCCACGACATCCGCCTGGGCGCCCTCCTCGACGTCGAACTCGACCATCTGAACCTGGCCCTCGGCGAAGATGTCTGTCTGCCGCGCGGCCGGCACTCCGATGAGGCGCGACACCGCGTGCGCCGTCTCGAGCTCCGTGGAGACGACGTGGTCGATCTCGAGCTCCCGCTCTCTCCAGATCTCGACGTACTCCTCTCGCGTCGTGCGGACGATCGTCGTGATCTCGGGCGCGAGGCGCTTCGCGAACATCGCGGCGACGATGTTCGTCTCGTCCCGCGAGGTGCAAGCGATGAAGAGCGCGCCGTCGACGAGGCCTGCTTCCTGGAGAACCCTTCGGCTCGCCGCGTTGCCCTGCACCGGCCTCAGCTCGTAGCGATTCGAGAGAGCCGAGAGCCGGCCGGGATCGAGGTCGATCAGCGTCAGGTCGTGCTCGGAATGAAGGGCCTCGACGACCGTCGCTCCCACCTGGCCCGCTCCGACGACGAAGATCTTCATCGCGACGGGAGGCTAACGGCCCGCGCGGTCCTCCCACTCCGGCTCGCCCTCGATCCCCACGGCCTCGGCGATCCGGTTGATGTAGTTGAAGAAGGCGATTACCTGCGTCGCGTCGTGAATGGCCTCGTCGGAAAGACCCTGTGCGCGAAGGGCCTCGACGTCCGGCGCGGCGACGGCGGCAGGACCCCGGGTCAACTTCGCGGCGAAGTCGCAGAGCGCGAGAGTGCGCGAGTCGAGGTCGGCTTGCCGGTAGTCGTGGGCGGCGTGCTCGGCGAGCTCGTCAGGGGCGCCCTCAGCACGGAGGTCGTCGGCGTGTGCGCGAATTCAGTAGTGACAGTCGTTGGCGCTGGAGACGACGACGGCCAGGAGCTCCCGCTCGGCCCGGGTGAGGTCGGAGCGGCCGAACATGACCTCGCGGTAGAGGCCCATCGCACTGCGAAGGACGCGCGGGCGCAGGCTCATGGCCTTGACGATCCCGAAGACCTTGCCCGCACGGCCGATCGCGGCGTCGTATTCCTCCCGTAGCTCGCCGGTCGCCTCGTCGACTTCGATTAGCCGCAGGTAGGGCACAGGCGGATTCTGCCCCACTGCGGGTAGTCCACAACCTGTGGATGACTTCGTTACACTCGCGCCCTCGTGCGTCGGCGCAGCGTGACAGTCGTGGAGCCCCAGGAGGACGATCCGGTCGTTTCTCCCGAAGGCCTGGGACCGGTCAAGCCCGAGCCCGCGCCGCTTGCCGAGCCGTACGCGGACCTGGGGGAGCACGTTGCTTCGGTCCTGCGGGCGGCCGAGGAGGCAGCCGAGCAGATCAAGGCGGATGCCCGTCTCGAGGCCGAGGAGATCGTTCAGGGCTCCCAGCGCGTTCGCCACGAGGCTGAGGAGTACGCACAGGACATCCGCGTGGCCGTCGAGTCCTACGCGAACCAACAGCGCCGGGAGGCCGAGGAGGAGGCGCGGCGCGCGACCTCCGGAGCCGAGTCCGAGGCGCGAGCCCTGCGCGAGGCGGCCCAGGAGATGGCGCTCGGGCTCGAGGATGAGACCCGCCGCCGGCGCGAGCAGCTCCGCGACGACAGCCGTGAGCTCGAGGAGCGGCACAAGCGGGCGCTCGACGACCTGCGGGAGATCGCTCTCGGCCTCCAGGACGTGCTCTCCGCAACCCAGCCAGGCCGGCCGGACGGCGGCGCGTCGATGGACGACGCGCTCTCGGTCACCCGGCGCCGCTGACGCTCCGCGCAAACTCCCTCGAGGCCGTCGTCTTCGACCTCGACGGCGTCCTGATCGACTCCGAGCACGTCTGGGCCGCGGCACGAAACCAGCTGACCGTCGAGCGAGGCGGCCGCTCGAGCGACGAGGCCGAGCTCGACATGATGGGCATGAGCTCGCCCGAGTGGTCTCGGTACATGCACGAGGTCGTCGGGCTTCCCGACCCGCCGGAGGAGATCAACCGGGAGGTCGTCCGTCGCCTGCAGGCGATCTACCGGGAGCGGCTGCCCCTGATGGACGGGGCCGTCGCGGCCGTCAAGCGGCTCGCTGCGCGGTGGCCGCTCGGCCTCGCCTCCTCGTCAAACCGTGAGCTGATCGACCTCGTCCTCGAGCTGGCCGGCCTCGCCCGCTTCTTCGCGGCGACCGTGTCCTCCGAGGAGGTCGAGCGCGGGAAGCCGTCGGCAGACGTCTATCTCGAGGCCGCCAGACGGCTCCGGGTCGCACCCGGGCGCTGCGCGGCGGTCGAGGACTCGAGCCCGGGCGTCCTCAGCGCGGCACGCGCAGGAATGCGCGTCGTCGCCATCCCACACCCGGGCTATCCGTTGAGTGCCGAGGCAGAGACGGCCGTGGACGTCGAGCTCAGCTCGCTGGCCGAGCTCGACGTCCATGCATTCGCTGTCCTAGCCTGACCCTCTAACCGGCTCCACTGGGCAGGTCGGCCACTAGAAGCGCCGCTCGAGGGAACCAGCCTGTCGGACTTGAAGGTGTCCGCGCCGGCTCCGCCCTTGAGGAATAGGCCGATCGGCCTATTTCGCGAGGCCGCCCGTCCTATGCGATTTCAGTAGATTCGGCTACTCGACGCGGCCGAGGAGGACGCAGGCGTTGTGGCCGCCGAGGCCCATCGCGTTCGAGAGGGCGACGTCGATCTCGGCGTCGCGGGCTTCGTTCGGGACGTAGTCGAGGTCGCAGTCCGGATCAGGCGTGTCGTAGTTGATCGTCGGCGGGATCCGACCCTCGTGAATGGCAAGCGCGCAGACCATCGCCTCGACCGCGCCCGCCGCGCCGAACATGTGCCCCGTCATCGACTTCGTCGAGGACACGGCGAGGTCGTAGGCGTGGTCGCCGAAGACGCGCTTGATCGCCTTGGTCTCGGCCGGGTCGCCGAGCGGCGTGCCCGTGCCGTGCGCGTTGATGTAGCCGACCCGCTCCGGCTCGACGTTCGCCCGCTCGAGGGCCTGTTCCATCATGTGCGAAACGCCGACCGCCTCGGGCTCGGGCGCGGCCATGTGGTAGGCGTCGTTCGAGGCGCCGTGGCCCAGCACCTCGGCATAGATCCGCGCGCCCCGCGCCTTCGCTGCCTCGAGATCCTCGAGCGCGAGCACGGCCGCGCCCTCCGCGAGCACGAAGCCGGACCGGTCCGCTTCGAAGGGGCGAAGCGCCGCCTTCGGGTCGCCATTCCCAACTGCGAGCCCGCGCATCGAGCAGAAGCCGGCCAGGATCAGCGGGTGAATGCAGCCCTCCGTGCCTCCCGCGAGGACGAGGTCGGCATCGCCACGCATGATCAGCTGGGCGCCCTCTCCGACGGAGTGCGACCCGGTCGCGCAGGCCGAGACGACCGCGTAGTTCGGGCCGCGCGCGTCGAGCTCGATCGCGAGGTGACCGCTCGGCGAGTCGACGAGGATGTTGGCGAGAAACGACGGAGAGACCCGGTCCGGCCCCCGGTCGCGCAGGATGTCGGCCTGCTCCATCAGCTGGTTGAAGCCGCCGATGCACGAGCCGACGACGACGCCCACGCGCTCAGGCTTGTAGCCGTTCACCCCGGCGTCGGCGAGCGCCTCTTTCGCCGCACCGATCGAGAAGAGGACCGCGCGGTCGATCGCACGCGCCTTCTTCGCCGTGACGACGCTCGACGCATCGAAGTCCTTCACCTCGCCGGCGATCTGCACCGGGAACTCGCTCGCGTCGAAGGCCTTGATGTGGTCGACCCCGCTTCGGCCCTCCAGGAGCGCGCGCCAGGTGGACGGCGCGTCGTTTCCCACAGGCGTCACCGCGCCGATCCCGGTTATAGCGACCCGTCTCATCTCCAGTTAGACGGGAGCCGCCTCGAGCCGGTTACGTCGGATCCCGAGTGAGCCGGAAACGGCAGAACTCGCGGCCGGCGACGAGCCCGCGGCCGGCCCACGAGCCGTCCGCACGCGGCGTGAGCTCGTCCTTCACCGGCCAGCCGAGGTAGTCCAGGGTCGCGCCCTCTCCCGCACGCCGCTGGACTCGGAAGTACGCGGCAGGAACCCCACCCACCAGCGTCCAGCCGCCGTCACCGAAGATCCGCTTGGAGAGGCCGAAGGGCGGAAGCGCTCCGGCCTCGCGCTCGAGCTTCCAGACGCCGTCGAGAGTGGGCACAGGGTTAGTGTGCCTGCCGTGCCGGCCTCCGAGCTTCCCTTCCCGCCGATGGAGGCCGAGCTCGTCAACGAGCTCCCCGAATCGAACGGCTGGCAGTACGAGCCGAAGTGGGACGGGTTCCGCGGCGTGCTCGAGAACGTCGACGGGACGCTCCACCTCTGGAGCCGGAACGAGCGCCCCCTGCTGCGCTACTTTCCCGAGCTCGAGGAGCTGGGGGAGCGGCTGCCGCCTCGCTCGGCGATCGACGGGGAGATCGTGATCGAGACCGACGGCGTCCTCGAATTCGACAAGCTGCAGATGCGCCTCCACCCGGCCGAGAGCAGAGTCGCGCGGCTTTCTGCGGAGATCCCCGCGAGCTTCGTTGCCTTCGACGTTCTCCTCTGGGAAGGCGAGCCGATCCACGAGCTGCCGCTCGAGGAGCGGCGCGAGCGGGTCGAGAAGCTTCCCTACGCGATCTCGCCCGCGACGCGCGACGTCGAGACTGCGCGCGAGTGGCTCGAGCGCCTCGAGGTGGCCGGCTTCGATGGCGTCGTGGCCAAGCGGCTCGGCTCTCGGTACCTGCCCGGCTCGCGCGAGGCGGTCGTGAAGGTGAAGCGCGAGCAGACCGCCGACTGTGTCGTCATGGGCGTGACCTGGAGCGAGAAGGGCACCGGGGTCGCGAGCCTCATGCTCGGGCTCTTCGACGACGGCGGTGAGCTTCGACACGTCGGCTCCGCCTCGATCGGCAAGCGCCGCGACGAGGTCATCGCGCGCGTCGAGCCTCTCCTCGGCTCGAACCCCGAGCGCCGGCCGCGCGGGGAGCCGAGCCGCTGGCGCCCGAAGGTGCAGCTCGAATGGTCTCCCATCCCGCCCGAGCTCGTCGCCGAGGTGCGCTACGACAAGTGGCAGGGCGCGCGCATCCGCCACGTGGCGAAGTTCCTACGCTTCCGTTCCGACAAGGAGCCCAAGGCCTGCAACTTCGAACAGCTGCGCCCAAAGCCGCGGAAAGGCGACCCGACCGTCGGAGATCTCTTGGCCTCGGCTCAGGGCCCGGCGCCGACTAAGCCGCGTCGAAAGCCTAGGCGCGGGACTTAGAAGCTCGCGCGCGTCTGATTACGGGTCCCGACCCGCCCCCTGCTCGGGTTCAGACTAACGCCGGAAACCGCGCGGATGGTGCTCGGTTGTGCTGAGAGAGGCACCCAATTGACGCGGAATGAGCGAACGAGCGGAGGCGTGACCGCCGACTCGCCGCCCGCGCGATCAAGCCGCGGGTGGCTCTAGCCCCAGCCGCTCGAAGCGCGGGCCGAGGCTGACCTTCTTTCGCCACATGCCCGCGGTCAGGTCGCCGACCTGCTCGACGCGCGCGGGCATCGAGTGCAGCGTGAAGGCCGCGGGGTCGACGCCGGCCACCTCGTTCCAGCGAAGCGGCGCCGAGGCGCGCGCGTCCGGGGTCGGCCGGATCGAGTAGGCCGACGCGATCGTTCGGTCGCGCGAGTTCTGGCCGAAGTCGACGAAGACGCCGCGGCGTTCGGCCACCTTCCAGGTAGTCGTCGCCACGTCCTGGTCCCCGACCCGGCGCTCGACTTCCTGCGCGAGTGCCTTGGCAAAACGGCGCACCTCCTTGAATACGAGCCCGGGCTTGATCGGGACGAGGATGTGGAAGCCGGTGGCGCCCGAGGTCTTGGGGAAGCTCGGGAGGCCGAGCCCGTCCATAACCTCCTTGACCACGAGGGCGATCTCGCGCACGTGCTCCCAGGGATTCCCTTCGCTCGGATCGAGGTCGATCAGGAGGTAGTCGGGCCGCTCGATATCGGTGACGCGCGAGTGCCACGTGTGGAGCTCGATGCAGCCGAGGTTCGCGATCCAGGCGAGCCCGGCCGCGTCGGTCACGACCGGGAAATCAGCACTGCGGCCGAAGCGCGGGAAGACGATCCGGACGGTCTCGAGCCAATCCGGATGCGGGTTCGGGACCCTCTTCTGGTAGAAAAACTCGCCCTCGACCCCGTTCGGATAGCGCTTCATCTGCATCGGCCGGCGCCCGACGTGGTTGAGGGCCAAGGGGGCGAGCGCCACGTAATAGGCGACGAGGTCGCCCTTCGTCACTCCCACGCGCGGAAAGTAGACCTTGTCGAGGTTGGTGAGCGCGACCTCGCGCCTCCCTATCTTCACGCGCGCGAGGGTACTCCGAGCGTGGCTAGCGGCGGCTGCGCGGGATCGCGACGCAGCGCGGGAGCGAGCGCGCGCTTCGGTTCTCGACCGTGTCGAAGGCGACGACGCGGTAGCAGTACGTGCGCCCCCGCCTGAGCCCGCGATCGACGAGCCTCGAGGATGGCGTCAGCCCGCTCCGGTTCAGCCGGGTGAAGGGGCCGCCTCCTCTCGGGCCGCGGAAGACCGCAAAGCCCATCACGTCGTCCTCGGGCGCATCGGGCCAGTCGAGAGTCACCCGCCGAGCAACACGCCGAAGCGTCGGCCGGCCGGGCGGAGCCGG
Organism: Actinomycetota bacterium; assembly: GCA_013697275.1. Classification (GTDB taxonomy): domain Bacteria; phylum Actinomycetota; class Thermoleophilia; order Gaiellales; family Gaiellaceae; genus JACCXC01. The sequence continues at coordinate 11,302 of JACCXC010000215.1, read as the reverse complement.
CGGCGCAGGGTCGACGACGGAGATAGGGCCCGACTTCAGGGCACCGCACGGGACAGCCTTCGCGGCGGCCTGGGCGATCACTCCCTTGAAGGCCGAGTACGAGTCCTTCGGCGTCCAATCGGCCCAGAGAAACCCTGACTGCCAGCCCACGAGGCTCGGACTGTCGGCGAGCCGGTAGTTGAAGAAGGCCTGGACGTACGGCTGGCAGTAGGCGAGGCGCACCGCGTCCTGAATCTGGGTCGCCTGGTCAGGCGCGGGCGTGGTCACGTCGGCCGGCGGTGAGTCAGGCTCCCCGCCTACGAAGTCCGGGATGGGAACGAAGTTCTCCTCGCCGGAGTAGAGGCCGGCCTTCGCTTCGTCCGGGATGGTCTGGAAGCCGTCCTCCGTGTACCAGATCCAGACGCAGCGGCCCCGCTCGCACTCGCCCGGGACGGGCTGGCCCGTCCCCTCGAAGGCGTACGAGACCGCGGTCATGAGCTTCTGCCAATCGCCCTGGGAGATCTGGGTCGTCCCGTGCGTGCGCCATGGCCGCTCGTGCGGCTGCGAGCCGTACGCGTGGTGGGCGAAGGTATCGAAGAGGCGGGTCGTGCGGCCGCTCGCACGATAGGCCTCGCCCATCCCGTGGATGAACCTGCCCGGTGAGTGCGAGATGTTCGAGACCGCGTGTGGGCGGTCGTTCCCCCGGGGGGAGGTCGCCGGCGCGATCACGTTCACATTCGGGCGGAAGGCGTGCAGGACGTCGTAGCAGCGGGCTAGCAGCGCGACGTAGGAAGCCGGCGCTGCGCTCGTCTCGTCGGGGTTGTACTGCGGGGCCCAGAAATCGGTCTTGTTCGGCTCGTTCCAGACGACGATGTCGTTGATCCTCGGGTAGCGCGCGAGGACGTCGCGGGCGAACGAGCAGTAGTCCTCCCGATCCTCGTCCGTGAGCGGGGTTTCCTCCTTGAGGGACGCGAGCGCGACGACGAGCCGGACCGAAGGTGGGGCCGCCCGGACGACCTCGTCCAATCCGGCCACGTTCAGCGGATCGACGCGCGCGTGACCGCGCGGCCACCAGAGAGGCACTCGATAGGCCCTGACGCCGAGATCCTGGGCGTACGGACCAGCGTCCCGAAGCGTCGCGTGCTGGTCCTCGGTCAACCCGACGAAGAAGTTCGGCCCCGCCGCAGCAGGCGCCACGCCGACGGCTGCGGCGAAGAAAGCGGCTATGAACATGCGCAGCCTCAAGCTGATGACCCCGGCGCCAGCCTGCCAGAGATGAAACGTCCCCGCAAACGGGGAGGCAGGATCACCCGTCCGAGGGTGGGTTGGAGCAACGGCCGCACGCATGATGAGGGCGCCGGTTCCCCTCACAGCACCCCGGCATGGCGACGCCCGCTCTGGCGATTGCGGCTTCCATGGCTCCAATCGAGGCGGGCTTCGTCGCTTCCGAGGCGTCGAAGTCCGGCCCAGGGCTCCGATACGATGGCCCGGCGCGGAGAAGTGGCCGAGTGGCTGAAGGCGGCGCCCTGCTAAGGCGTTAGGGGGGCACAAGCCTCCCTCGAGGGTTCGAATCCCTCCTTCTCCGCCTCGAGGACGGCCCGCCTGCGCGGGCCGTTCGGCTCTAGACGGCGCTGCGGCGCTTCTGGCGGACCGCCGCAGCGCCGACAGCTGCGAGCGAGACTAGGAAGAGCGCAACGAGGAGCCCGACCAGCCGCCCCGCGTCGCCGCCCTGGACGGCGCTCACCACCGCGCCGAGGGCCTCGCCGGTAGAAGCGTCCGTGCCGGTGACCTGCTCCTTTCCGAGCCGGAGCTTTCCGTTCAGGCCGCTTCCGCCCTGGCCGAGCGACTTCTGGGGAGCTCCGTACCGGGACGAGCTCGCGACCTCTTCGAGCAGCGACGCGTCCTCCCCGCCCTGCGAGCGGATCTGACCCACGAGGCTCGGAGGAAGGAGCGTCCGCGTCGGATCGGCGCCGGTCCCGGCACTCGCGTCGTCGCCTCCGCTCGTCGGGATGCACTCGACGTACTGGTCGACCGCGGACGAGTCGCACGCCGGCTGCGCCTGTGCCTGTGCCACCGCCGGCCAGGCTAGTAGGGTGGCGAAGACGGCGAAGGACACGAGGACGCGGCGCTCGTACACGCGCACACTCCGCCGCTTGTCGTCGCCGAGATCCATCCCAACCCATGGTTGCCGTAGTCCTGCCAGCTGTCAAATGAGGTCGTGGGCGCACCTGCTCCTCACGCTCGGCGCCGCCCTGGCCGTCTTCTGGCTCGGCTTCGACGGCGGCACGTACGAGCTCGAGAGCCGCGCCACCCTCGCCATCGCGGTCTGGTGGGGGATCCTGCTGGCGGTCGTCCTCGGCCTCTGGCCGCTCGTGGCGCCGCCGAGAGGAGCGCTCCTCACCGGGGGGCTCATCGCCGTCTTCGCCCTCTTCGCGGGAGCCTCGATCGCCTGGGCCGAGAGCGCCGAGCGTGCGTTCACCGAGTTCAACCGAGCAGCTCTCTACCTCGGCATCTTCCTCGTCGCCGTCTGCGCAGGGACGCGGGGCAACGTCGGGCGCTGGCTCGACGGCTTCGCGATCGGCGTGACGGCCGTCGGGCTCCTCGCGCTCGCGAGCCGCTGCTTCCCCGACGCCCTGCCGAGCGGGGACGTGCCCGAGTTCCTTCCGGCGGCCCTTACACGCCTGAGCTACCCGGTCGAATACTGGAACGGGCTCGGGATCCTCGTCGCGCTCGCCGTCCCCCTCCTGCTTCGTGCCGCCACCACCCGCCATCACCCGGCGTGGCGCGGGCTCGCTCTCGCCCCTCTGCCCGCCTTCGCGGCCGTCTTCTACTTCACGTCCTCCCGCGGCGCGTTCGCAACGGCGCTCGTCGCCGTCATCGCGTTCCTCGTCCTGACCCCGCGGCGCTGGCCCGCAGCGGCGGCAGTCGCCCTCGCGGGGGCCGCGTCAGCGGCTTCGATCCTGATCGTGACGCGGCAGGACGCCCTGGTCAACGACCCGCTGGGCCCTGCGGCAGCCGACGAGGGTCGCTCGGTGGCGCTCCTGATCCTCCTCCTCTCGGCCGGGGTCGCGCTCGCCTACGCAGCCGGCGTGCGCCTCGTCCCCGTCCGCCTTCGCATCCCCTCCGCGCTCGGCTGGGCGACGGCCCTCGCCGCAGTCGCCGCTGCGATCGTCGTGGTCGCCACCTCCCATCCGATCGAGCGCTTCGAAGCCTTCAAGGAGCCGCCCGTCCCCTTCGCCGAGGAAGACTTCGTCCGCGCGCACCTCCTGAGCGGCAATGGCAGCGGGCGCTGGCAGTTCTGGGGCGCTGCGCTCGACCAGTGGCAGGAGGCGCCGCTCGCCGGCCAGGGATCGGGCTCCTACGAGGCCTGGTGGGCGCAGCAGGGGACCCTCGTCACGTTCATCCGCGACGCGCACTCGCTCTACCTGGAAGCGCTCGGCGAGCTCGGCGTGATCGGGTTCGTGCTCGTCCTCGGCACCTTCGTCGCGGCGGTCGTCATCGGCCTGCGACGGCTCCTCGCCGCCGAAGGGGAGGAGCGCCTGATCCTCGCGACCCTCCTCGCAGCGTTTCTCGCCTACACCGTCGCCGCCGGGATCGACTGGATGTGGGAGCTGACCGTCGTCTCGGCCGTCGGGATCGCCACCCTCGGGTTCCTCACCGGGCCGGCAACGGCCGCGTCCGGGCGCCCACGGCTCCTCGCCGACCCCGATCCGGGCGAGCGGCGCAGCCGCCGGCGCTTCGCCGCCGGAGTCGCCGCCGTCGCGGCCGGCTGGCTCATCATCTGCGCCCAGGCGATCCCGTTTCTCGCCGACATCAAGATCTCGGACAGCCAGGCCGCCGCGAACCGAGGCGACGGGGCCCAGGCGCTCGAGGACGCGACGGCTGCGCGGAACCTGCAGCCGTGGGCCGCTTCCCCCTACCTCCAGCTGGCTCTCGTGGACGAGGCGGGCGGTCAGATCGCTGCGGCAGGGGACGCGATCCAGCAGGCGATCGAGCGCGACCCGCTCGACTGGCGTCTCTGGCTCGTCGCGGCGCGCATCCAGACGAAGGCAGGCAACATCCTCGAGGCTCGCCGCAGCCTCGACCGCGCCGCGGAGCTGAACCCGCGCTCGCCGCTATTTGCAAGCGTCACGTAAGAACGCGCGGGCGAGCCGTTCCTCCGGCAGAGCGGTGCTCTATCCTCGCTCGGGCAGGCGATCTCGGCTGAGAGCGGCCTCAAGCCGAGCCGGCTATCGGTCGAGATGGGTGAGCAAGAGAATGACGAGGGAACCGCGGGGGACACTCGAGGGGCGCGATTCCGAGCAGCAGCTCGGGATCGTTCAGTCCTCCCGCTGGGTCCGCGACCCTGGGGACGCTTTTGTCCTCGCGCGGCGCCTGGGGCCGTGGCGCGACGGCCTCTTGCGGCGGATGCTCGCGATCGCCGACGGGGCGACGGGCCTCCTCGTCGCCTTCTCCCTGGCGCTCTTCGGCGGGAGCGTGGACGCGGCCTTCTGGGCCTCCGTCTTCGTGCCCGCATGGGTGCTCGGCGCCAAGTTGCACGGCCTCTACGACCGGGATCAGCGAATGCTCCGTCACCTGACGGTGGACGAGCTGCCAATGATCCTCATGTGGGCGATCACCGGCACGGTCGCCCTTTCGCTCTTCCTCTCGGCGACTCCCGCAGGTTCCCCGGAGATGGCGGCCGCGCTCCGCGCCTGGGTCGTGGCCCTCGCCGCGGGCGCCCTACTTCGCGCCCTCGCCCGAATCGTCTGGCGGAAGATCGTGCCGGCAGAGCGCGCGCTCGTCGTCGGAAGCGGAGCGCTCGCCGACGCGACGCGGCGCAAGCTCGAGCTCTTCCCCGATATCCACGTGCAGGTCATCGACCAGACGGAGGAGGAAGGTGTTGCGCGCCTGACGCAGTCACCCGCCGACGCCTCGATGATCGACCGGGTCATCCTCGCCTCGCAGTCGATCGACGAGGCGCTGATTGCGAACCTCCTCACCTTCTGCCGAGAGCAGAAGATGAAGCTGAGCGTCATCCCGCCCGCCCGCGGGATGTTCGGCACGGCCGTCCGCCTGAACCACGTCGCGGATTTGCCGGTCGTCGAGTACAACACCTGGGACGTCTCGCGCTCGACACTCTTCCTGAAGCGCGCGATCGACCTGGGCGTCGCGTCCGTAGGCTTGGTCGTGGCTGCGCCGGTCTTCCTGGTGGTAGCCCTCGCCGTGCGGCTCGAGTCGCGTGGGCCCGCCCTGTTCACCCAGGCGCGGGCGGGGCGGCACGGCAAGCCGTTCCGCGTGATCAAGTTCCGGACGATGGTCGCGGACGCCGAGGCGCAGCTCCCGCAGCTGGTCCCCTTCGAGAGCCTGCGCGACCCGATGTTCAAGCTGCGCGACGATCCCCGCGTGACCCGGATTGGACGGCTGCTCCGCCGCACTAGCCTTGACGAGCTGCCGCAACTCATCAACGTCCTCCGAGGCGAAATGAGCGTCGTCGGCCCGAGGCCCGAGCAGCTCGACCTGGTCGAGCGCTACCGGCCCGAGCACCGCTTCCGCCTCGAGGTCAAGCCGGGCCTGACGGGGCCCATGCAGGTCTTCGGTCGCGGCCAGCTCACGTTCGAGGAGCGACTGGCCGTCGAGCGCGAGTACATCGAGAACCTCTCGATCGGGCGAGAATTGCGGATTCTCGCCATGACGGCCACCGCCGTCCTAGGCGGCAAGGGCGCGTTTTGAGGACTCGGCTCAGAACGAAGCACTGAGCTGCCGGGCCCGCGCTTGACAGCGCGGTGCTGCGTCCTCAGTCGCCCCCATAGCTCCGGCTACGCGACCTCCCTGCGTCCTTGCCTCGCTCCGCCCATCACGACCCCGACGACGAGTCGTCATTCTGAAACGAGTTCTAGACTCACTCGCGCCAATGCGCGAAGACCCAGACCTCCTGGGGCTCGGCCGGCTCGCCAAGTATCCTCGCGTCGCCGCCGCGGCCGAACGGCTCCCACCCGCCTTCGACCGTCTCGTGCGCCCACGGCGCTTCCAGCAGCGGCGGCTCGTAACCCAGACACTCGACGACGCCGGGCTCCTCGGACGGTTCGAACGCGGTGAGCCGCTTCCAGCCGGCTACGGCGTCGGCCTCGACGAGCGGGTCGTCGAGTACCCGTGGCTCCTTGCGCAACGGCCGAGCGGTCGCACGCTCGACGCGGGTTCGGTCTTGAACCACGCTCACATCCTGCCGCGGTTCCTGCCGCGCCTCGCGTCCCTCGACGTCGTCACCCTGGCCCCCGAGCGCGAAGCCTTTCCCGATCAGGGCGTCTCGTACGTCTACGCCGACCTCAGGGAGCTGCCGTACCGGGACAACGTCTTCGACACGGTCGTCTGCGTCTCCACCCTCGAGCACGTCGGAATGGACAACACCGCGTACGGAAGCGACGCCCCGCGCGCCGCCGACCCGGGCGTAGAGCGCTCCCGCGCGGCACGCGAGCTCCGGCGGGTGACAGCCCCGGGCGGCCGCCTCCTCGTCACCGTGCCAGTCGGCGACCCTGACGATCTTGGCTGGATCATGCCCTTCTCCGACAGGGACCTTGCGGCGCTCGTCGCGGCCGTCGAACCCGCGAGCGAGACCCGGACGGTCTTCCGCTACACGCGCGAGGGGTGGCAGGTGAGCGACGCCGCCTCCGTCGCCGGGGCGCGCTACCGCACACCGTCGCTCGAGCCGCAGCCGGACGATCTCGCGGCACGCGCCCGCGCGGTTGCGTGCGTGGCGCTGACCGTGTGACCTCGTTCTCCCCCGCCACAGTCTCGCGCGCCGACCCCGCGACGTCGGCTCTCGACGGCCGCAGGATCGTCCTCGACTGCCGCTGGCTCGGGCGAGGCGGCGCAGGCCGCGTGACCGAGCTCGTCCTCGCCGGCCTCGCCTCCGACCCGCCGCCGGGGCGGTGGATCCTCTGGGGCGACGCCGATCGCGTCTCGCGCTTCTGCTTCACCGGTGCCGAGATCGCCGAGTGGAGAGGCGACCCGCATGCGCTGCTCGGCCAGCGCGACCTCCTGCGCGTCCCGCCCGGGGACGTCGTCGTGTGGCTGCACCAGATGCGCCCGCTTCGACCCGGCCGCTCCGTGACCTTCATCCTCGACACGATCCCGCTCCGCCACGGCGGCGGCCGCCCGACCCGGCTCGCGAAGCGCGCCTTCCTCTCCGCCGTCGCACGCCTCTCGACCCGCATCCTCACGATCTCCGAGTTCTCGCGCCGCTCGATCGCCTCCGACCTCGGCATGCGGCCGGAGGAGCTCGCGATCGTGCCGCTACCTGAGGACGAAAGGCGCGCCCGCTCGATCGCGCGCCTCCGCGCGGAGCTCGAGCAGGAGGACGTCTTGCTCTACCTCGGGCGCTTCGACCGTCACAAGAACCTGGAGCAACTCTGCGTTGCCTTCGGGCGCACGCGGTTCGCGGCCGCCGGCGGACGGCTCCTTCTCGCAGGGGGCTGGCCGGGCGAGGTCGAGTTTCTACGAAGCCGGGTCGAGGCGAGCGGGCCCGGTGCGATCGAGCTGCGGGGGCAGTGCGCCGAGACCGAGGTCGAGCACCTGCTCGCGACGAGCCGCGCGCTGGTGCAGCCGTCGCTCGAGGAGGGCTACGGCCTTCCCGCCTTCGAGGCCGCCGCTTCGGGGCTGCCGGTCGCCGCGAGCCGAACGGGCGGGATGGTTGACCTGCCCGAGGACGCGGCCGTCCTCTTCGACCCGACCGACGTCGAAGACATGGTTCGGGCGCTCGACGAGGCTGTCGCAAGACCGGCAAGACCCCCGCGCGCGATCGTCCGCGGGAAGCCGGGGCGCGTTGTGATCGCCGCCGCGGCCGCCGCGCTCGCGTCGTGAGCACCACGAAGGGCGTCGAGGGCGGCTGAACGTGAACCGGAGCTCGCTCGCTCGCAGCGCCGGCCGGCTCGGGGCCGGGCTCGCAGACCAGGCGGTGCTCTCTGGCGTCAGCTTCGCCGCCGCCGTCCTCGTCGCTCGGACGGTCGAGCCGGCCGAGTTCGGGGAATTCGCTCTCCTCTACACGACACTCCTGGTCGTCGTGGGGCTCCAAGGCGCGTTGGTCACGCAGCCGCACAACTTCCTCGGCGCGAAGCTCGAGGGCCCGGCCTACACCCGCTACACGACGACCACCGCCCTCGTCCAGCTCGTCTTCGGCGTGGCTACGACGCTGCTCATCCTGCTCGCGGGAGCGCTCGCCGTCGTGGACGACTGGAGCTGGGCGGAGGCGCTCTTCGCGCTGGCGGGAGCGAACGTGGGCTGGCAGGCGCTCGAGTTCGCGCGGCGGGTCCTCTTCACCGAGGCGCGCCCGCGCATGGCCCTCGCGATCGACCTGATCGGGTGGGGCGGCTACCTCGCGGCTCTCGCCGTCCTGCAGGCGGCGGGGGAGCTGACCAGCGTGTCCGCCATCCTGGTGATCGGCCTCACTACGGCGATCGGAGCCGCCGTCGGGGCATGGAGCCTGCGGCGGAGCTTCGCCCGCACGCTCGACCGCGGGGCGCTTCGGGAGAACTGGAGCTTCGCCAAGTGGCTCGGGGCCGCCCGGGCGACGTCGTGGGTCTCGACCTATCTCTACATCTACCTCGCGGCCGTGATCGTCGGCGCGATCGCCGCAGGAGCGTTGCGCGCGGGGCAGATCCTCCTCGGGCCCCTGAACGTCTTCCTGCTTTACCTGGACGTCGTCCTGCCGATCCGCTTCTCACGCACGTACGCCGCGAGCGGGCGCGCGATGCTGCAGGCGACGCTCGTGCGCGCCTACGCGGCGACCGCGCTTCCCGTCGGCGCGTACTGCGTCCTCGTCGCGCTCTTCGCCGAGCCGCTCCTCGACCTCGTCTTCGGCTCGGACTTCACCGAGTACGCCTCGCTCGTCGTCGCGCTCGCCGCCTACTACTTCGTCCAGTACTGCGCCCAGGTCCTGATGGCCGCGCTGAACGCCCGGGGGCGAAGCCGCTCGGTCTTCATCGCGAGCATCGGGGCGGCGCTTCCGGGCCTCGCCCTCGGCTGGCCGCTCATCGAGGCCTTCGGCGCAGACGGGGCCGCGATCGGCATGGGAGTCAGCTCGCTCATGCTGCTCGCCCTCGTGTGGCTCTTCCACCGGGCGGACGCCGACGAGCCGCCGGGGCAGCGGTCGGACGACCCCGATTCTGTCAGCGGATCTGCTACTTCTTCCGCCTCCCGGCGGCGAGACTCATACTCCGGCGCACGACCGGGTACCGAGACGATGAACGTCAACGCGCTCCACGACGATTGACCGCTGACACCCAGACCGAGAGCGGCGTCGACAAGCTCGCCGAAATGCGGGGAACGATTCGCGACCGCCTGGCCGTCCCCGTCGGCCACCGTATGCTCGGCGGATGGCTCGGCGCCCCTCTTCGCGCCGAGAACTACGCCACCCTCGGAAACCTCCTCCGCTCGTCGCCGGATGCGGGGCCGCTCCTCGCCCGCTACCTGACCGGCAGCGGCGCGTACCCGTATGCGGCCCGCGTGCGCACCCCGATCGGCGAGCAGAAGGTGCACCTCTCCCACTCGCACGACGTCGTCACGCTCTTCGAGGTGTTCTTTCGCCGCGACTACGCCGCCGCGAGGGACATCAGCGTGGCCGTCGACATCGGAGCGAACATCGGCGTCTCGGCCCTCTATTTCCTGACGCGAAACGCGCAGGCCCGCTGTTACTGCTTCGAGCCCCACCCCGAGAACGCCGCCAAGCTCCGCGCGAACCTGGCCGGCCTCGGCGGGCGCTACGTCCTGAACGAGGAGGCCATCGCCGAGCGGGCCGGCACCGTCTCCTTCGGCATCGAGCCGACGGGTCGGTACGGATCGATCGGAGCGCAGACGGGTAGCTCGATCTCCGTCGAGTGCCGCGACGTCAACTCGGCGCTCGCGGAGGTGCTCGAGGCCGAAGGCTCGATCGACGTTCTGAAGATCGACACGGAGGGCCTCGAGGCGGCCACGATAGCCGCGATCCGGCCCGAGCTCCTCGAACGGATCGGGCTCGTCTACTTCGAGGCGATGGAGCGGCCCGCCGCTCTCCACGAAGGGCTGTTCAGGCGAACGAGACGGCGGACCGTCGAGCGCCTCGAGCGCCGGAAGGGCGTCGGTGCAGAGGGCGAATAGGGTCGCGGCGGCAGTCCGTGCCGAACTCGCCGCCGAACCGCTCGCGGCGCGCGGCGCGATCGTCCACGACTGGTTCCAAGGCTTCCACGGCGCCGAGCGCGTCGTCGACGCGATCCGCGCGGACGTCTTTGCCCCCGATGCCCCGCCCGACGTCTACACCTTCCACGCGGCACGGGAGGTCCTGCCGCCCGCCCTCGCCGCAGCGATCGTCAAGGACTCCCGGCTCGCCTCTCTTCCGGGCATCCGCCAGCGCCACCACGACCCCGGGCGCTGGCGCTACCTCCTGCCCTACATGCCCTACTACTTCCGCCGCCTCGACCTCAGCGCGTACGACATCGTCATCTCCTCGTCGCACGCCTGTGCGGTGCACGTGCGCCCCCGCCCCGACGCGCTGCACGTTTGCTACTGCCACACGCCGATGCGCTACGCCTGGTTACCCGAGACCGACTCGGAACGGGCGGGCGGTTTGCGCGAGCTCCTCCTCCGAGCGTTCGCCCCGCACCTGCGGCGGCTCGACTACGAGGCATCGCGGCACCCGGACGCGTACGTGGCCAACTCGGAGGCGGTGCGCCAACGGATCCAGCGCTTCTACGGACGCGACGCAGTCGTCATCCACCCTCCCGTCGACGTGACCGAGCTCACGCCCTTAGCCGAGAAGGAGCCCGGACGTTTCCTCTGGGTGCACCGACTCGTCAGCTACAAGCGTCCCGAGCTCGTGATCGAGGCGTTTCGCGACCTTCCCTATCGCCTGACGATGGTCGGCGTCGGGCCGCTCGAGGAGCGCCTCCGCGCGACGCTTCCGCCGAACGTCGAGCTGACGGCCTGGCTTCCACGCGAACGGCTCGTCGAGCTCTACCAAAAGGCGGTCGGCTTCATCCACATCGCCGAAGAGGACTTCGGGATCTCGATGGTCGAGGCGCTCGCGGCGGGGACTCCGGTCATCGCGCTCGACCGGGGCGGCGCCCGCGACATCATCCGGCCGGGCAAGGACGGCCTCCTGCTCGACGAGCCGGATGTCGCCTCGATCCGCGCCGCCGTCGCGCGGCTGGCCGACCGGGAGTGGGATCGCGGGGTGCTCGCGGGGCGCGCGCAGATCTTCTCGCGCGAGATGTTCGTAAACCGTCTGCGTGACTACCTCGGTTCGCTCGCAGACACCCCGGTACGCCGCGTCACTCGGTGACCCGCACGCGCAAGAGCACCCAAACCGCCTTGA
>JACCXC010000203.1 GCA_013697275.1 Actinomycetota bacterium | reverse complement strand
ACCAGTCGTCGATCTGGGTCAGCGGCGGCTCGGTCGCGCAGGGCCAGTCGATCGGCGCGGTCGGAACGACCGGGAGCTCGACGGGGAACCACCTCCACTTCGAGGTGCGGATCAACGGCTCCCCCGTGAACCCGCTCTCGTACCTCTAGGGGCCTCAGCGTCGGCGGGCGATGCGGAGATCCGGCAGGCCGCGGTAGCGGCCGCCGAGGTCGAACCCGTACCCGACGAAGAACTCGTCGGGCGCGGTGAAGCCCACGTAGCGGATCGGCAGGTCGTCGCATAGGCGGCGGTACGGGCGGTCGAGCAGCGTGCAGACGGCCAGGTCGGCCGGCCGCCTCAGTCGCAATGTCTTGACCAGATAGTTGAGCGAGAGGCCGGTGTCGACGAGGTTTTCGACCACGACGACGTTCCGGCCGGTGACGGGCGTATCGAGATCCTTGATCAGCCGCACGCCCGAGCGGCCGTCGGGCCGAGCCGCGTACGCGGCCAGCGCGACGAAGTCGAGCTCGTGCGGGATGGGAACGGCGCGCGAGAGGTCGCTCGCGAAGACGAACCCTCCGCGCAGGACCACGGCGAGCGTGAGCTCGCGGCCGACGTAATCGCGGGCGATCTCAGCGCCCAACTCCTCGACGCGCGCCTTGATCTCCTCGCGCGCGAGGTAGACCTCCGCCACGGGAGGGGGCCTGGAAGCCCCGAGTGGGGAGGGCCCGCTAGCCGAGGTCGAATCCGTACTTCTGGACGAGGCGCTCGAAGTCTCGCTTGTAGAAGAGCTTGATGCGCACGTCCGGGTAGCGCTCGCGGAGCTTGCGGATCTTCCGGTTCTTCCGCGTGACGAGCGACTGCTTCATCGTGGTCAGCTCCAGATAGAGATCCTGCTCGGGGAGATAGAAGTCGGGTCTCGCCGCTTCCCGCACTCGGCCGTCCTCGTCCTCCTCCAGCACGAACGACCGCGGCTCGTACTGCCACGGGATCCCGTAGAAGTCGAGGAGGCGCGCGACCTCGAGCTCGGCTCGATTCATGAACCGAGGCGGCTCCTCCCCACAATATGCCTGGAAAACGAGGGCTTCTTGCCCCACGGGCTCCCACGGTACCAACCGGCGCGGACGACCCCGTACCATTCTTACGAGGCGCCCACGTGTTCCGGATCGCACACCTCTCGGATCTTCACTGCGGCTCGCCGCACTTCGTCGCAAACCTGCTCGAGCGCGCGATCGCCGAGATCAACGAGCTCGAGCCGGACGTGATCGTCTGCTCGGGAGACCTGACGACCCACGGCTTCCGCCAGGAATACTCCGAGGCAGCGGGGTACCTCGCACGCCTGGAGTGCAAGTCGATGGTCGTCGTGCCGGGCAACCACGACTCACGGAACGTCGGCTACGTCCACTTCGAGGATCACTTCGGCGACCGGAACTCCGTGCTGCACGTGAACGGGGTCTCGCTCGTCGCCGTCGACTCGTCCGAGCCCGACCTCGACCACGGCCAGATCGGCCGCGGCCGCTACGGCTGGATCGAGGAGCAGTTCGGCAAGCCGGCCGACTTCCGGATCTTCGTCCTCCACCACCACCTTCTCCCGGTGCCGGGCACCGGGCGGGAGCGAAACGTCGTCTACGACGCGGGCGACACGCTCGAGGCGCTTCAGCGGGCGGGCGTGAACCTCGTCCTCTCGGGCCACAAGCACGTGCCCTATGCGTGGCGGCTCGAAGACATCTTCGTCGTGAACGCGGGCACGGTCTCCTCGCTCCGCCTTAGGGGGAAGACGAGGCCGTGTTACAACCTGATCGAGCTCGAGGGCCGCCACGTGGACGTCTGGCGGAAGTACCCGTTCCACGGGCAGGAGCGGATCATCCAGTTCTCCGCCGACACGCTCGAGTTCGAGAAGTACACGGGCCGGATCGAGCGCGAGGTCACGACGCGGCGGTGAATGAGCGCCTGCTCACGGGCGTGAGAGCCCTTGCGCTGATCGACGGAGAGCATTACGCGGACGTGGTCGTGGACGCCTTCCGCGAGCTCCCCTACGACGTCGTTGGCGCCGTGGCGCTGGGCGGGACTGAGAAGCTGAAGGGAGACGAGGACTACGGCGTCCCCCTGTACGGGAGTCTCGATGAGGGGATCTCGGAGGCCGGAGCCGCGCTCGTTCTCGACCTGTCGGACGAGCCGATCGTGACGGCGAGGGACCGCTTCCGCCTCGCGAGCCGTGCCCTCGCGGCCGGGCTTCCGTACGTCGGAGCCGACTTCCGCTTTGATCCCGTCCCCTTCGAGCCCTTCGAGCTGCCTGCCATCGCCGTGATCGGAAGCGGCAAGCGCGTGGGCAAGACCGCGGTCGCGGGACACGTCGCGCGCATGCTCGCGGAGACGCGCGAGGTGGTAGTCGTTGCCATGGGTCGTGGGGGGCCGCCTGAGCCGGTCGTGGTGGAGGAGCCGCCCGACGTGCAGGACCTGCTCTCGCGGGCGCGGAGCGGATCGCACGCGGCCTCCGACTACCTCGAGGACGCTGCTCTCGCCCATGTCACGACCATCGGTTGCAGGCGCTGCGGCGGCGGCCTCGCTGGGAACCCGTTCGTCACGAATGTTGCGGCCGGCGCTCGCGCGGCGGCCGAGAGACGGCCCGACCTGGTCATCTTCGAAGGGAGCGGTGCGGCGCTGCCGCCCGTCGCCGTCGACGCGCGCGTCCTCGTCACCGGGGGAGCGCAGGATCCGGGGCTCGTCGCGGGCTACCTCGGCGCTTATCGCATCCTCGTCTCGGAAATCGTCGTCCTGACCGGCTGTGAGGAGCCGCTCGTTTCGGCCGACCAGGTCGAGCGGCTTCGCGTGGCGATTGCGGACGTGAGCCCAGGGATTCCTGTGATCGCGACGGTCTTCCGCCAGACGCCGGCGGAGCCCGTCGACGGCCGGCGCGTCGCGCTCTTTTCGACCGCACCACCCGAGATCCACGACCGGCTTCGCCGGCATCTCGAGGACGAGCACGGGGCGGAGGTCGTCCTCCTCTCGGGAAACCTCTCCCGGCGGGAGGAGCTCCGCGCCGAGCTCGAGACCGAGGAGGCCCGCTCTGCCGACGTCTACCTGGTCGAGATCAAGGCGGCTGCGATCGAGGTCGTGGCCGAGGCCGCGTCCGAGCGAGGCATCGCCGTCGTCTTCGCCGAGAACACCGTGCTGTCGCTCGACGGAGAGGCGGACCTCGACGAGGCGCTCCGTCGCCTGGCGGACGCAGCGGCTCCGGAGGGTGCCGCCGCGTGAGCGATCGCCGTCCGTCCGAGTCGCCGGTCGTCTCGCCCGATGTCCGGCTGCCGTACTCGAAGGGGCTCATGGCCAAGGCGCTAATGGGCACCGGCCTCTCTCCCGAGCGCTCGTACGAGCTCGCCCGGCTCGTCGAGGCCGAGCTCGTACGGACACGCGAGGAGTCCTCGGCGACCCAGGAGCACGTGTACGACGTAGCAGCGGACGTGCTCGCCGAGCACGAGGGCGAGGAAGCCGTCCGCCGGCTGCGGCGCTTTCGTGCGCTTCAGGAGGTCGACGTCCCGCTGATTGTCTTCGTGGGCGGCGCGACGGGGACCGGCAAGTCGACGGTCACGACCGAGGTCGCGCACCGGCTCGGCATTACGCGCGTCACCTCGACCGACTTCGTCCGCCAGACGATGCGGGCGGTCTTCTCCGAGGCCTTCATGCCGTCCATCCATTTCTCGAGCTTCGAGGCGGGGGAGGCCCTGAGGCCCGCCGAGCGAGACGCTGACGACGCGCTCGTGCGTGGCTTCCTCGAGCAGACACGGAACGTCCTGGTGGGCGTGCGCGCGATCGTCGAGCGCGCGCTGACCGAAAGCCACTCGATGGCGCTCGAGGGCGTTCACGTCGTCCCGGGCCTCGTGCCGGCCGAGCTCGAGGGCGCAATCGTGACGCAGTGCGTGATCGCGATCGAGGACGAGGACGAACACGCGCGCCACTTCTACGTCCGCGACGCGGACTCGGACGGCCTGCGGCCCGTGGACAAGTACCTGCGCGCCCTGCCGGAAATCCGGCGCATTCAGTCCTACGTCGTGGAGCGCGCGCGGGACGAAGGGGTGCCCGTGATCGACAACGGTGACCGCGAGCACGCGGTGGACGCGATCATCCGCCTTGCCCTCGACGCCTTTGAGCGCGCTCGGGTGGCCGCGTGAACGAGGGAGAAGCGGTCTGTCGCTGCGAGAGCTACGCGGCCGTCACCGAGCGCGCTGCCGTCGCCGTGGGCCGGTGGCTCGGGCGTGGCGACGTGGTCGGGGCGGAGGAGGCGGCGACGCTCGCCATGCGCGCGGGCCTCGACGCCCTCCCGATCGACGGCCGGGTGGTCGTCGGCAACGAGGCGGAGAACGACCCACTCTCGATCGGCACGACCGTCGGCCAGGGCGGGGATCGAGTCGATCTGGCCGTCGATCCAATCGAAGGCGCGGAGGTCGTCGCGCGCGGCGACTACGGCGCGATGGCGATGATCGCCGTCGGTGACCCGGACTCCCTTCCCCGCCTGCCGAACATGTACATGCGGAAGATGGCCGTGGGGCCGACCGCGCGGGGTCGGGTCGACCTCGCGAAGCCGGTCGCCGAGAACATCCTCGCGATCGCCAAGGCCTACGGGCGAAACCCTGCGGACATCACGACGATCGTGCTCGACCGGCCTCGCCACGAGGATCTGATCGAGGACATCCGCAGCGCGGGAGCGCGGATCAAGCTCATCCCGGACGGCGACGTGACGGCGACGATCAGCGCGGCAATCCGCGGCACGAACGACCACCTGGCGATCGGGATCGGCGGTGCACGCCAGGCGCTCATCGCGGCGGCGGCGCTCCGCTGCCTGGGCGGCGAGTTGCAGGCGCAGCTCTGGCCGACCACCCGTACCGAGATCAACCAGGCCGCCGAGTACGGGATCGAGGACGTGAACCGGGTGTTCACGACCGACGACCTCGCTCCGGGCGAGGTGATCGTCGCCGCGACGGGCGTTTCGAACAGCGACCTCCTGCGCGGCGTCCGCTACCTCGCCGACAGCGCGCGCACCCATTCGGTCGTCATGTGCACGCGCCACAACTGGGTCAAGTTCATCGACGGGATCCACTTCTTCGCGCGCGATCGGCGCGAGGAAGTGCGCCTCCTGAGCTAAAGCGGCCGCCTTCCCGTGCCGATCCTCGTCCGAGGGGACGAAGATGACACGCGAGACCGAGAACCGAACCGGCTACGTCGAGCGCGACTGGCCCGTCGAGGGAGCCGAGCTGATCACGCTCGTCGGCGACCTGGACGTGCCCGCGACGCTCGAGCTTCGCCGCGCCCTCTTCGAGGCGCTCGGAGAGGCCGAGGAGCTCGTGGTCGACCTGACGCCGCTCACCGTCGTGGACGCGTCGGTGCTCGGGATGCTCGCCGACACGGCGCGGGTCCGCCGCGCGGACGGCCGGCGCCTGGCCGTGATCGTCGCGGAAGAATCGGTCGCCAAGCTCCTGCACATCACGGCGCTCGATCAGGTGCTGGACGTGTGCGGCTCGCGCACCGACGTCTTCCGTGCTCACGTCGTGGCGGCGTAGGCCCGGGCTACACTGGCCCTCGTGCCTTCTCGCGAGGAAGTGATGGACGCTCTGCGCGTCGTCGAGGACCCTGAGCTCGGGATGGACATCGTCGAGCTTGGCCTCGTGTACGACGTCGAGGTGGACGGCCCGAAGGTGAAGGTCGACTACACGCTCACCTCGATGGGCTGTCCGGTCGGCCCGATGATCGAAGAGGCCATCGCCGAGACGGTCGCAACGATGCCGGGCGTCGAAGAAGTGCAGGCGGAGCTCACCTGGAGCCCGCCCTGGTCGCCGGAGAAGATGTCCGACGACGCCAAGTTCGTTCTCGGCTTCGGTTAAGAGCACGGGAGAGACCACATCTCCCCCGTGAGCCCCCTCGTGGACCTCCGCCCAGCCGCTGAGTGATGGGGATCAGGGCGCCGACCCGACACTCCATGATCCGAGGCTGCCGAAGCCGGAGCCGCTCCTACGGGATCGAGAGCACCACCTTGCCGAGCTGCCGGCCGCTCTCGAGGTACTCGTGCGCCGCGGCGACCTCCTCGAGGGGGAAGACGCGGTCGACGACCGGTTTCGCGCGGCCGGTGGCGACCAGGTCGTAGACGGCGGCGAAGTCTTCTCGCGTGCCCATCGTCGAGCCGTAGATCGAGAGCTGCTTCCAGAAGATCCGGTGCAGGTTCGCCGGGGGGTTCGGGCCCGAGGTCGCGCCGCAGACCACGACGCGGCCACCTTTCCGCACCGCCTGCAGGGACGTCTTCCAGGTCGCCTCCCCAACGTGCTCGATCACCACGTCGGCGCCCCGGCCATTCGTGAGCCCCCGGACCTCCTCGACCACGTCGCCGTCGGTCCTGATCGCCGCGTTCGCGCCGAGCTCCAGGGCGCGCTCGAGCTTCTCGCCGTCGCGCGACGTGACCGCCACCCGCGCGCCGAGTGACTTCGCGATCGCAAGGGCGGCCGTTGCTACGCCCGCGCCGATCCCCCACACCAGCACCCACTCGCCCTTCTGGAGCCCGGCTCGAGTGGCGAGCATTCGATAGGCCGTCGCGAAGACGAGCGGGAAAGCGGCGGCTTCCTCGTAGGACAGGCTCGCGGGCAACGGGTGGAGATACTCAGCGGGCAGGGCGATAAGCTCGGCATGCGTCCCGTCCATGTGCTCGCCGACGATCCGTGCGCCGTCGTCGAGGCCGGGGTTCAGGACGACGCGGTCGCCGACCGCGAAGCCCGTCGCGCCGTCACCGAGCGAAGCAACCTCGCCCGCGCCGTCGGCTCCGAGGATGCGAGGCTTCGGGACGGAGGGCAACCCCTTCCTGAGCCACAGGTCGAGGTGGTTCAGCGACGCGGCGCGCAGCCTGACCAGCACCTCGCCCGGCCCGGCGACCGGGTCGTCGACCTCCTCGAGGCGGAGAACCTCCGGGCCACCGTCCTCGTGGATGCGCACCGCCTGCACGGCGGGCCGATCGTACCCTGGAAACCCGCTGCTACCGTGGCTCGCGTGACGCAGGGCGAGCTGCAGCGCCTCGCAGAGGAGCTGGGGTTGGACGCGGTCGGCGCCGCGCCCGCCGAGCCCTACGTCGAGACCGAGCGGCACATCCGCGAGCGCCGCGAACGCGGGCTCTTCGCGGACATGCGCTTCACGATGGCCCACCCCGAGGTCTCTTGCCATCCCGAGACGCTCCTCGCCGGCGCGCGCACGGTCGTCTCGGCCGCCCTTTGTTACTACGAACCGCACCCCGAGCCCGGGCCGGGCGAGGGA
>JACCXC010000201.1 GCA_013697275.1 Actinomycetota bacterium | reverse complement strand
AGGCGCTCACACATCTGCTCGACCTCGGCGCGGGCCTCGCCGGGCGTGCTTGCAACGAGCTCCAGGTCGATCACCCGCCCGACCCGGGCCTCCTCGACCGCGAACCCGAGCTGGCGGAGCGAGCCCTCCACGGCCTGGCCCTGGGGGTCGAGGATCCCGGCTTTCGGCCTGACGAGGACGGTCGCCCTCACGTGAGCACCACCTCCGGGGCAGCCAGGTACTCGTCGAACCCGATTCCCGTCAGCCGCTCGAACGCCTCGACGTAGCGGGCGCGCGTCCCCTCGACGACCTGGGTTGGAAGCTCCGGCCCGGGCGCCGTCTTGTCCCAGTCGAGCGATTCGCAGTAGTCGCGCACGAACTGCTTGTCGAAGGAGGGTTGCGAGCGGCCGGGCTCGTACTCGTCGGCGGGCCAGAAGCGCGAGGAGTCGGGCGTCAGCGCCTCGTCGCCGAGGACGAGCCGCCCGTTGCGGTCGAGTCCGAACTCGAACTTCGTGTCGGCGAGGATGATCCCGCGCGCCGAAGCGTGGGCGGCCCCGAAGCGGTAGAGCTCGAGCGAGACGCGCTCGACCTCGGCGAAGAGGTCCGTTCCGACGAGCTCGGCAGCCTCGTCCCGCGCGATGTTCTCGTCGTGGCCCGTGGTCGCCTTCGTCGCCGGGGTGAAGATCGGCTCCGGGAGCCGTGCCGACTCGTGCATCCCCGATGGCAACAGGTGGCCGGAGGTCGATCCGGTGGCTCCATAGTCCTTCCAGCCCGAGCCCGCGAGATACCCGCGGACGACGCACTCGATCGGCAGCATCTCGAGCCGGCGCACCTCGGTCGAGCGCCCGTCCGGGCGCAGCCCGATGATGTGGTTCGGGACGATTCCTTGCGTGCGCGCGAACCAGAACGCCGAAAGCCCCGTGAGCACGCGGCCCTTGTCCGGGATCGGGGTCGGCAGGACGACGTCGAAGGTCGAGATGCGGTCGCTCGCGACGAGGACGAGCCGCTCGTCGTCGGGGGCATAGATGTCGCGCACCTTTCCGGTCGCCACGCGGGCACCAGGGCTCGCGGCTCCGGGAACTCCGGGCTCGGCGAGCCCGCTGACGGACTCATGCATGGACAGGTTCTCCCTCCTTTGTCAGGGTCGTCAGCCGGTCGAACAGAATCTCGACGTGGCGAAGGGCGTCGCCCAGGTCGAAGGCATCAGCGAGTCGTTCGGGGCCGAGGCGTTCGCCGATCTCCGCGTCGGCGGCGACTAGGGCGCGGAAGTCGGTCTCTTCGTCCCACGCGCGGAGCGCGTGGCCCTGCACGAGGCGATAGGCCTCGTCGCGGGAGAGGCCTGCGGTAACGAGCGCGAGGAGCACCCGCTGGCTGAACACGAGGCCATGCGACGCGTCCAGGTTCCTCCGCATCCGCCCGGCGTCGACAACGAGCCCGCCGGCCAGCCAGGCGAAGCGGTCGAGCATGTAGTCGAGGGCGAGGAACGCGTCCGGCAGGACGACCCGCTCCGCGCTCGAGTGCGAGATGTCACGCTCGTGCCAGAGAGCGACGTTCTCGAGGCCGACCGCGGCTGCTGCGCGTACGACTCGCGCCAGCCCGCAGAGGCGCTCGGCCACGATCGGGTTGCGCTTGTGCGGCATCGCAGACGAGCCCTTCTGGCCGCGTCGGAACGGCTCCTGCACCTCGCGAAGCTCGGTCCGCGCGAGGTGGCGGATCTCCGTCGCGAAGCGCTCGAGCGAGGCCGCGCAGAGAGCGAGAGCGGACAGGAGCTCGGCATGGCGGTCTCGCGGCACGACCTGCGTCGACACCGGCTCCGGCGCCAGGCCCAGCCGCTTGCAGGCGACACGCTCCACCTTAGGGTCTCCACCGCCATAGGTGCCGACGGCCCCGGCGAGCTTCCCCACGCGCATCCCCTCGAGAGCTCGCTCGAGCCGCTCGCGGTCACGGGCGAGCTCGAAGGCCCACCCTGCGAGCTTCGCCCCGAAGGTCGTCGGCTCGGCGTGCACGCCGTGCGTGCGCCCGACGCTAACCGTGTCGCGGTGCTCCTCCGCGCGGCGGACGACGGCCTCGAGCGCGCGGTCGAGGCCCTCTAGGAGAAGGGCGCCGCCGTCGCGCACCTGCAAGGCGAGCGCGGTGTCCAGCACGTCCGACGACGTCAGTCCGTAATGGAGCCAGCGCCCGGCGGGCCCGATGTCCTCGGCGACGGCGTCGACGAAGGCGGCGAGGTCGTGCTGCGTCCGCTCCTCGATCTCCGCGACGCGCGCGGGTGTCGGCGGGACGGCCCGGGCTCTGATCTCGGCCGCAGCCTCGGCCGGAACGGCCCCGACCTCCGCCCACCCGTCGAGCGCCGCGAGCTCGACCTCCAGCCAGCGCGCGAGCTTTCCCTCGTCCGACCAGATCGCCTGCATGGCCGGACGGGAGTAGCGCGCGATCACCGTCCCGATTCTAGAGCGGGGTCAGGCGGGCACCCGGAGTGCCCGGGGGAACGTCCATGCGCGGGCCTACGACGTATCGTGACATCGTGCTGCAGCGCCGCCGTGTCCTGCTCGTCGAGGACGAGGAGTCGATCGCCGAGCCGCTCGCCGCGGCGCTCGGCCGCGAGGGATTCGAGGTCCTTACGGAGACAACGGCGGCCGATGCGCTTGCGGCCTTCGGGCGCCGGTCGCCGGACATCGTGCTGCTCGACGTGATGCTCCCGGACGGGGACGGACGGGACGTGCTGCGCGAGATCCGGGCCCGCTCGCGCACCCCCGTCGTCATGCTGACGGCGCGGGGCGAGGAACTCGACCGCGTCCTCGGCCTCGAACTCGGCGCCGACGACTATGTGACGAAGCCGTTCAGCTCAGCGGAGCTCGTCGCGCGCATGCGGGCCGTTCTGCGGCGCGCGAGCGCGCCAGCGCCAGGGGAAGGGGCGGGAAGCCTCGAGGTCGGCGACCTCCGCATGGATCTCGACACGCGCACCGTCACGCGCGGCGGCGAGACCGTCGAGCTCACGGTCAAGGAATTCGACCTGCTGCGCATGCTGGTCGAGAACGCCGGCCGGCTCGTCCGACGGGGCGAGATCGTCAGCGAGGTCTGGGACCCGAACTGGTTCGGCTCGACGAAGAC
This sequence comes from Actinomycetota bacterium, assembly GCA_013697275.1. Lineage (GTDB taxonomy): Bacteria > Actinomycetota > Thermoleophilia > Gaiellales > Gaiellaceae > JACCXC01. Next base: position 996 of record JACCXC010000201.1, on the reverse strand, counting down.
GGTCGACGTGCACGTCAGCTCCCTGCGCAAGAAGCTCGGCGACGACCCGGCCGAGCCGCGCTACGTCCACACAGTCCGCGGGGTCGGCTTCCGGTTCGCCTCGCCGGACGAGCTCGGCGCGTGAGCCTCCGCGCACGGTTCGTCCTCGCGGCCGCCTACCTCCTGACGGCGGTCGTGCTCGCGCTCGAGGTGCCGCTCGCGCTAAATGTCGAGGGGCGGATCGAGTCGGAGTTTCGGGCGAACGTGCTCGGCCGTGGGGCCGTGCTCGCGGCTCGGCTCGCAGATCCCGTGGCCGAGGCGAATGCGCCGCCGCGGCCGCGCGCGGTGCCGCAGCGTGTGGCTGTGATCGTCCGAAGCACGCTGCGGGTGCGCGAGGAACGGATCCTCGTGACCGATTCGCGCGGGCGCGTCCTCGCCGACACGACGGGCACGGCGGAGATCGGCGCGCGGTACGCGACGGCCGAGCGGCCGGAGCTCCTCGCGGCGCTTCGCGGCGAGATCGACTCGCGCGAGCGAGCGAGCGAGCGAGACGCTTGGGGAGGACATCCTGCTCGTCACGCTTCCGCTCGTCGACCAGGAGCGCGTCGTCGGAGCCGTCCGCCTGTCCGTTCCGACGGGAGCCGAGGCTGCTCGCGTCCGCGAGAGCTGGCTTCGGCTCGCTCTGATCGGCCTCGCGGTCATCGCCGCCGGCCTCGGGCTTGCGTGGATCCTCGCCCGCTCGCTGGCCGCTCCCGTGACCCGGGTCGGGCGCGCCGCTGACCGGCTGGCCCACGGCGAGCTCGACACGCGAGTTCCTGAGGAGGGCCCGTCGGAGATCGCCGGCCTGGCGCGTTCCTTCAACCGGATGGCTGCCGCGCTCGGCGCCGCCCTGACGTCGCAGCGCGACTTCGTCGCGAACGCCTCGCACCAGCTGCGTACGCCCCTCGCCGGGCTGAAGCTGCGGCTCGAGGCCGTGCGGGTCGAGGGCGGGCCGGCGGCCGAGCAGGCAGCGAAGGC
>JACCXC010000063.1 GCA_013697275.1 Actinomycetota bacterium | reverse complement strand
GAGTCGAAGTCGCGGTCGATTCTCACGATGGCGAACCCGGGAAGCGCGTTCTTCAGGCGGCGACGGCCTCCTCCATTTCCGGCGAGTAGCTCCCCGACCGCGCGGCTCCGTTCAGCTTGGCGCGGTGGAGATACGCCTGCTGCCCCGCCTCGAGGTTCTCCGGCTTCCCGCCCCAGGCCTTGAGCGCGGGCGCCTGGAGGGCGCGCCCGTAGGAGAAGGAGAGCTCCCACGGATGCGGGCCCGTCCGGTTCATCGCGTTCAGGTGGGCCGTCGCGTCCTCGTCCGTCTGGCCGCCCGAGAGGAAGACGATTCCCGGGACGGCCGCCGGGACGTGGCGGTAGAAGCACTCGAGCGTCGCCCCGGCCACCTCGTCGGCCCCCGCGCGCTCGGACCCCTCGTACCCGGAGAGCACCATGTTCGGCTTGAGGAGCGTCCCGCGCAGCTCGACCCGCTGGTCGTGCAGCTCGGTGAAGACGGCCTGCAGTACCCTGCCGGTCGCCTTGGAGCTCTGCTCGAGCGTGTGCGTTCCGTCCTGCAACACCTCCGGCTCCACGATCGGCACGATTCCCGCCTCCTGGCAGAGCGCTGCGCAGCGCGCGAGCGCGTGCGCGTTCGTCCAGATGCAGTACTCGCTCGGCTTGCCGCCGCCGATCGAATAGGTCGCGCGCCATTTGGCGAAGCGTGCGCCGAGCTCGCGGTACTCCTCGAGCCGCTCGCGGAGGCCGTCGAGACCCTCCGTGACCGTCTCGCCCTCGGCGAGGGCAAGCGCCTTGGCGCCGCTGTCGACCTTGATCCCCGGGATGATCCCGTCGCGGGCGAGGAGCTCCGGGAACGGCGTCCCGTCGTCGGCCGACTGGCGGATCGTCTCGTCGAAGAGGATCACGCCGCTGATGTGCTCGGCGGCCCCCTGGGCCGTGAAGAGCAGCTGCCGGTACGCGCGCCGGTTCGCCTCGGTCGACTCGACGCCGATCGAGTCGAAGCGTTTCTTGATCGTTCCGGTGCTCTCGTCGGCGGCGAGGATCCCCTTGCCCTCGGCCACGAGCTCGCGCGCTGTCGCGTTCAGCGTCTCGATGTCCATATCTGTCCTCCCTTGCCTCTTCAGCTCTCGCGTCCCTCCGGATTATGTCCGGAGCGGGCAGCGCGAAGCGCCCACGGCCTTTTCGCCGCGGGAGCGGCTCGTTAGGATCGTTACGAGGAAGGGCAGCCGTGCGGCAGCCGTCCCTCCTCTTTACGAGAAGTACGCGATGACCGAGTTGACGCGCTCGCCGACTGCGTCCGAGAGCACCGCGAACGCCGCGACGATCGCCGGCGTGATCACAGCCAGGACGACGGCGTACTCGGCCATGGTCTGACCCTTCTCGCGTCTCGAGCTGAAAAACGTGCGCATGCGACACCTCCTAGTCCGGCGGGCCGCGCGCCGCGTTTTCTCTGCTCGCATTCTCGGCGAGGAGGGTCGAAATGCCTATCCCTCGCTAGAATGACTCGAACGCGGACGTAGCTCAGTTGGTAGAGCATCAGCTTCCCAAGCTGAGGGTCGTGGGTTCGAGCCCCATCGTCCGCTTCGGTAGCTCGTTGCGGCTTGCCGGGGCCCATCTGCTGCCCCAAAGTCGAGCATTCTTGACTTTAGTGTTCAGGCCATGAGTTACTCAGGCTGAACGCGCCTGGCAGGCGGGCATTGGGCCCCAGTCGCCTGGCTGCCTGGAGCACCGCGTATCCACCGGGAGGCTCACGTGTCCACGTCGCAGCAGGTTGCCGCTCGTCCGCAGGTCAGTCGCAATCGCATCACGGCCCGGCTCGGGAGCGTCCCGATCCGAAATCTGGCGGCCTTCGAGGAAGGCCTTCGCGAAACGCCCTTCGCTCCGGTCGAGCTGGGCCCTGCATTTCGGGACGCCTACGCGCGGAGCCGTAACCGCGCCGTCACGCTCGCTCGTGCGTACGCGACCACGCTCCCGAGCGTGGATGACCACCGGCAGCTCTTCCAGAGGGCTGCGTACATGCGCAAAGACGAGCGGCAAGCTCTGATTGAGGGCTACCGCAAGGCTGACCAGACTCGCGGCGTGGTCCACGCGATCAGCCAGCTCCCCCGGGCCCACGGACGGGTCGTCATGCGCGATCTCGTCCTCAAGCCCGATGGTGGGCGGGACGACGGCGCCCTTCGCGACGTTCTCTACTGGCTTCGTGACGCAGGCGCTCAGATGCGGTCCCTCCAGGCCGGCGTGCCGCCGGACGGCGAGACGGACGATGCCGTCGTCGAGTTTTTCGAGGACGTCGCAGACGCCATCTCCGACGCCGTCACGGCCGTCGTCGACGCGATCGGCGCGATCGGCGGCGCCTTCATTGCTGCGCTTCAGGACGTGGTCAACTGGGCCGCGGAGGAGATCGCGAGCCTCGCGCGAGCGCTGCTCGAGGCCTTCGAGACCGTCGGCGAGCTGCTGACAGAGGTCGTTCAGGCCGGCTACGAAGTGCTCCGGAAGATCGTCCAGGGCCTCGAGGCGATCGGCAAGGCGATGTTCGAGATCCTCGACGCGGCATTCACCCTGGCGCGGGAAGGGCTTGTGCTCGTCCTGCGGGCGATCGACAGCCTCGGGCGCCAACTCGGTGAGTTCCTGTCCTACCTCGCGAGCAAAACCTTGTCGATCGTCGAGCGGGCTGTGTCGGCCTTGCTCGAGATCGGAAAGTCGGTCGCCAACATCCTGGAGCAGGCGCTGGCCTTCGGAGCCACGCTCGTCACGAACGTCGTCGCCGCCATGCTCGCGCTCGGCAAGGCGGTCGGTGAGATTCTCATCACGCTCGTGACCCGGCCGCACCAGCTGCTCCGCCAGGTCGTCCAGTCGCTCACGGACCTCGGGCGAACGCTCCGGAACATCTTCGACCAGATCGCCTCCGCCGGCGCCGACTTCATCCGGCGCGTCGCCCGCGCCGCCGCGGAGATCGGGGAATCGATCGTCGACTTCATGGCCTACGTGGCTGACGCAGCGGTCGAGATCGCCACGGCGGTCGTCCGCGGCCTGATCGAGGCCGGGCGGACGATCGCGGACCTGGTGATCAACATCGCGCAGCGAGGTTTCGCTGCGATCCGGAAGGTCGTTGCCGCGGTCTTCGAGCTGGGCAAGAGCCTCCTCGACGTGCTGAAGAGCATCGCGGCCATCGCGTTCGACACGCTGAAGAAGGTCGTCCGGGCCGCGTTCGAACTCGGAAAGACGGTCGTCGAGTTCACGCTCGGCATGGTGCGGTTCACGTACCGCGCGGCGGCCCGCTTCATCGAGGCGGCGCTCGAGGCGGGCGTCGCGGTCGTCGAGATGCTCGAAACGGTCGTTTCCCGAGGGTACTTCGTCCTGCGAAAGATCATCAACGGCGTGCTCCAGGCACTCGGACCCGTTGGCGAGGTGCTCGACTGGCTGATCAGCCGGGCTGAGGAGCTCACGTCGGTTCTCTGGCGCCAGGTGGTCGTCGCCATCCGGTTCGTGAAGAAGAGCGTCACAGAAGTCCTCGACTGGGCGCTTGACCAGGCAGACGCGGTTTTCGACGCGATTCTCAGGGCAATCGAGGCAGCCGGCAGCGCGATCGCCGACGTGATCGAATGGGCAAAGGTGACCGGCGCGGCGGCGCTCGAGGCTCTCGGCGAGGCAACCGTGCGGGTGGGGAACTCGATCGGCTACATCCTCAGCTACCTGGAGCGGGACGTGCTCCCGGCGATTCGCGACGTGATCCACGGCGCGCTCCGCGCGGGCCTCGCGGTCGCCAACTTCATCGAGTGGGCGGCTGGACGGGCGCTCCAGACCATGGTCGAGGTGGTCTCGGCGCTCCTCGAGGCGGGTGTCGAGATTGCCGCGATCATTGCGGACACGATCGTGCATCCGCAAGACGTGCTCCGCAACGTCGTTCGCGCGCTGAAGGTGGCCGGCCGGACGCTTGGGCAGATCCTGGGTGCCGCCCGAAGCCTCACGGAAGACACGTTCGAGCAGGTCGTGAAGACCGCCCTCGAGATCGGCGAGGCGATCGTCGACATCCTCGAGGCGGCGCTCGAGGTAGCAGGCGGCCTGCTTGCGACGGTGGTCAGCATCCTGCTTCGAATGCTCGCCTCCTACCGCCCGATGACGGCGCAGGAGATTGCCGAGGCGAGGATCGTCTTCGGGAACTCTCTCGACTACAGCTCGATCTACTTCGCGTCTGAGAGCCTGCTGAATGACATCATCTTCGGACTCCAGGACTTCTTCACCGGCAATCCAGAATCGCGCGCATTTGTGACGGATACGCTCGTCAACTTCGACGTCGACGAGGGTATCGAGCGCCACACGATGATCCACGAGCTAACTCATGTGTGGCAGTTCGCCGTGACGGGACCGTTCTACATGTCTGAAGCGATCCACGCCCAGGTTGCAGGGGCCGGCTACAACTACGGCTACAACACCGGGTCGACGCCCACGATCCGGATCCCGGTCGACTACGCGGGCGCTGAGAAGGACCTCGCGGAGGGGAACGCGATCGGAGAGGGGGCCGAACAAGAGCTCCAGGACGCGGGCGGGAACTTTGAGGCGTTCAACCGCGAGCAGCAGGGACAGATTCTCATGCACTACTTCGTCCGGCGCGTCCTGCTCAACCGCCCGGTAGCCGACTACGCACCGTGGCAGCCGTACGTCGACGTGGTGCGAGCGGCCTGATCGCAGTCGTCGCGCCGAGGAGCGCGCTAGCCGCGCTCGAGCCGCTGTGCGGCGCGTATGCCGAACGCGGGCCGGTCGCGACCTTCGAGCGAGACCTCCTCTCGGTCGCTGAGCTACGGGAGCTCGCCGCGGGCGCCGAGGCCGTGCTGGTCGTTGGTCCGCGGCGACGATCGCCGCGGACGGCGCTGCCGGGTCCCTTCGTCCGCACCGCCGACGGCCGGCGAGCTCCGATCGGCTGGGTGCCCGACTGCGGCCGCGAGGCGCTCCGCCGCTTTGCAACCACGGCCGCGCGGGTGCACGCACGCGCCGGTGCGGGACGGACGGTCGCCGTGCTCGCTCAGCGGAGCCGCCGGTACCGCGATCTTTCTGGGCGGATCGAGCGGCTGCTCGGAGAGAGCGGCGGGGGAGCCCGGCCGCTCCGCTGGACAGCCGACGAGTTGACGAGGGCCGACCTCTCCACTGGGCTCGCTGTCGGACTGGCAGCTGCCGTGTACGTAGGTCACGGTCGGCCCGTGGGCTGGGTGGGTTATGGCGGCACGCGATCTCATCACCTGGCCGGCGCGGCGGAGCCGACGGCCGCCGTTCTGTCCCTCACGTGCCTGACCGCGAGCCGGCGCCGGGTCGGTCTCTCGTTCGCCGAGGCGCTCGTTCTGCAAGGGGTGGCGGCGGCAACGTTCGGAGCGGTCTGCTCGACCGACTTCCACTGGAACGCGCGCTGGGCACTCCGACTCACCGGCGCGCTCGCGAACGGCTGCGCGACGATCGGAGATCTCGTTGCGAGCGCTGACGACGACGACCCGGCCGTCGCCGGCTACCGGATCCTCGGCGATCCGGTCGCCCCACTAGCGGATGCGCCGGGAGCCGCATTGCGTGCGGAGCGGCTGACCCAGTCCGTCTCACTCTGACGGTGAGCACGGGCCAGGCTCCTCCAACGCGCGAGGGGATGCTCGAGGTTCTGCGCGCGGAGCTACGCGCGGTCAAGGAGGACGTTCCCGCGGATCTGCCGGCCGACCGCGAGCTGACCGGCGAGTTGGGCGTCGACTCGCTAGACGTCGTCGAGTTCGTGGCGCGGCTCGAGTACCGGTTCCAGTTCGTGGTCCCCGATAACGAGTGGCAGCAGCTCGCGACGCTTGATGCGATCGTCGACTACGCACTGGCTCACCTCCGCGGATGACCGACCGGGTCGTCGTGACCGGGATGGGGCTTCGGACACCCCTGGGATCAGACCTGGAAACGCTCTGGGCTCGGCTTCTCTCCGGGGAATCGGCCAGCCAGCACTGGCCGGACCTTGCGGCCGAGAACTTTCCGATCGCCTCCGCGTGCCGGTTGCAGGACTTCGAAGTTAGTGGGGATCCGACGCGGCGCGGGCGGGATCTCGCCGTCGCTGCGGCCCGGGATGCGCTCACCGACTCTGACCTCGACGGCGACGGTCGGATCGGCGTCTTCGTCGGCACGACGATGGGCGAGTCGGCCGCGTTCGAAGCCGCGGCCG
>JACCXC010000174.1 GCA_013697275.1 Actinomycetota bacterium | reverse complement strand
GGTCCCTCGTGCGCGTGATGCTAGACCCCCGGGGGCCTTTTGCCCCTTGCCCCCATGCGGAGAGCGTACAACGGAAATCCGCGCGGGTAGTTCGCAAAATGTGTCGAGCGCGGGTCCGGTCGGTGCCAGCTCAGCGCCGCGAGACGGCGTAGAGCGCGAGGAGCTCCCAGGCGACGTTCGCAGCAGCGAGCGCGGTTTGCTGGCCCGGGCCGTCGTAGGCGGGAGCTACCTCGACGACGTCAGCGCCCGCGAGCCGCACGCCTCGAAGCGCGCGTAGGAACGCGAGTGCCTCGGCAGTCGAGAACCCGCCGATCTCGGGCGTCCCGGTCCCGGGCGCGAAGGCGGGATCGAGGAAGTCGACGTCGAACGAAACGAAGACGGGACGTTCGCCGACCCGCTCGCGCGCGAGGTCGCCGAACCGCTCCGGGCCCAGGGAGCGGAGCTCTTCGGCGGGGAGCACGGTAAAGCCGAGGCCTCGCGCCTCCTGGAGGTCGTTCGGCCCGTAGACGGTGCCTCGCATCCCGGCTTGGATCGAGGAGCTCGCGTCGATGACGCCCTCCTCCACCGCGCGCAGGAACGTCGTCCCGTGAAAGTACTTCTGCCCGAAGTACTCGTCCCAGGTGTCCGTGTGCGAGTCGAACTGGAGAACGGCAAGCGGCCCGTGTCTCCCGGCGAGCACGCGAAGCTCGGCGAGCGTGACGGAATGGTCGCCTCCCAGGCAGAGAGGGAAGACGCCCGCGTTGACGATCTGAGTGAGCTCGTCCTCGACTTGCCGGTAGGTGCCGACCGTGTCCCCGGGGGAGACCGGCGCGTCGCCGCGGTCGACGATCGCCAGCGCCTCGATCACGTCCACGTCCCAGACCGGGTGGTAGGGGCGGAGAAGGGAAGAGGCCGAGCGGATCGCCTCGGGCCCGAACCGCGCACCCGGCCGGAACGTCGTCGCCGTGTCGAAGGGCAACCCGACGACCGCAACATCGACGCCGTCGAGCCCACCCGCGTGCGGCAGCCGGGCGAATGTGCGCACGCCTGAGAAGCGCGGCAGGATCCGTGCGTCGAGCGGACGGGGATGCTCGGGCGCCACGCGCCGCGGTCAGGCGGTGACGCGGTCGAACTGCGGCAGGATGGAGTCGCGGTAGGCCGCGAGCGTGTCCTCTTGGCCGTGCGTCATGAGGTAGATGTTGTAGTGGTCGACGCCGAGCGCCTCGAGCTGCTTCAGCTTCTTCGTCGCCTGCTCCGGCGTCCCGAGGACGCAGAAGCGGTCGCAGATCTCGTCGGTCACGAACTCACCGTGTGCCGCCCCGACACGGCTGTGATCCTTGTAGTCGTAGAACTTTCGCGCCTTGACGAACTCCGTGAGAGCCTCGGGGATCTCCGAGTCGTAGCCATAGCGCTCGATCAGGTCCATTACGTGGTTGGAGACCATCGCCGGGAACCAGCGCACTTGCTCGCGCGCGTCGACGAGGTCGTCCGAGATGTGGCTCGGTGCGCACACGTGGCACTTGAGCTCGGACGGGTCGCGGCCCGCCTCCTCGGCCGCGCGCCTCGCCGTGTCCATGATCCAGCCGATGATCTCCGGGTCAGCGAGCTGGATGATCACGCCGTCGCCCACGCGTCCGGCCACGGCCAGCGCCTTGGGGCCGTAACCCGCGACCCACATCTCGACCGGGGGCAGCTCCTCGCGCACCCACTCGAGCCGAAGCTCCTTGCCATTCCATTCGACCGGGCGGCCGTTCATGAGATCTTTGATCATCACCAGGGAGCGCTCGAACTCGGCCACCTTGACGGGCTGGAGTCCCGCCACCCTCCGCGACGAATCGCCCCGGCCGATCCCCATGACAGCGCGGCCGTTCGAGATCTCGTGCAGGGTCGCGTAGTAGCTCGCCGTGATCGTCGGATCGCGGATGCCCGGGTTGGTGACGCAATGGCCCAGCTTCAGCGTCTTCGTCCGGTCTGCGGCGAGGGCGAGAATGGGGTACGACTCGTGCCAGAGGATGTGGGAGTCGTACGTCCAGCCGTTGTCGAAACCGTGCTCCTCGGCCATCTGCATGAGCTCGAGCAGGCGTGTGTAAGGCGGGTCGGGGAGGACGGTGACGCCGAACGTCAGCATGGAGCCTCCGTGTCGCGGGAAGGGAAGCGTCCATCTTGGCGCGAAACGAGCGGCGTGGCAACGTGCGGCGAGCGGGACTTCTGACGTGATCTGGCCCATCCACCACCTCGACCTCGTCGTGACGGACCTCGAGCGGAGCGTCGCTTTCTACCAGGAGCTCCTGGGGTGGACCGAGTCCGGCGAGATTCTCGGGGAGCGGGGCGAGCGCGTCGTCTACGTCTGGCCACCCGATCGCGACGGGGCAGGGTCGATCGGCCTGCGGGCGGCGCAGTCGGACCCGCATTCCATTCCGTACGAGCGCTATTCGGTGGGGATGCACCACCTCGCGTTCAACGCGAGCTCGCGCGACGAGGTGGACGAGCGGTTCGCATGGCTCCAGGAGCGCGGCGCCGAGATCGAGACCGGGCCGCGCGAGTACGACTACACGCCTGGCTACTACGCCGTCTTCTTCTACGACCCGGACGGGCTGAAGCTCGAGCTCGTCCACCGGCCGGGCTCTTGAGCGAGGTCGAGCGACGCGTCACGGACGTCGAGCGCGAGCGGGTCGTCGACCTGCTCGGAGCGCACATGGTGAGCGGGGCACTCACCGCCGACGAGCTGGCAACGCGAAGCGAGCTCGTGCTCTCGGCGCGGACGCAGGGCGAGCTCGACCGGGCGCTTCGCGACCTTCCGCCGTTGCCGCGCCGGCCGCTGCTCGTCCGTGCGGCCGACCTCGTTCCCTTACGGACGCACGTGATCGTCTACGTGGTCGTGAACGCCGTCCTGGTGGCGCTCTGGGCAGCTACGCGGGAGCGAGACCCGAGCGCGGACGACGAGGGCTTCGGGCTCCTTTGGCCGTTCTGGATCATGCTCGCCTGGGCGATCCCGCTCGTCGCGCACGCGCTCTACGCGCTGCGCCAGCCGCTCCTGCGGCGCGCGTCCCGGCGGCGCCAGCTGCCGCGCTAGCGTCAGAATCCGCCGCGTGAGGCGGAGCGTGGCCCTGATGCTCGGCGTGGCGCTGGTCGTCTTGACGGTCGACCTCGCCCACAAGGCCTACGCCGTCGCCAAGCGGGGCGACGAGCTCCTCTACCACGAGCGCTCGCTCGGCTACGCCGCCGGCGTCTTGCTAGCGGCGGCCGTCTGGTGCGCCGCGCTCCTCGCCACGCGGTCACTCGGGCTCGCGCTGGCCGGCGGGATCCTCCTTGGGGGAACGGCCGGCAACGCGGCCTCCTGGGCGCTCTGGCCGGCGTACGACGGCACGCCGAACCCATTCTTCGTCGGAGACACCGAGCTGGGCCTGGCCTTCAACGTTGCGGACGTGGCAGTCGTCGGGGCCGTGTTCATCGTCCTTCCGGTCGGCCTCGCAGTGTTCGTCGCGCGGAACCGCCACCGGCTCCGAGAGCCGATTCGACTGCGCAGCTAGTCGGCGGCGACGCGCTCGATCGTCTTGGTCGCCAGGCGGTCGAGGGCCTGGACGGAGAGCTCCAGATGCTCGGTCCTCGTGTCCTCGAGCTTCGTGTGGGAGAGGCCGCGCAGGCTCTGGACGAAGAGCATGACCGTCGGGATCCCCGCGCGCGAGACCTCCGCCGCGTCGTGGAGCGGCCCGCTCGGCAAGCGCCGGGACGTGCCTGCGACCTCCCGGACGGCCCCGTCGGCGAGCTCGATCAGGTCGTCGTCGAAGAGGATCGGCTCAATCGCCCAGATCCGCTTCCAGGCGACCCCGACGTTCTCCTCGCGCGCGAAGCGCTCGCTCGCCTCCTTCGCCTCGGCGAGCATCGACGCGAGCTTCCCCGCGTCGAGGTGTCGCTGGTCGAGGAGCTGCTCGGCCGTCTCGACGACCGACGTGACGATGCCCGGCCGGCAGACGACGTTGCCCGACGTGCAGACGGCGCCTTCGCCCGTCCGCTTTGCGATTCCGCGGAGCTCGAGCGCGAGCTTCGCAGCGCCCGCGAGCGCGTCGCGGCGCTTGTCCATCGGGGTCGAGCCGGCATGTGCGGCCTGGCCCGTCCACGTGATCCCGTGGCGCTCGACGCCGAACGTGCCGAGTACCACCCCGAGCGGGAGATCCATCGATTCGAGGACGGGCCCCTGCTCGATGTGGAGCTCGAGGTAGGCGGCCGCGCCCTCGAGCTGCCTCCTGGCGTCGAGCGCCCGGTCGAGGTCGACGTCATGGTCGCGTAAGGCGTCCGGGAGCAGCACGCCGTTCGCGTCCTTTCGCTCGCGCAGCTCGTCCTGGTCGGCCATCGAGCCCGCGGCCGCGCTCGACCCGAAGAGCGAGCGCCCGAACCGCGCGCCTTCCTCGTCCGCCCAGTTGACGAGCCGGACGGTCGTCGCCGGCTCGCCTTCTTCGGCGATCCGGCGGAGAACCTCGACACCGGCGACGACGTTGAGCGCGCCGTCCAGCCAGCCGCCGTTCGGCACCGAGTCGATGTGGCCACCGATCAGGACCGCGCGATCTGACCGGCCGCGCAGCGTCCACCACTGGTTGCCCGCCTCGTCGATCTCTGCCTCGAGCCCGAGGCCGTCGAGCTTGCCACGGAGCCACTTCCGAGCTCGCTCCCAGGTATGCGTCCAGGCGACGCGCTGGGCGCCGTTCTCGTCGCCCGTCAGCTCGCGGAGCTCATGCAGCTCGTCGATCGTGCGGCTCGGCTGGAGAGGCACGGCGTGAGCTTATGACTCGCGTACGGCGAGTGTGGTACGAAATGCCCGTCATGGCCTCGGCAGCCGTCGCGACGGAACGGTGGAGCATTCTCAGCGCCGACCGCGTTCGTCGTGGCGCCTCGCAGGGAGCGATGCTCCTCGGCGTTCTCGCGGGACTCTGGGCGCTCTGGGAAGGGTTCAAGTGGTTCGGCGAGGCCGTGGACCTGAAGATCGGGGTGTTCGTCGTCGACGACCGGACGCTGCCGCATCTCCACTCGATCGTCGCGAGGTTGTTCGAGCCGACTGCGGTGGGCGACCGGCTGCTGACGGTTCTGCTAGAGGCGGCGCTCTTCACCGCCAAGGAGGCGGCGGTCGGCTTCGCCATGGGGGCCGCGATCGGCTTCCTGATCGCAATCGTGCTCGTCCACTCGGGCCTCTTGCAGCGCGGCCTCCTGCCGTACATCGTCGCCTCGCAAACGATTCCCATCCTCGCCGTCGCGCCGATGGTCGTCGTCTGGCTCGGCGGCCGCGGGCTTCCGGGCTGGTTCTCGGTCGCGGTCATCGCCGCCTACCTGACGTTCTTCCCGGTCGCGATCAACACGCTGCGCGGCCTCCAGTCGGCCGATCCCCGCGCGCTCGAGCTCATGCAGTCCTACGCGGCGAGCCGCTGGGCGATCCTCTGGAAGCTCCGCGTGCCCGCCTCGCTGCCCTACCTCTTCGCCGCGTTCAAGATCTCGGCGACGGCGAGCATCGTCGGCGCCATCATCGGCGAGCTGCCCGCAGGGATCCAGGATGGCCTGGGCGGCGCCATCCTCAACTTCAACCAGTACTACGCGAGCTCCCCGGACGATCTCTGGGCGACGAACCTGATCGCCGCGCTGCTCGGCCTCTCCTTCTTCCTCCTGATCGTGCTGGCGGAGCGCCTGATCGTCCGCCGGGCCCCGGAGCACGTCGCGTGAGCCGGCGGGTCTCGGTGGTCTCGCTCCGCGGCCTCTCGAAGGAGTTCTCCCGCGGCGGCGTGGTCGCGCTCCAGAACATCGACCTCGAGATCGCACCCGGCGAGTTCGTCTCGCTCATCGGGCCCTCGGGGTGCGGGAAGTCGACCCTGCTCCGAGTGATCGGCGACCTGGTCGAGCCGACGGGCGGCGAGGTCGTCGTCAACGGGAAGTCCGCGCGCCAGGCCCGGCTCGACCGCGACTACGGCATCGTCTTCCAGGACGCCGTCCTCTACGACTGGCGCACGGTCGCGAAGAACATCGCGCTGCCGCTCGAGATGGGGGGCTGGAACCGCGGCCGCCGCAGGGCTCGTGTGGGGGAAATGATCGAACTGGTCGAGCTGGGAGGCTTCGAGGGACACCACCCGTGGCAGCTCTCGGGCGGGATGCAGCAGCGCGTCTCGATCGCCCGCGCTCTCTCGTTCGACCCTTCGCTGCTCCTCATGGACGAGCCGTTCGGCGCCCTGGACGAGATGACCCGGGAGCGGCTGAACATGGAGCTCCTGCGGATCTGGGAGCGGGCGCGCTCGACGATCGTCTTCGTCACGCACTCGATCTCCGAGGCGGTCTTCCTCTCGACGCGCGTCGTCGTGATGTCAGCGCGTCCCGGGCAGATCACAGGAGTCGTCGAGGTCGACCTTCCGCAGCCACGGAACGCCGAGACGCGCGGAGAGCCGCGCTTCTTCGAGCTGGTCACGGAGGTGCGTGAGCGCCTGCGCGCCGGGGGCCTCGACACGGCCGGCGAGGGCGGGGAGGAGGAGCTGATCGCGGCGGAGGAGGGCCTGTGAGCACGACCGCGCCGCTGCCGGTTCAGCCGATCCCGCGCGGGACGCTCGGACGCCGGGTCGGAAGGAGCCTCGGCGACTGGGCGCCCGCTGCGCTCGTCTTCCTGCTCGGGATCGCGGCCTGGGAGGGGCTCGTGCGCGGTCTCGCCGTGGAGCGCTTCCTCCTCCCGCCGCTCTCGGACATCCTCCGGACGCTCTGGGCGGACCGGAGCTTCTTCATCGACGCCGGCCTTTTCACGTTCAAGGAGGCGCTCGGCGGATTCGTGATCGGGAGCGCCGCAGGGATGCTCGTGGCGCTCGTCCTCGCGCGCTGGCGTCCGCTCGGCCGCGCGCTCATGCCCTACGCGATCGCGGCGAACGCGATCCCGATCATCGCCTTCGCGCCGATCACGAACAACTGGTTCGGCCTCTTGAACCCGGCCTCGAAGATGGCAATCGCTGCCGTCCTCTGTTTCTTCCCGGTCATGGTCAACACCCTGCGGGGGCTGACGTCGGTGCCCCCGTCGTCGATCGAGCTGATGCGCTCCTACGCGGCGGGGGAGTGGGAGATCTTTCGCCGGGTGCGGATCCCGAACGCGCTCCCGTACGTCTTCACGGCCTTGAAGGTGGCGACGGTCCTCGCGATGATCGGTGCGATCGTCGGCGACTACTTTGGAGGATCGCAGGAGGCGCTCGGAATTCAGATCAGAAGGTTCGCCGGGATCTTCGCGTTCGAGGAGGCGTGGGCTGCGATCCTCGTCGCTAGCGTCCTCGGCATCGGCTTCTATGCGGCGGTCGCGATCGCGGAGCGCCTGGCGCTCTCGTGGCATCCATCCGTGAGAGGCTCGCAGGAATAGGTGCAACGCTCGAAAGGAGAAGCATGAAGCGCTCGAGGTTCTTGTGGCCCGCAGGCCTGACCGTAGCCTTGCTCCTAGCGCTCGCCGCGTGTGGCGGGGACGATGGCGGCAGCGACGGCAGTGGCGGGGGCGGTGGCGACACGACCGCGTCAGCGGATCCGGACAAGGTGACCGTGCAGCTCAAGTGGGTCACCCAGGCGCAGTTCGCCGGGTACTACGCCGCGCAGGAGCAGGGCTACTTCGAGGACGAGAATCTCGACGTCACGATCAAGCCGGGCGGCCCGGACATCGTCCCGGAGCAGGTCGTGCTCGGCGGGCAGGCGGAGTTCGGCCTGAACTGGCTCGACAACACGCTCGCCACGCGCGACCAGGGCGGCGAGATCATCAACATCGCCCAGGTCTACACGCGCAGTGGCATGACCGAGGTCACCTGGAAGGACACGGGGATCGACGACGTCAAGAAGCTCGCGGGCAAGAAGGTCGGCGTCTGGCTCGGCGGCAACGAGCACAAGCTCTTCGCCGCGCTGACGAAAAACGGCCTCGATCCCCAGAAGGACGTGAAGATCGTCGCGCAGCCGTTCGACATGAACCTCTTCCTGAACCGGGAGGTCGACTCGGCGGCCGCGATGACCTACAACGAGCTCGCGCAGGTGCTCGAGGCGAAGAACCCTGACACCGGCGAGCTCTACACGCTCGACGAGCTGAACGTCTTCAAGATGTCCGACCTTGGCACCGGAGCACTCGAGGACGGCGTCTTCGTCCGCTCCGACTGGATCCAGGACGAGGGGAACCAGGACATCGCCAAGCGGTTCCTCAAGGCGACCTTCAAGGGTTGGATCTACTGCCGCGACAATCCGAGTGACTGCGTCGACTACGTGCTCGCGGAAGGATCGGTCTTGAAGAAGGGCCACCAGGCGTGGCAGATGAACGAGGTGAACGCGCTCATCTGGCCCGCTCCGCTCGGGATCGGCGTCATGGATCCAGAGTCCTGGGAGGTCACGAAGCAGATCGCCGTCGACTTCGGGATCGTGAAGAACGAGCCGTCCGACGACGAGACCTTTCGCACCGACCTCGCGGAGGCCGCGATGCAGGAGCTGATGGACGAGGACGTGGACGTGCACGGCGAGGACTGGCAGCCCGAGGAGGTCGAGGTCACCGAGGGCGGCGAATAGCGATTGCGCGAGTGGCGGCCGGTCTCGCCGGCCGCCACTTCGTGGAAGGAGGTTCGATGTCGGTTCTGATCAAGGGCGGCCGGATCGTCACGGCGGCCGACGACTACGTCGGAGACGTCTTCGTCGAGGGCGAGCGCATCTCGCTGATCGGCGAGTCGCTGGAGATGGAGGCCGACCGCGTGATCGAAGCCTCCGGGAAGTACCTGCTCCCTGGCTGCGTCGACCCGCACACGCACCTCGACATGCCGTTCGGCGGCACGACGACGATCGACGACGTTGAGTCCGGCCAGACCTCCGCGGCGTTCGGCGGGACGACCTGCCACGTCGACTTCGTCATCCAGCCGCAAGGTCAGACGTTCGCAGCGGCCCTCGACGAATGGAAGGCGAAGGCCGACGGCAAGCAGGTGATCGACATGGGCTACCACATGGCGGTCACAGACCTGCGCGAGGGGGGAACGCTCGAGGAGCTCGCCTCGCTGCCCGATCAGGGCGTCACCTCCTACAAGCTCTTCATGGCCTACAAGGGCGCGCTCATGGTCGACGACGAGACGCTCTTTCGGACGATGGAGGTCGCGGCCGAGACCGGCGCGCTCGTGATGGTGCACGCCGAGAACGGCGACGCGATCGACGTCCTCGTGAAGAAGGCACTCGCCGAAGGGCACACGGAGCCGCACTGGCACGCGCTCACCCGTCCGCCCGAGACCGAGGGTGAGGCCACGAACCGCGCGATTCAGCTCGCTCGTGTGGCCGGCGCGCCGCTCTACGTCGTGCACGTCTCCTGCGCGGAGTCGGTCGAGCCGATCGCGCTCGCGCGGGAGAAGGGCTGGGACGTCTGGGGCGAGACCTGCACCCAGTACTTCTTCGTCGACTACACGTTCCTCGAGCGGCCGAACTTCGAGGGAGCGAAGTTCGTCTACACGCCGCCGCCGCGCGACAAGGCGAACCAGGACGTGCTCTGGAACGCCGTCCGCACCGACGTTCTCTCGGCCGTCTCGACCGACCACTGCGCGTTTCTCTGGGACGGCCAGAAGTCGCTCGGGCGCGACGACTTCTCCAAGATCCCGAACGGCGGGCCCGGTCTCGAGAACCGGCTGCACATGCTGCACGAGTTCGGCGTGCGCCAGGGCCGGATCACCCTGAACCGGATGGTCGAGTTGCTGGCGACCAACCCGGCCAAGCTCTTCGGGCTCTACCCACGCAAGGGGACGATCGCCGTCGGCTCGGATGCCGACCTCGTCGTCTTCGACCCCAACCGCACGCACACGATCTCGGCCTCCACGCACCACTCGAAGGTCGACTACAACCTGTACGAGGGGACGGAGGTGACCGGGACACCCGAGGTCGTGCTCCTGCGCGGGAATGTCCTCGTCGAGGGCGATCGGCTCGTCGCCGAGCCTGGGACCGGCCAGTTCGTGCAGCGGGCTCGCTTCGGCGAGCAGCTCGCGCCGACGAGGGCGGCGGCGACGGCCTGAGGTTCTGCCGTCCGGCCGCGCGGGTAGAACGCGTCCCCGTCCAGCTGAAAGGGAGGGAGCATGGGAACACCTGCGCGTCGCGGTATGGGCGGTACGGGGATCGGGATCGGCGGCATCCTCGTGATCGTCGGGATCGTCTTGATCGTCCTCGGCTATCTCATCATCGGGATCCTCGTCGCCCTCGTCGGCTTGCTCGCCTTCGGAGGCTTTGCGCGGGGGCGCTGGTACTAGACGGGAACAAGGCCGGGTCTCACGAGGCGAGGTGGGCGCCGCAGGCCCGCGTCGCTCACGTGCGGGTTGACGGGCTCGACGAGCGACGGCGCCCCGTAGGAGGCGCGCGTGCGCTCGGCGTCGGGACTCTCATAGAGCGTCGTCCGCTGGCGCGGTGTGCGGCCGATCGCGCGGATCGCCTCCTCCATCCTCTCCGGCGGCATCTCCTGGCCGTGGCTCGCGCCGGCCGCGCGCGAGATCGACTCGTTCATGAGCGTCCCGCCCAGGTCGTTCGCGCCGGCCTGGAGCGCTGCCTGGGCGCCCTCGACGCCGAGCTTCACCCACGAGGCCTGGATGTTCGTGATGTGCGGGTGCAGGGCGAGGCGTCCCACGGCGTGCATGAGGAGCGCTTCACGCGCGGTCGGGCCCGGCCGCGCTTGACCCTTGAGGTAGATCGGCGCCTCCATGTGCACGAACGGAAGCGGCACGAACTCGGTGAAACCGCCGGTTCGCCGCTGCTGTTCTCGGAGCGCGAGCACGTGCCGCGCCCAGCTCCTCGGCCCCTCGATCGAGCCGAACATGATCGTGGTCGTGGAACGCAAGCCGGCCCGGTGTGCCGCGTCATGGACGGCGAGCCACTGCGCAGTATTGACCTTGTCCGGGCAGAGGGTGGCGCGAACCTCGTCGTCCAGGATCTCGGCCGCCGTGCCGGGGAGCGAGGCGAGGCCTACGTCGCGCAGGCGCGCGAGGTAGTCGTCGAGCTCGAGGCCGAGGGTTGCCGCTCCTTGCCAGACCTCGAGCGCCGAGAAGGCGTGGACGTGGAGCTCGGGGAGCTCGTCCTTGACCGCCTTGCAGACGTCGAGGTAGTAGTCGCCGGTGAAGGCAGGGTGGATGCCGCCCTGGAGGCAGACCTCGACCGCGCCGCGATCCCAGGCCTCGCGGCAGCGGCGGACGATCTCGTCGCGCGGCACGACGTAGGGCGCGCCGCGTAGGTTCGCTGCGAGCCTCCCCTTGGAGAACGCGCAGAAGCCGCAGCGGAAGTAGCACACGTTCGTGTAGTTGATGTTCCTCGTGACGACGTAGGACACGCTGTCGCCGCAGACGTCGCGCCGGAGCGCGTTGGCCGCGGTGAGAACGGCTCGAAGGTCGTCTCCGCGCGCCTCGAAGAGCGTCGTCACGTCGTCCTCGTCGAGGTCCCGATCGCCGCCGACGCGAGCCAGCGCCGCGGCTACTGAACGTGACACGCCGGGCACTCTCCCGTTCGCCACCCGCGCGCTTTTCGGCGCTACGCTCATGGCGGGGGAGCCAGTAACGGGGGGTCCCCCGGGGGAAGGCGAGAATTCGGCCGGGAGCGGCGCCGCTGCGCCCGCCGCCCAGGTGTCTTCTCGGGCGTAGCCGCTCGCGTCGGCTCTCGCCAGCACGGCGGGGGCGACCTCCGCGGCCGTCCACCGCCGCAGGTCGCCGACGTACTCCGGGTAGATTGCGAGGCGCGGCACGAGCTCGAGCCCGCGCGACCGGGTGGCGGCCCGGAGCCGGTCGACCTCGGGCCATGCCGCCTCGGGGTTCACGTGGTCGGCCGTGAGGGGCGACACGCCGCCCCAGTCGTTGATCCCCGCGTCGAGGAGCTGCGGGAACTCCTCGTACGAGAGGTTCGGCGGCGCCTGGATGCTCAGCTCAGGCCCGAGCAGAATGCGCGCTACCGCGATCGTCCACTGGAGCTCCTCGAGCGACGGCTCGGGGTGCGCGGCCATCTTGGTGCCGGGCTTGGCGCGGAAGTTCTGGATGATCACCTCCTGCACGTGGCCGTAGCGCTCGTGGAGCGCGCGAATCACCTCCAGGGCATCCAGCCGCTCTGCCCGGGTCTCGCCGAGCCCGATCAAGATTCCGGTGGTGAAGGGCACGCGCGCTTCGCCGGCGGCTGCGATCGTCGCAATCCGCGGCGCGCCCAGCTTGTCTGGTGACCCGAAGTGCGGGCCGCCGCGCTCCGCGAGCCGGTCGGCGGTGGTCTCGAGCATGAGCCCTTGCGAGACCGAGACCTCCCGGAGGCGTCCGACGTCGTCCCGCGTCAGCACGCCAGGGTTCACATGCGGCAGAAGGCCCGTCTCGTCCAGCACGAGACGGCACATCCGCGCCAGGTACTCGAGCGTCGTCTCGCAGCCGAGCTCCGCGAGCTCCTCGCGCGCCACCCGGTAGCGAAGCTCCGGCTTGTCGCCCAGCGTGAAGAGCGCCTCGTGGCAGCCTCCGGCTGCGCCGGCACGCGCGACCTCGAGCACCTCGTCCGCCGTCATGTACGCGCGCTCTCCGCGGCGGGGTGGCCGGGCGAAGGTGCAGTAGTGGCAGACGTCCCGACAGAGCATCGTCAGCGGGATGAAGACCTTCGGCGAGTACGTCACGATCCGGCCGTGACCGCGCTCTCGAAGCGCGCACGCCTCGGCCGTCAGCTTGTCGAGCGGGGCCGAGAGAAGCTCAGCCCACGCGTTCAGTGGAGACCGTCCTTTGGCGGAAGAATCTCTTCGAGCGCGTCGTGGGCCCGTGTTCCCACGTCGTGCTCGCGAAGCTTCCAGACGTCGGCTGGACGGTCGACGTCGAACGCGAGGCCGGGCTCCTCGACGACGACCGCCTCGACGCCCGCCGCCTGGGCGCGCTCGAGCGTCTCGCGCGACGCGTCCCGGACGCCGAAAACCGGTTCCAGCGCGTCGGCTGTGCGCAAGGCGAGAGCGTTCATTCCACCGTCGGCGGCTGCCACCAGCGCGACGGGCCGTGCCGCAGAGGAGAGCGTGTCGAGCGCCTCCGCGGTCGCGAGCGGACAGTCGGCCATCACCACCAGGGCTCCGCTTCGCGCCCGAGGGTCGCCGAGTGCGCGTGCGATCGCGGCCGCGTGCCCTGAGCCGTCGTCTTCAAGTACGTCCGCGCCCGCGGGAACGACGCCGGGCTCGGTTGTGACGACCAGAATCTCGTCCACGCTGCGCGCCTCGGCGCAGGCGGCGACCACGTCCGCCAGCATCGCCTCGACGAGTTGGGCTCGCTCGTCG
>JACCXC010000164.1 GCA_013697275.1 Actinomycetota bacterium | reverse complement strand
CGACGAGCTTTCCGGGAAGCTGGGTCGTCGGCGCCTGCACGAGGAAAGCGTTGTCTTTGAGGGCTGCCGGGACAACGCGACCGCTCGCCAAGTAGAGGTCGATCGCCGAGACTTCGTCGGCGGCGAGGCCGGCAAGCTGGGTGATCTGCTCGGGCCCGATGAAGGAGAAGGTGAGGGGCTCGCCCGCGGGAAACGGTCCCTTCGGCCCGGGACCCGGGCACCCGAAGCCGGCGCCGCCGCTCCCGAGCGCGCGCAGCTCGCTCGCGCAGACCATCAGGTCACCCGCCTGTGCGTTATGCAGCCGCGAGCCGGCCTCGACCCGCGCGAGCGTCGCGCCGACCCGAACTGGACTCTCGGGATCCGGCTGGATCCTCCGGGAGTAGACGACCGATCCGATCGACTCGACCGCGCGCCGATCGGGGGTGAACGGCTCACCGCGCGGCTCACGGCGCTCGAGCCAGCCGATCGTCCCGCCGGGGAAGCGGACGTCGACGTTGGTTGGCCCCGGTAGATCCTCGGGCCTGATCGAGGGCGCTTTGAGGTAGCTCGGCACGCCGGGCAGCCCTTGCCTGTAGTCGCCCGCGTCGCTCGCGACGAAGGGGACGAGGATGCGAGCGCCTTCGCGGGTGAGCGCGCGCACCTGCACGATCGGGTCGTAGGGCGGGTGATCTTTGACGGTGCCGCTCGGTCGTGCGCGGAGCGCGAGGAAGACGTTGCTCGAGACGCCGACCCTCGTCCAGCCGCTGCGCAATCGGCGAACCTCGAGCGCTCGGACCGTGTCGTCCGCGAAGCCGAAGATGCCCTCCGCGGTGCTCGCGGGGTCGCCGAAGTGGAACCAGGCCTGGGCCGCGACGAGGGCCGGGGCGGGCGAGCGGGCGAGCTCGCGCAGCGTCACGCACTGGTTCGCGCCGCGGCCGGCCGGCAGGGCGGCACGCACGAGCCGCAGGCAGAGCGAGGAGCCGGTCCGGAACCCGAGCAGGCTGAAGGCCTGCCCGCCGACGCGCGCACGGACGAGCAGGCGGAGCTTCGTGTCTTCGGGGAAGGACGCGTACGAGGCGGCGTTCCGCTCGCTGAAGCCCGCCTGCTCGCCGGCCGGGGCTGGCTCGCCCGGCTCTCCCCGTAGCCAGGAACTGAGACCGTCGAACGCGTCCCGCCCAAGCCCCGCAAGCGCAGGACCGACTGGGGTAGATGCAGCGACGAGCGCGACGAGCGCCCCTGCGAGCGCGAGCCTTCGTGAGACGCGGCGCTCGCGGACCTGCCTCGGCTGATGCCGTCCATCCCCGTCGACGCTCGCGACCTCGGCGCGGCGAAGCACGTCCGACCAGTCGGCACGCGCGCTGCCCCGGCGCGGCACCTGCCGCTCGAGCGTGTCCTGCACGAGCAGGTCGAGATCGCCCATCACCGTTGAATCTCCTCGAGTGCCCGCCGGATCGCGGCGTGCGCATGGCTCAGCGTTGCCCCGACCGTGCCCGTCTCGATCGCGAGCGCCTCCGCGATCTGCCGGTAGTCGAGGCCCGCGTAGTAGCGAAGAAAGAGGACGAGGCGCTGCCGCTCCGGCAACGCGGCGACGAGCGCGCGCACCTGCGGGTCGGCGGGACGCCCGTTTGCGCTCTCGACCTCGGCGGCCGCCTCCTCGACCGCGGCGGCGAGCTCGGCCACGGTCGCGGCGTACGTTCCGAGCTGCGTTCACGACCGTCCGCCAGACCCAGCCCTCGAGGCTTCCCTCGCCGCGGAAGTCGAACCGGCTCCGGATCGCCCGCGCGAAGGCGTCTTGCACGACGTCGTGTGCGAGGTCGGGATCGCCGACGATCGCCTCCGCGACACGTACGAACTTCGGATAGCGGCGCTGATAGAGGCGCGCGAGCGCCGCCACGCTCGCAGTTCGCTCGACGTCGCAGGACCCCACATCTCCTACGACACCGAGTTCTTTGCGTTTCTTTATCCCCACTGCGGCCTGTCGTTAGGCACTGAAGACGATCACGTCGCTGGAAGGCTACGGAGGTCGTCCAAGCGAGGCCCGGAAGGATCGAGTGCACCGTCTGCGTCACCATTGCCGACGTGACCCTCGGGAACCGGATCGCGCTCTGCGGACATGAGCAGGTGGTGGAGCCCGAGGATTCGACCCTCTGGTCGCGTGCGCGTGCCGGTGATGCGGGGGCGTTCGGGCTCCTCTTCGAACGCCACGCGCGGACGGTCTACAACTACTGCTTCCGTCGGGTCGGAAACTGGGCAGTCGCCGAGGACCTTCTCTCGATCGTCTTCCTGGAGGCTTGGCGGAGACGCGGGCAGCCCCTTCCCGCGGGCAAGGAGCTTCCCTGGCTTCTCGGGATAGCGACGAACGTCGTCCGCAACCGACGCCGCTCAGAGCGACGCTACGCAGCCGCCCTGGGACGCGTCCCGGAACCCAAGCCGGAGCCTGGCTTTGCTGAAGAGAGCGAGGAGCGACTGGACGACGAACGCCTAATGCGGCAGGGGCTCAAGCTCCTGGCGCGGCTCCCGCCCCACGAGCAGGACGCGTTCGCCCTCTGCGCCTGGCTCGGGCTCAGCTACGAGGAGGCGGCGGTCGCCCTCGAGATTCCCGTCGGAACGGTTCGCTCGCGGCTCTCCCGCGCTCGAGCCCGCCTGCGGGAACTCGATGCCCAGTTTGGACATAAAGAGGTCGGAAAGCCGATCGTGAAGGAAGCACTCGAGCCGTGATCACCAAGCCCCCGCTCCCGCCACGTCGCGACCTGCCCGCCGGACGCCTCGCCCAGCGCAAGAAGCACCTGCTGACCGAGATCGCGCGCGAGGAAGGACTGCTTGCGCGTTCGCCACGACTGGCGTCGCTCCGTTCGGCTCGCTTCATGCGACGCCGCGCTGCCGCTCCCGCGCTCGCCGTAGCCGTAGCTGCTGTGGTCGTCGCCGTGCTCCTCGTCTCCCCCTGGGAGGGATCGCCGAGCCTTACGGAACGTGCCCGAGCGGCGATCGGCAGCGAGCCGGTACTGCACGTCGTCACCGAGCAGCCCGGTTCGCTCTTAGGTCCGCTCGTCGACATCGAGACAGGGAAAATCGTGCCGCAGACGCGCCAGACAGAGGTGTGGTTCGACGAGGACCGCGCCCTCAAGAAGACGGTCGATCGCCTCGACGGCGTGCTGCTCGACGAGGTACTCGAGACGCCGCAGGGCGGCTTCACCCAAGGCGGGCCCCTCATTACCTGCGCGTGGATCGCCGCCCACCCGATCGAGGCCACGAAGCTCCGCGTGAGCTGCACCGAGAACATGGAGAACGGCACGACCCCGCGCCAGATCCCGGAGGCGCCGCCGACCCTCGACGCGCGCCTCGCGGGTTTCGTCGACCACTACCGCTCGGCCCTCGACTCGGGACAGGCGGAGGAGATTGGCCGCGACACGATCGGCGGGCGCAGCGTCATCTGGCTCCGCTTCACATGGGCGAGCCCGACCGCGAAAGACAATACGTCATCCCCGGCCAACGCCCAAGACGTCGCGGTCGACGCGTCGAGCTACAGGCCGGTTCGTCTTCGCAACGCGGACGGGTC
>JACCXC010000150.1 GCA_013697275.1 Actinomycetota bacterium | reverse complement strand
TGGGTGCAGGCATCACGGGGACGGAATGCAGTGTCGGAGGACGCTCGGGCGTTCCTACTCCGGGCTCCGCCTCGGCAGCTCCGCCCGCTGCGGGCGGCGACGCGGGGGTGACGCTCGGCTGTGGGATGACCGGCGCAGCCGGGACCGGCTCGACCGCCGCGGGCGGAGCGCCCTCGGCGAGCCCGCCCGACGGGGCCGGCTCCGCAGGGGCGGCGGGCGCGGGCGATTCGGGCGCGGGCGGGGACGCTTCCGGGACAGCACCGCGCGCGGGCAGCAGCCCGATCGGATCGACATAGCCCTCGGGCGCTGACGCAACCCGCACGCCCAGGTGGACGTACGGAACCGCGTGCTCGGCTGCACCCGTCGGCCCGATCGTCCCGACTGTCGAGCCTTCGGCGACTGTCGCGCCGCGGCGAAGGCCGAGCGAGCCGAGATGGACGAGGGTCACCGCGTAGCCCTCAGCAGTTCGCAAGGTCACAGTCAGCCCGCCTCCCGGCACCGAGCCGGCGAAGGTGACCGTCCCACTCGCAGGGGCGCCCACCGGCGCGCCTGCGAGACCTCCGACGTCGAGACCCCGGTGCTGCCCCGCCTCGTAGGGGTTCTTGCCGAACTGGAACGCTTGAAGTACCGGCCCGTCCGCGGGCCAGGTCCAGGCGGGGGCGGTGGGCGCGCCGGCCAGGCTCGCGACGAGAACCGAGAGGATCACGGCCCGTCGCCTCATTCTTCCTCCTCAGTTGTCTAATCTGATAACGAAGAGAGCGTAGCGCGACGATCGCACGTTGTCAAGTGGAGCAACGAGACATGGATCCAGGCGGCCGGGCCCATCCTGCTAGATTCGGGCCGCGATGAGGACGGAGCACGAGCCGCCGCGCGTCGCCGCGCCCCCGCGTCCGGAGCTGGACGCCGAGCGCGAGATCGACTTCGCCGACCTCGGGCGTAGGATCGCCCGCCGCTGGTGGCTCGTTCTCGCGGCGATCGTGCTCGGCGGCCTGATCGGGTTCCTCACCTCGCTCGGTGGCGGGGACGTGTACGTCGCCCGCACCACGCTCTATCTCGGCCAGCCGACCTCGCCCGCCGGCAGCACCCAAGTGCCCAGCCTCGCCACGAACCCCTCCACGGTGAACGAGATCGTGCGCTCCGAGGCCGTGATCCAGGACATCGCAGGCGAGGTGGGAGTGCGGCCGGGGCAGCTTCGCCGCGGGATCTCGACCAAGACCCTCACGACGACCGGGAGCACGGCGCGCCAGCAGCAGCAGAACCCGCTCGTGCAGATCTCCGTCCGCGGACCGTGGCGCGACAAGACCGCCCCGGCCGCGAACATGCTGGCCGCTGCCGTGGTCACCGAGGTGTCCGGCTACGTCGACGCGAAGGTCGACGCGCTCGAGCAGCGGCGAGAGTCCCAGACGCGCGAGCTCACGTCGATCGACGGGCGGATCGACGAGCTACAGCGCGCCGTTGCCAACCGGGGTCTTTCGACGATCGAGCGCCTCACGCTCCTCAACCTGATGGGTCTCGCCGAGCAGCGGCGCGGGATCCTGATCGAGGATCGCACCGACACGGAGCAGCTGATCACGCTCGCCGAGGAGGTTGAGCGGGCCCGTCAGGTGAGCCAGGCACGCGCTGCGCGTGTCCCTGCCCAGAGCTCGAGGAGCTCGATCGTCGTCGGCGCGTTCCTCGGCCTGCTCGCCGGCCTCCTGCTCGCGCTTCTCTGGCCGCGTCGCGCACTCAGCCGAGCACGCGACTGAGCCCCGCTCGGGCCCACCGTGCAACGCGGCCCGTGAGCGGAGGCCGCACGCGAGCGCCGGGCCGGACCGGCTCCTCCACGCCGAGCACGAGGTCGAGGCGCTTCCCGTCGACGATTGCGAAGTCGTAACCAGACCCTCCGATCACCACGTCTCGTTCCCGGTCGCGCGCACGCAGGTCGTCTTCGCCGCTTCCACCCGAAAGCGAGTCACGTCCCCCGCCGCCGGTCAGCTCGTCGTCGCCTGACCCGCCGCGCAGGATGTCGTCGCCGCGCCCGCCGTCGAGGATGTCGACGCCCGCTCCGCCCGAGAGGTCGTCCCGGCCGCGCTCGCCGAAGAGCAGGTCGATGTCGCCGCCGAGGCCGACCAGG
>JACCXC010000146.1 GCA_013697275.1 Actinomycetota bacterium | reverse complement strand
TCGACAAGGGAAACACGAAGGCGCGCGCGCTCCTTGCGCGCGAGATGTGCGAGAAGACTCTCCATCCGCCGAGCCGGACCCGAACGGGACCTCGTGAAGAAAAGCAGCAGCGGCCTGTCGACCTTCTTGGTCACGGAAAGGTGGGCATCTCCTCCGGCGCGAGTAACTCGGATTTGGCGACCAGTCTCACCGCTTCGCTTCGACCATTGGGGCCCAGCGAACTAGTCGCTGAGCGTCGAGAACGGCTTCAAGCGTCTCATCGAAAGTTCGACCGACCTCGTCGTTCCAGCGCTGCGGAGCGTCACCGGTCGCCGCCGCAAGTGCAAGGCTCGCCCTTACGAACGCCGAAAGCGCTACGTCTGGATCGAACGTGCTTCGACGCCAGACCCGCTCGAGCGCCCCGGCAATCGACCACTGGCGAGCGAATGCGCTCGAAGGATCAATGACTTCTCCGACCGCATCTCGGGCGCTTGCTCCCTGGCACCAGCCGGTCATGAGAAGCTCGGATGCTCGAGCAAGAAACTCTTCTGCGAGCTCCTCCGCCGGGACTCCTGGCCCTGCTTCATGTTCTGCTTCCGGCCTGCCGTAACGGCGGGCATCTATGTGAAGAACCGCGAGTCTCGCCATCGAGGGTAGTTCCTCCCTTGCGTTATGCGCTCACCCCGGAGGCCGCCACACCGAGGCGTCGGACCGCACCGAGGCGGCCCCAAGGGACGAGCGCCGAGTGCCTAGTCTTGCTCGTTGAGGCTGAACTGGACCTGATCCCCGACGACGGTCGCGCCCAGAATCTTGTCCTCGAGAATGAGGGCAGCTTCGGGCTCGACGAAGACGCGCGCTCCGGCTTGCTCGATCACCTGGTCTCCCTCGTCGGGGCTTTCGACCATCGTCAGCTCGAATGCCACCTGGCGTTCTCCGGTCGGCTCAGCATGAATGCGAAGCCCGGACTCGTTCGCCAGCTCCGGCGAAGCCTCCCCGATCGTATGTTCGAGGGTAGCAACCGCCGCCTCAGCGCCGTCACGCCAGTGCCGCCGGCGAGGGAGGAGCCGATACGCTAGGCTCCGGTAGCGCTTCGATCTCGCGGCGGACGGCCAGGCACTCGAGGGCTTCCGATTCGATTTCCCGCAACGCGCGCCTCCTTCAGGCCGAAGCGGCGTGCGATCTCTCTGACCGACTTCGGCTCCTCACCGTCGATGCCGTAGCGGAGCGAGATCACCTCCCGCTCCTGCTCCGGAAGCTCGGCGAGCGCGCGACGGAGGACGTCCTCGCGCAGGCTCACTTCGAGCTCCGGCCGGCAGGGATCTCCTCGCCGGCAACGTGCTCGCCGGGGCGCGCCCGCTGCGGTGCCGCTCAGCTGGGACGAGGTCGGTAAGAAGGATTTCCACCCGGCGCTACACGCTCGGGAACGTCTTCCGCCGGCTCAGCCGAAAGGGCAACCCCCCTGGGCGGACATCGGACGGCACATCCGTTCCCTCAGCCAATCTCGCGGCCGACTCGACGAGCTCCTCGCGATGACGGCCGTATATCAGCTCGCCAGAGCGGTCCGCCGGCTGGCGCAGCCACGCGGACACGGCGGGAGTCCGGCGCGGGGAGAAGAGACCTGCCGCCTCTACAACCAGGGCGTCGGGCCCATCGAGGCTCACCTCGAGCGCCAGCGCGACGGACGGATCGTCGTCGTCGCCGTTCCCGTTGAAGGTGCGGCCGGTACTGGGTCGGCGAGTTCGATCCATGGCCGAACTTCGAGCGTCAAGCGGGCCTCGAGGGCGCGCGGTGAGACCCCTGCCGCGCGCCAAGCGCAGGCATCTGACCT
Source organism: Actinomycetota bacterium (assembly GCA_013697275.1). Taxonomy (GTDB): domain Bacteria; phylum Actinomycetota; class Thermoleophilia; order Gaiellales; family Gaiellaceae; genus JACCXC01. Next base: position 1,682 of record JACCXC010000146.1, on the reverse strand, counting down.
CCTCCGTTAGGGCCTCTACCGCTCGATGTCTTCGAGCGCTTCTTGGGCCCGCTTTCGCGTCTCCTCAGCCTTTCGCTCGGCCTCGTCTAGCTCCTCGTCACGCTCGCGCTCCTCGTCGGACGAGGGACGCGGCGTCTCCTCGTCCCGTTCGGTCTCGTCTCGATCCTCTGCCATGAGCCCTCCCTAGCCGGTGTGTTCCGCCCAGCGGGCGAAGGCCTCCCAGAACGGATCGCGTCCCGGATGCTCGAGCGGACGCTCCTCGTCGTCCTCGATGATCAGTGCGCCTGCATCCGGCGGCCTGACCTCGCCCACAATCGCCGCCTCGATTCCCCGGGATGCAAGCACGGTGACGAATTCATCTGCGCGGTCCGGACGCACCGTCGCGATGAGCGTGCCTTCGGAGATGGAGACGTGGGGGTCGATGCCCACGTGCGCGCAGACCGCTCGAACTTCCGGGCGGACCGGGATCTTGTCGAGATCGACGCGCAACCCCATTCCTGAGGCGGCCGCAAGCTCGGCCAAGCCGCCGAGCACGCCTCCCTCGGTCGCGTCGTGCATCGCCGTGACGCCGTTCTCCCGCAGTCCGAAGGCCTGGGCGACGCGCGCTTCCGGGACGACCGTCATCTGCTCGAAGAGAGCATCCGCTGCAAGGAGAGTCTCCCTGCCCACACCCTCGGCCAGCCTGTCCGGGAATGTGGCCGCAAAGAGCGCGGTGGCTTCAATGGCGGCGCCTTTCGTCACGACGACGCTCTCTCCGGCCCTCGCCATGGTAGGCGTCACAAAGGCATCGTCGGAGCCCACGGCGATGCATGTCGCACCGCCGACCATCGGCCAATTGCAGCCCTCGTAGCGGCCCGTGTGCCCCGCGATCACCGCCATGCCGAGGTCCTCGCAGGTGCGTGCGTAGGCGTCCCAGAGTGCGCCGACGTCCTCGTCGGAAGTGTCGGGGGGCAGGTTGAGGTCGACGCTCATCCAGCGGAGCGGCAAGCCGCTCGTGGCGGCGTCCGAAGCGAGAATGTGGACCGCGAACCAGGCTGCCCGCTCCCATCCGTAGGCGGGGACGACGAAGACGGGGTCGGCGGTGACAGCCATGGCCGCGCCGGGCGCGAGGCGGACGATTCCGGCGTCCACGCCGTGCTGGGGCGGAACGAGGACGTCGGGATCCCGCCTCCCGAGGCAGGTGAGGATCGTCTCGGCGAAGACCTCGGCACCCAGCTTGCCCACGGCCGGGCGGGTTTGCTCACGCGGAGGTGGCAAGCCGCTCACTCCTCAGCGCCCGATCCGGCGCAGGACGCGGAGCACGCCGCCGAGCAAGGCGACCGCGTCCATCGGGCGTGTGAAAAAATGCCGCCCGTTCCCGCGCGGAGCCCGGGGACGGGCGGAGGCGTCGCGCGGATCGGCAAGACGGTAGGCCTCGCTCTGGATGCCGCCGCGCGGATCGCCTTCACGGTCGAGCGCCTGGACGTCTCCTTGCTGCTTGGCAGCACGTGCATCTTCTCCCCTGGGCCACCAGCGCCCGAGCGCTCCGCGTTTGGTCATCCCTGGCTCAGCGTCTCTGCGCCTTCGCCTCCGCAACCTCGTCCGCGGCCGCGAACGCGGCGCCGGCATCCTTCATCTCTTCGACCGCACGCTCCGAGTCGCCGGGGCTCGCGTCGACGCCGCCGATCGCGTCCTCGATCACG
>JACCXC010000084.1 GCA_013697275.1 Actinomycetota bacterium | reverse complement strand
AGGAGCGCGGCCTCGAGCCCGAGCACTACTTGCTCGACGTCGGCTGCGGGCCGCTTCGCGGCGGGATCCGCTTTATCCAGTACCTCGAGACGGGCCACTACTACGGCGTCGAGAAGGACGCGGACGTGCTGGAGGAGACGCGCCGCGTCGAGCTGCCGCGCTACGGGCTCGAACACCGGCGGCCAACGCTCGTCGCGATGGAGGACTTCGACTTCCGCACGCTCGGCCAGACCTTCGACTACGCGATCGCCCAGTCCGTCTTCACCCATCTCCCGCTCAACAACATCATCCGATGCCTGATGCGGATGGAGGACGCGCTCAACGAGGGCGGACGTTTCTACGCGACGATCTGGGAGAACCCGACCGGCAAGCGGAACCTCGACGACATCTGCCAGTCCGAGCTAAAGGTCACCCACTTCGACTCGGACTCGTTCCACTACGACTTCCCGACCTTCGAGTGGATCGTCGAGGGAACGAGCCTCTCCGTCGAGCATCTGGGCCGATGGGGTCACCCGCAAAACCAGGTGATGCTCGTCTTCATCAAAGGGAACGCGAAGCGAGACCCTGCGGGTGCCTGACCGCCCGCTGCGCGTCCTGGGCGTCGGCGACGGCCGCTCCTTGATCTTCCTGCGCTGGGCCTGGCGGGTGGCGGAGCGGGGGCACGAGGTGCACTTCGTCAGCGACCGGATCACCGACCGCGCCTCGGAGCTCGAGGGAATCACCGCGCACGACATCACGAAGCTGAACCTGGGGACGCGCGTCAAGGGCGTCCGGCGCTTCCTCTTCGCCGGTGCGATCCGCGACCTCGCGAAGGAGCTCGACGTCGACCTCGTGCATGCGCACTACCTGCTCCCGTACGGCTACTGGGCCGCGCAGGCCGGCGTGCACCCGCTCGTCATGAGCCCGTGGAACACGGACATCTTCACGTACGGGCGCGACAACCGGCGGGGGCGGCGCTGGGTGCGCGCCGCAGTCGCGGCGGGCGACCGCTACGTCGTCAGCTCGATCGGGAACGCGGAGGAGACCATCCGCCTCGGCGCGCCCGAGGACAAGGTGGAGCGGATCGTCTGGTACGTCGACCTGCGCCCCTTCGGGCCGGACAAGCGCGTCGAGGGGATTGCCTCGCGCTTCGGCTGGCCGGACGACTCGATCGTCGTCCTCTCGCTCAGGAACTACCGGCCGAACACGAACCTCGACGTCCTGATCCGCGCCTTCGCGCGGGCCAGGAAAGAGGTTCCGCAGGCTCGGCTGATCCTCGCGGCGCGCGGCGGCTGGACGCGCGAGGAGACCGAGCGCCTCGTCGACGAGCTCGGCCTGCGCGACGCCGTCGCCTTCCACTTCGCCGCCCCTGACGAGCTGCCCGAGCTCTGCGCCTCCGCCGAGATCGGGGTCTCGATCGCCTCGACCGACGCCACACCCGCCTCGATGATCGAGTCGATGGCCTCGCGCCTCCCGATGATCATGGGCGACGCGATCACGATCGACGAATGGATCACGCAGGGGGAGGGCGGCGAGGTCGTCCAGCCTCGGGACGAGGACGCGGTCTACGAGGCGCTCGTGACGCTCCTGCGCGACCCCGAGCTCAGGCGCCTCTACGGGGAGCGGAACGAGCGCGTTGTGCGCGAACGGCTCTCCGAGCACCCGGGCGCGCTCCTCGAGCGCGTCTACGACACGGTGCTCGGGCGATGAGAGTCCTCTGCCTCGGGCTTGACGGGGCCGACTTCGACCTCGTCCAGGAGCTTCGGGGCCAGGGGAAGCTGCCGACGATCGGCCGCCTTGCGGGGCGGGGGACGTTCGGCCCGCTTCGCTCGACGATCCCGGCGGCGACCCCGACGGCGTGGTCGTCATTCCTGACCGGCCTCAACCCGGGCGGGCACGGGATCTTCAACTTCTCCACGAACCCGAACCGAAGCCTCGAGCGCGTCGAGAGCGCTGCGAGCCGCGGCGGCGCGCCCTTCTGGCGGACGCTCGGCGCGGCCGGCCACCGCTCAGCCTTCGTGACCGTCCCCTTCACGTTCCCGCCCGAACCGCTCGACGGCGTGCTCGTCTCCGGCTACGGAGGGCCGCTCGAGCCGGCCATCCTCCCAGCCGCCGCACGCGAGCGGATCCTCGAGCGTCATCCCGGCCTCGTAACCGCGCACCACCCGATGAAGGAGCGCTGGTGGGAGAACTTCGACGGCTTCACGCAGAAGCTCCTCGACCACGTCGACCAGATCGCGGACGTCTGCAAGCTCGCGATGGAGCTAGAGCCGGACCTGGCTCTCCTCTGCGTCGACTTCATGAGCGCCGATTTCGCCGGCCACCTCGGTTGGCACCGGCTCGACCCGAACCACCCGGCCCACCGTCCCGAGGAGGCGGGGGACGAGCTCGTGCGCGTCTACCAGGCGGTCGACGCAGCCTGCGGCGAGCTGGCCGAGGAGGCCGAGCGGCGCTACGGCGAGGAGCCGACGGTGCTCGTTCTCTCCGACCATGGGATGAAACCGATCTATTGGACGTTTCACCTGAACCGCTGGCTCGAAGAGGCCGGCCTCCTCCGCTACCGACGCCGCTCGCTCCAGCGCCTGCGCCGGACTCGCCTCGACTACCTGGCCAAGGTCGACCAGCGCCTCGTGCGCACGCGAAAGCCCTACGGCCGCGCCTTCGACCGGCTGCCGCTCCCGGCCGCGCCCGAGGACCGCCTCTTCGCCGACATCGATTTCGGCTCGACCCGCGCCTACGCGTTCGGTTACGGCGGCCAGCTCTTCCTCGGCGAGGCGAGCGGCGCGCTCGGCGATGCCGGGTTGGAGCGCGAGCTCGTCGCGGCGCTCGAGGGCGTGCGCCACCCGGCGACGGACGAGCCGGCCCTCGAGGTGCACCGGAAGGCCGACCTCTACCACGGGCCCTTCGTGCACAAGGCGCCCGACCTGGTTCTCCTCCCGCGCGACGAGCGCCTGCATATCGACGCCTCGCGCTGGGGCTGGGAGCAGCCCTTCGACCGCCACGAGCAACTCGACCCGGCCCACGCCTACGGCTATTCGGGCCACCACAGCCTGCGGGGGATCCTCGCCGCGGCGGGCCCGGGGATCGGCGAGGCGCCGCTTCCCGAGGGCGCAGAGATCACTCAGCTTCCCGCGACGCTCCTCGCGCTGCTCGGGGTGGACGCCAGCCTGGACGGCGCCCCGCTCGACGCGATCCTCGACCGCGAGGGCACGCGCGAGAAGGTCACGGTCGCGACCACGGCCGCGAGCGAGGAGTCGGTCTACGACGAGGATGAGGAAGCGGCCATGCTCGAGCGCCTGCGCGACCTGGGGTACGAGTAGCCTCCTGCGCGTGACCGAGGTTCGCGCCGGCGACGTGGCGCGCGAGGGCGAGGAACCGCAGGCCGGCCCCGGGGGCGGGCTCGGGATCGGCGCGCTTGCCCAGGACGCGGCCATCTACGGCGGCGCTCGCGTCCTCCTCAAGTCGCTTGCGTTCCTGCTCGTTCCGCTCTACGCGCACTTCCTCGCCCCGGCGCAGTTCGGGGTGCTCGAGCTCGTCCTCGCGACGATCGCGTTCGTCGACGTTCTCATCGCCGCGAACATGGACGGCGTCTTCGCGCGCTTCTACTTCGACCGCCCGGACGAGGGGTGGCGGCGCCAGATCATCTCGCTCTACCTGGCGATCGCGGCGTTCTACCCGACCGTCGTGATCGGAGGGCTGATCGCCCTCTCCGGCCCGCTCTCAGGCCGGATCTTCGGCACGACCGAGTACACGCTCTTCCTCGTGATCGCACTCTGCGACCTCTACCTGACGAACATCGTCGACCTGCCGATGCTTCTCTGCCGCGTTCGGCGCAAGCCGGTCACCTTCGCCGTCTACTCGCTCTCACGCGGCCTCGTGCAGGTCGTCTTCGCCGTCCTCTTCGTCGCGGTCTTCCACCTGGGGGTGAAGGGGATCCTGCTCTCCTCGCTGATCGCCGTCGGCTTCGCCCTCCTCGTCACCGCACGCGAATACCTTGGCGACCTGACCCGGAAGGTCGACTGGGGCGTCGGGCGCGAGATGGTCGAGTTCGCCTGGCCGGGGATCCTGGGCGGGATGGCCTTCTACGGCCTGAACCTCATCGACCGCTTCTTCGTCAAGCACTACCACGGGCTCGCTGACGCGGGTCTCTACGGGACTGCTTTCCGCTATTCGCAGGTCGTCCTCGTGGCCGTCTTCGCCTTCCGCTTGGGCTGGACGAGCTGGCATTACTCGTGGCTCCACAGCGGGCGCCACACGCAGATGGTCGCGCGCGGGGCGAACTACTACTTCGTCGCGACGGGCTTTCTCGCTGTGGTCGTGTCCGCCTGGATCCTGCCTGTCTTCCACGTGCTCATGCCGGAGTCGTATCGGGAGGCGACGACCGCCGTCGCACCGCTCGCGCTCGCGGCGGTCGCCCTCGGTGCCTACAACATCTTCGTCGTCGGCCTGAACGTGACGAAGCGGATGCGGATCGCGCCCGTCCTCTCCCTCTCGGCGGCAGCGCTCGCGATCGGCCTGTACTTCCTGCTGATCCCGCGCTTCTCGTTCCAGGGGGCCGCCTGGGCGACCGCAAGCTCGTTCGCCGCCCTCGCTCTGCTCACGGCTTTCGTCACGCAGCGCATCTACCCGGTGCCGTGGGACGTCCGGCGGATCCTCCTCGCGGTCGGGCTCGCCGCCGCGCTCTGCCTCGCGGCGCTCTGGCTCGACCGGAACGTCGACCTCGATGCCTCGCTTCCGCTTCGTGCTGTCCTGACGCTCGCGTTCCCGGGAGCCCTTCTCGCGCTGGGCTTCTTCCGGGGTTCAGAGCTCGGAAGGGCTCGAGCGCTCCTCAGGCGGGGCCGCTCGTCTTGAGCATCACGCGCGTCTGACTACGGGTCCCGACCCGCCCCCTGCTCGCGTTCAGCCTATTCGCGTCAAACGCGCAGGTGGTGCACGATTCGCGTCGTGAGCGACACCGGGTGTGCCAGGAGATGCACGGCGTCACTCGCGGCGACCAAGCCTAGACCAGGCTCGTCCCCTCCATTTCGGCGGGCACCGGCTCGCCGAGGAGCGTGAGAAGCGTGGGCGCGATGTCGCGGATGTCACGCTCCGAACCACGGCCCGGCGCGACGCCGTCGCCGGCGACCAGGTAGAGGCCCTCGTGGGCGTGGTTGGCATCGTCTGGCCCCGTGTCGTTCTCGAAGACGTGCACCGCGCCCGTTCCGACCTGGCCCACGCTCCGCCAGAGGAGGTCGCCGAAGTAGACCATCAGGTCGGGCGCCACCCCGTTCCGCTCCGGGTAGAGCTCCTCGGGCCGATGCGCGACCGTGCCAATCGGTCGGCCCTGCTCGTCGCCCAGGGCCTGGAGCTTCCCCTTCAGCTCGTCGCGCACCCGCTCGTAGTCGGCCTGCGGGATCACGCCCTGAGGCTCTCGGCCCACGACGTTCAGGAAGAGCCGACAGTAGTAGCCGCCCTCTCCCCAGGCTTTCGTTCGCGGCCAGTCGACCAGGTCGGGGGTCAGGCGGGACGGGCTCGCGGGCTCCTCCTTCAGAACGAGGTAGCCCTCCTGCCTGAGCCACTCGTTCACGCAGACTCCGCCGTCGATCCGCTTGGCGCCGTGGTCGGAGACGATCAGGACGGCGGTCTCGTCGTCGGCGAACCGCAGGAGGCGTCCGATCCGCTCGTCGAGGCGGCGGTAGTAGTCGAGGATGGCCGACTCGTAGCTGTTCCCAGGCTCGTAGAGCCGGTGCTCGGGATCGGTGAAGCGCCAGAAGGCGTGGTTGATCCGGTCGGTGCCCATCTCGACCATGAAGAAGAGGTCCCAGGGCCGGGTCTCGAGCAGGTGCTCCGCGAGCCGGAACCGCTTTTCGGTCATCTCCTCGAGGTCGGCGAGTAGGCGATCCTTCTCCTCGGTGCGGAAATCCGGGACGTCGATCAGGTAGCGCCCGACGAGTTGGGCGATCTCGTCCTTCAGCTCGGGCGGGTGCGTGTACTGGCTCGTCTCGACGTCGGGGGTCAGGAAACACGCGACCATCACGCCGTTCACGGGCGTCACGGGGTAGGTGCCCGGAACCCCGAGGACGATGACCGGCCGGTCGCGGGCCGAGAGGAGATCCCAAACGCGCGGGACGCGCACCGAGCGCGACGTCGCGAACGAAAGGCCGTCGTACGAGTGGTCGCGTCGATTTCGGAAGCCGTAGATGCCGAGCGCCCCGGGGCTTCGCGACGATGTCATGACCGACCAGGCCGGGACGGTGATCGGCGGGTCGCAGCTTCGGAGGACGCCGAAGGAGCCGCGCTCCGTCAGCGAGCGAATGGTGGGCAGCTCGTCGAGCCAGCGGTCGAAGACGAGCTGCGGCGGCGCGCAATCGAGACCGATGACGAGAGCCTTCGAGGCCATCCCCGGCGATGCTAGCGACGGCCCCGTGGCGTCAGGACGGGGAGGTGAGCGCGGCTACGAGGCCGCCCGCGAGCTCGAGCCCGAGCTCCGCTTCGAGCCGCTCTCTCGCGGGCGAGCGCTCCGGGACGTCCTCCTCATCGGGCGCTGGAAGCGCAGCGAGATGAAGCAGGAGGAGATCGTCGCCCTTCATCGTTAAGCGAAGTATCGCCGCTCCGGCCGACATCACGAACCCCCGTCCGACCTACCGGGACGGAATGCGCGCCGCGCTGCCGATCGCGCCGATGTCCCTTGTCTTCGGGGTCTCGTTCGGCGTGCTCGCGGAGGCGGAGGGGCTCGGCGTCCTCGCCCCGATCGTCATGTCCGCGACGACCTTCGCCGGCTCGGCCCAGTTCGCAGCGATCTCCGTCCTCGAAACCGCCGGAGGGATCTTCGCGGCGATCAGCGCCGCCGTCCTCCTGAACGCCCGCTATGCACCGATCTCCCTCACGGTGGCCCCCTCCCTGGGGGGCGCCCTACCAAGGCGCCTCCTCGAGTCGCAGGCGATCGTGGACGAGTCCTGGGCGGTCGCACAGGTCGGGAGCGGTCGCGTCGACCGGCGCCTGCTGATCGGAGCGGGCCTGACGCTCTACGCCTGCTGGGTGGGCGGGACGACGGCGGGCGTCCTCGGCGGAGGGCTCCTCGGCGACCCGGAGACCTACGGGCTCGACGCTGCCTTCCCGGCGCTCTTCCTGGCGCTCCTGATCCAGCAGCTCGGCTCTCGGCGGGCTCTCGCCGCCGCGCTCGCCGGAGCCGGGCTCGCGCTCGTGCTCGTCCCGTTCTCCTCCCCCGGCGTGCCGATCATTGCCGCGACCGCAGCCTGCCTCGTCGGGCTCTGGCGCCGGTGAGGAACTTCTGGATCGTGGTCGCGGTGGTGGGAGCCGCGACGGTCGCGCTGAAGAGCGCGGGCCCGGTCTTCCTCGGCGGACGCGAGCTACCGGCCCTCGCGCTCAGGGTCGTGGAGCTCCTGGCACCGGCGCTCCTCGCGGCGCTGGTCGCGGTGCAGATCTTCGGCGGCGACCGCGAGTTGGTTCTCGACGCGCGCGTCCCTGGGCTCCTAGCCGCTGCGCTTGCACTCCTCGCGCGAGCGCCGATCGTCGTGGTCGTACTTGTGGCCGCAGCCGCAACCGCGCTAGCGCGGGCGCTCGGCTAGTAGTACTAAGAGGGGTTGGCGTTTCGATTGGTGAAACGAAAGAATCCTCCAGAACGGGGCGATCCGATGCGGCGGGAATCGCCCCGTTCACTCTTAGAAGGGCGACGCGGGGCAGGTTGGGGGGGCTGCGGCTCACCCCCAACCCACGACCCGCGCCGCTTCCGTCCACCATGTCACACTTTTGACAAGCGGCCCGCTCGACCAATGGCAGCATGTCCCGCTATTTGCGTCTTAGGCCGCAAGCGGAACTGCTCCCCCCTCGCAAGGGCGCGGCTGAGGCGGACGAGCATGGTCAGGTCGGCGTGAAGCGCGTGCGCAGGTCGTTGACCGGGAGCCCGTGCTCTAGCGCTACATCCAGGGCGCGGAAGCCCTCGGACGTGTCGCCAAAGAACAAGACGACAGGTTCAACGAAGGCGTGGCCCTCGCCACCCTCGCGCGACTCAAACGTCTCGACTCCGTGCGCTGGGAGAGCGCGAACGTACTCCGCGACGCCGGAGTCAAGCCTTTCCGGGCACTGAAGCGGTTGGGGAATCAGGGCTTGGCCGCCCTTCGATTATTTCGTCGAACCCTCCTAGTACTACTAGCCGACCAGGTTCACCGTCGTGACGGTGACGATCACCGAGAGGGCGAACCAGATGCCGATTTGGTGCCAGAAGTGGTGGCAGAAGCGCTGCGCGTAGATGGTGGCGAAGGTGGCGCAGATGTCGACGAAGAAGTGAACGCCGTAGTCGACCCAGTCGCTCGAGAGTTGGAGAAAGGCGGTCGTCACC
>JACCXC010000049.1 GCA_013697275.1 Actinomycetota bacterium | reverse complement strand
ACGGGGTCGAGCGAGGCCAGGATCGCGATCATGTCTGCGATCAGCGTGTCGCGGACGAACATGGCCGTCCCCTGGAGCGCGACGAAGGAGGGGGCCCGGAAGTGCACGCGCCAGGGCCGCGGGCCGCCGTCCGAGACGACGTAGCAGCCCATCTCGCCGCGCGGCGACTCGACTGGGACGTACACCTCGCCCTCGGGCACCCGGTAGCCCTCGGTGACGATCTTGAAGTGGTGGATCAGGCTCTCCATCGAGGTGTGCAGCTCGTGACGCGGCGGGAGCACGACCTTGCGGTCGTCCGAGATCCACGGACCGTCGGGCATTCCGTCCAGGCACTGCTGGACGATCCGCACCGACTCGCGCATCTCGAGCAGGCGCACCTTGAAGCGGTCGTAGGTGTCGCCCGTCGGGCGCGTCGGGATCTCGAAGTCGAGCTGGTCGTAGGCGAGGTACGGCTCCCGCTTGCGCAGGTCCCACTCGACGCCAGATGCGCGCAGGATCGGACCGGACTGCCCCATCGCGATCGCATCCGCGGCCGAGAGGTGGCCGATTCCCCGCGTCCGCTCCAGGAAGATCGCCTGCCCGTCGAGCATCGCCTCGTACTCGTCGATCCGGGCGGGCATCGCGTCGGCGAAGCTCTGGCACTCGGCGTAGAAGCCGACGGGGACGTCTTCGGCGAGCCCGCCCGTCTGGAAGTACCGCGTGTGCATGCGGAACCCGGCGACCAGCTCGAAGAGATCGAGGATCGACTCCCGCTCGCGGAAGCAGTACCAGAACATCGAGATCGCCCCCATCTCGAGCGAGCCTGTTCCGAGCCAGACGAGATGGGAGTGGAGCCGGTTCAGCTCGCAGAGGAGCGTCCGCATCCACACGGCCTTCGGGGGTGTCTCGAGCTCGAGCAGCTTCTCGATCGCGAGCACGAAGACGAGCTCGTTGTGCTGGAAGGCGAGGTAGTCGATCCGAGGCGCGTAGGTGATCGCCTTCCACCAGGTCTTCGCCTCCATGTTCTTCTCGAAGCCCGTGTGGAGGTAGCCGATCATCGGCTTGATCCCGACGACGCGCTCCCCGTTCAGTTCGACGACGAGGCGGAGGACGCCGTGGGTCGACGGGTGGTTCGGCCCGAAATTGATCTCGAGGATGTCGCCCGACTCGCGCAACTCCTCGTCGACCTGGAGCACGGTCGGGATCGGGGACGGGATCTTCGTCCCCTCGTACGGCCGCGCGCCGGTGGCGGCGAGACCGGCGGCCTTGGCGGCAACGGCCACCGCTAGTCCTCGTCCGAGAAGCGCACGGGCTCCCCTCCGAGCGGGTAGTCCTTGCGGAGCGGATGCCCCTCCCAGTCCTCGTCCATGATGATCCGGACGAGGTTCGGGTGGCCTTCGATCGCAATCCCCATCATGTCCCAGGCCTCGCGCTCGAACCAGTCCGCGGCCGGCCAGACGCCAACGACGCTCGGGACTGGCTCGCCGTCCTCGGCCCAGACCTGGAGGCGTACGCGGCGGGGCGTCTGCTCGAGCGCCAGCAGGTGGTAGGAAACGGAGAAGCGCTTCGGCTTCGGCTCCGGCATGCGGGGCAACCCCTGCGAGCCGGGGAACGGTGTGTTGATGTCCCGCGCCGTGGGCTCCCACCCCCGGGTAGACCCGGGGGACGGCGAGCCCCAGTAACCGGCGACACCCCGGCCGCCCCAACCGAGGTAGTCGGTCGGAGTCACGTCCGCGAGGAAGCTGAAGCCGAGCTCGTCGCGCGCGTGCTCGGCCGCCTCGACCAGTCGCTCGCGCTCCACGACGATCGTCGTCTCGCCGAACGCGTCCTTCTGCTCGACGAACCCTGGGATCGACTCGTACGACCCGGTCATCCCTCGCCGGTCTTCCGGATCTCGTACGCCGGCGGGACGCCCGCCTTGATCTTCTCCTGCAGCCGCACGATCCCTTCGAGGACGGCCTCGGGGCGCGGGGGACAGCCAGGAATGTAGATGTCGACCGGCACGACTTTGTCGACGCTCTGCAAGACGGCGTAGTTGTTGAACATCCCGCCCGAGCTCGCGCAGGCGCCCATCGCGATCACCCACTTCGGCTCGAGCATCTGGTCGTAGATCTGGCGGAACGGGGCAGCCATCTTGTGCGAGAGGCGCCCCGAGACGATCAGCAGGTCGGCCTGGCGCGGGGAGTTGCGGAAGACCTCCGCGCCGAAGCGCGCCACGTCGTAGCGCGAGGAGACGATCGACATCATCTCGATCGCACAGCACGCGAGGCCGAACGTGTCCGGCCAGATCGAGCTCCCTTGCGCCCAGGCCACGGCCTTCTCGATCGTGGAGAGCATGAGGCGGTTCTCGAGGTCGCCGAGCTCGGTCTCGAACTTCGCCGGCTCGTCCTCCTTGGGCCCGAACTCGCGCATGAGCAGGCGCTCCGAGTTCAGGCCGTAATCGGAGAGGCGGTCCGGGCGCTTTACCGCCATTCCAGCGCCCCTTTCCGCCAGATGTAGACGTAGGCGACCGCAAGGATCGCGATGAAGAACCCGAACTCGGCGAGTGCAAACGTGCCGATCTCGTCCAGGACGAGCGCGATCGGGAAGAGAAAGACGATCTCGATGTCGAAGACGATGAAGAGCATCGCCGTCAGGTAGAAGCTGACCGTGAAGCGCTGCTGCTTGGGCGGCCCGGTCGACACGCCGGACTCGAACGGCATCCGGCGGGCGCGGGAGTGTCGTCCCCGGGACGCGAAGAGGAACGAGAAAGCCACCATCGACGCCGGGATCGCGAACGCGACGAACGCGTAGGCGAGGAACGGGAACCAGTCGGCGAGCGAGGCGGTCGGCACGCGGATCCGGCGCCATACTACTCCGTCACAAGCTCGCGACGCGCTGCGACCAAAAGCAGGCGATTTGCGGGGGAGTTGCGCCGGGCAACAGGCGTTACAAGCCACCGCGTCCGAGCGCCCGAGCCCATTGATAGAATCCGACTCAGGATGATCACCGTCACCCAGAGCGCCGCGGACAAGATTCGTGAGCTCATGGCCGAGGAGCCCGAGGGCGACATCAGCGTCCTTCGCGTTGCCATTCAGGGCGGCGGGTGCTCGGGGTTCCAATACGCGCTCGGCTTCGACCGTGGCCCGCAGGACGGCGACAACGAGGTCGAGATGAATGGCGTGAAGGTGGTCGTCGATCCCTTCAGCGCCCCCTACCTGACCGGCTCCGAGATCGATTACGTCGACGCGCTCATGGGCGCCGGCTTCGCCATCAACAACCCGAACGTGCAGGCGGCATGCGGGTGCGGCTCCTCCTTCCAGGCCAAGGAAGGCGTCGAAGGCGAGCTGGCCGAGGCGCACGCCGGGAACGGCGGCTGCGGCTCCGGCTGCAGTCACTGAGCACGGGTTCGACGCCCTCTCGTCCGGCTAGCATCGCTCTCGGATGAGCGATCGCGTCCACGACGTCACGGTGATCGGCGCGGGCCCGGTGGGCCTCGCTGCCGCCTACTACGCCGGGCACCGCGAGGCCTCCGTCTGCATCCTCGAGAGCCTCGAGCAGCTCGGAGGCCAGGTTGCGGCCGTCTATCCGGAGAAGCACGTCTTCGATGTGGCCGGCTTCCCGAAGATCCAGGCGCAGAGGCTCGTCGATCTCTGCGCCGAGCAGGGCCTCCAGTTCGGCGCCGACGTGCTCCTGGGCGAGGAGGTCCAGACGCTCGAACGGCTGGGCCAGAACGGCGACGAGGTGATCTCCCTTTCGACGCGCTCGGGCAAGCGGATCCAGACGCGCGCAATCATTGTCACCGCCGGCCACGGGGCTTTCGAGCCGCGCAAGCTCGGCGTGGAGGGCGTCGACGCGTGGGAGGGCAAGGGTCTCCACTACTTCGTCCGCCAGAAGGACGCCTTCCGCGACAAGAGCTGCGTGATCGTCGGTGGCGGCGACTCGGCGCTCGACTGGACGCTCGGCCTGCAGGACACGGCCAAGCTGCCCATCACCCTCGTCCACCGGCGCGACCGCTTCCGCGCCCTCGAGTCGTCGGTGAGCGCCGCGCGCAAGCTGGAGGAGGAGGGGAAGGTCCGGATCGTCGCTCCGGCCGAGGTGCGCGAGATGCGCGGCAACGGCTCGCTCGAGACGGTGCTCGTCGAGAACACGCAGACGTGCGAGACCGAGGAGATCCGCTGCGACGCCCTCATCACCCTGCTCGGGTTCCACTCGCACTTGGGCTCGATCGCGGACTGGGGTCTCGAGCTGCACGGGCGGCGGCAGATCCTTGTCGAGCCGAAGACGATGGAGAGCTCGACCCCAGGCGTCTACGCCGCCGGCGACGTCGCCGGCTACGAGGGCAAGATCACCCTGATCACGATCGGCTTCGGCGAGGCGGCCATCGCCGCCAATAACGCCATTGCCCGAATTCGGGGCGAGAAGGTGCAGCCGAAGTACTCGACCGACTAGTCGCGGTCACCCAGACAGGGGACATCTGCCGAGGCTAGAACGCCGAAGCATGAGGCAATGCAGACGGTTCGAGTCGAGTGCCTCGGCTGCGGTGAAGCGCGAGCGGTTCCGTCCGCCGGGCACCTGCGCCTCAACCCGGGCGAGTGCCCGCGTTGCGGCTGCCTGGGCTGGGCGCCCTCCACGTCCCTGAACGAGCCGATGCGCCGACGGATCCGCGAGCGTCCGATCGACCGGCGCGCCACTCTTTACGCGCTCTAGGAGCTTTACGGCCGGGAGTAGACTCGGTCTCGTGAGTGAGACCGCGCCCGGGGAGCTCTTCGGCGCCGAGACGCGGAAGGCGATTGCCAATTTTCCCGTCTCGGGCGAGCCGCTGCCCGCGTCTGTGGTCCGCTGGCTGGGGCGCATCAAGGCCGCGGCGGCTCGAGTCAACGCTGACCTGGGCCTGCTCGAGCCGGAGCTCGCCGAGCGGATCGCCGCCGCCGGCGACCGCGTTGCGGCCGGGGAGTTCGACGACCAGTTCCCCATCGACGTCTTCCAGACGGGCTCCGGGACGTCCTCGAACACGAACGCGAACGAGGTGATCGCGGCCCTCGCGGGCGAGGGCGCGCACCCGAACGACCACGTCAATCTCGGCCAGTCCTCGAACGACGTCTTCCCGTCGGCGGTCCATCTCGCCGCGCTCGGTGAGCTGACGAGCGACCTCGTCCCCGCTCTGGGCCGGCTCGCCGAGAGCCTCGAGGCCAAGGCGGAGGACTTCGCCGACATCGTGAAATCGGGCCGCACCCACCTGATGGACGCCGTCCCCGTCATGCTGGGCCAGGAGTTCGCGGGCTATGCGGCACAGGTGCGCCAGGGCATCGAGCGAATCGAGGCGACACTCGGCCGCGTCGGTCAGATCCCGCTCGGCGGAACAGCGGTCGGCACCGGCCTGAACACCCATCCCGACTTCGCCGCGCGGGTGCGCGAACGCCTGGCCGAGGAGACGGGTTTCACGATCTCGTCGCCTGCGGATCCGTTCGAGTCGCAGGCGACGCGCGACGCGCTCGTCGAGGCTTCCGGAGCGCTCAAGACCGTCGCCGTCTCCCTGACGAAGATCGCGAACGACCTGCGGTTGATGGGCTCCGGCCCACGGACGGGATTGGCCGAGATCCGGCTGCCCGAGCTCCAAAAGGGGAGCTCGATCATGCCCGGGAAGGTGAACCCCGTCATCCCCGAGGTCGTAACGCAGGTCTCGGCCCAGGTGATCGGGAACGACGCGGCGATCACCGTCGGAGGCATGCAAGGCCACTTCGAGCTGAACGTCTTTGTCCCCTTGATCGCCCGAAACCTGCTCGACTCCATTCGCCTGCTCGCGAGCGCGTCGCGCCTCCTCGCGGAGAAGTGCGTCGACGGCATCGAGGCGAACGTGGAGCAGTGCGAGCGCTACGCCGAGCTGACGCTTTCCGCCGCGACCGCGCTCAACCCATTTATCGGCTACGACCTCGCGACCGAGATCGTGGAGGAGGCCGCGCGCACGGGCCGTCCCCTGCGCGAGGTGGCGCGTGACAAGGGTGTCGAGGACACCGTGCTCGACGAGGCGCTCGACTTTCGCTCGATGGCCCGCCCGCACTCGCCCTGAGCGAGTGCCGATGTCAAGATAACGTAAGGATCGCCCACTTACGGGCGAGCCAGCCGGGACTCATGTCACCCTGCCGGGCTAGAAGACCGACAGGGAAGGAGGGTGATGACTGCCCCCCGCAAAGCACTCCTGGCCCTCGGCATCCTCGTGGTTCTATCTGCCGCTCCGGTGGCCGAGGGGTCAATCAAAATCGCTGGAGACGTGGACGCTGCGAACCTGCGCGTGAACGCGCGAGGCGTCGCTACCGTCGACTACCTGAAGAACGGTCGCTGGCGTGCCGCCGTCGTACGGGGCCGCCGAGTTCGTTACGGCCGTGGCGCCCCCGGGGCCGACGTAACCGTCCCGACTAGCGCCGTGGCCGTGCCGATGATCGTCGCCCTACGCGTGGGGCCGAGCGGCCGCTTCTGGGCCTTGCAGGTCTGGCAGCGGATCAAGGGAGGTCAGGTCGAGCTGCGTCTTTCGCGCTGGCGCGGTGCTCCGACGAAGCTCGAGCTCTGGACGCATTGTTGTAAATGGCGAAGCGAGATCGTCCGCGGAAGGGCAACCTTCCACGGCCGCCCGATCTTCGGCTACCGCAGCACGCCGTCCGGAGTCCCGCTGGACGGCCTCGGCCGCAACGTCTACATCGACTCGTGGCGGAACGGCCGCTGGCAACGCCTGATGGGCATCCTCACGCACCGGCCCACAGGTCGGTTCGGCCTGTGGATCAGGCCGTACTGGCGCGGAAGCCAGTACGCCGCACGCATGGTCGGCCCGAACTGGGGACGAACACTCGCGCCGGACGCGTTTGCCTGCTGTCCGCAGACGAGGTTGCGCTAGACGAGCAACGCGTCGAGCGCGGCGTCCACGTCGTGCTCGGTGTTGTAGACGTGAAACGAGGCGCGCAGGCTCCCCGCGCGTACGGCGGCCAAGATGCCGGCGCGCGCAAGGCGGGCCTGCGCGTCCGTCACGTCCGTCGTGACAATTGCGGAGTTGCCGGGATCGAGACCGAGTCCAGTGCGGAAACGGTTGGCGAGCTCGACGTCGTGGGCGTGGATCGCCTCCACTCCGAGCTCCGCGACGAGCTCGAGCGTCGGTGCCGCGCCGACCCACGAGAACCAGGCCGGTGAGAGGTCGAGACGGCGCGTCTCTCGCGCGAGGCGAAGCGGCGGCCCATAGAAGTCGCCGAACGGATCCTCCGCCGCGAACCAGTTCGCAGCCAGCGGGCGGACGGCCTCCAGGCGCTCGGGTCGCACGGACAGGTAAGCCGTCCCGCGCGGGGACATGAGCCACTTGTAGCCGGCGCATGCGACGAAGTCGGCCCGGGTGGCGTCGAGCGGCAGCCAGCCGCATGCCTGAGTCGCGTCGAGGACGAGCCAGGCGCCGGCCTCTTCGGTGGCAACGCCGACCGAATCCCAATCGAGCAGCTCCCCGGTAGCCGACTGCACGATGCTGGCGGCTACGACATCCGTCTCCCGGTCGACGGCGTCGGCAAGCTGCGCGAGGGGCACGGTCTTCACCTGGACGCCACGGTCTGCATGCGCCAGGAAGGGGAAGATCAGGGAGGTGAACTCCCCCTCGGGCGCGAGGACACGCGCCCCGTCGGGAACGGCGGCCGCCACCAGCGCGACGAGCTGCGAAACCGTTGCGCCGACGGCCACCTCCTCCGCCCGCACCCCGACGAGCCCCGCGAACGCGGCGCGCGCGCGCTCGGTGCTCTCACTCCAGGGCTCCCAGCTCGTGCGGCCATGGCGCCAATCCTCGAGGACGTGCTGGAGTGCGTCCCAGGCCGGTCTCGGCGGAAGGCCGTAGCTCGCCGTGTTCAGGTAGGGCGCGCTCGGCTCCCAGAGCCGCTGTGCCTCGCGCAGATCGAGAGTGGTGTTAGAGAGCGATTGCGCCACGGCCCGTCTCGGCCGCGTGCCGTTGCTCGTCGGCGCGATAGGAGGAGCGAACGAGGGGGCCCGAGAAGACAGAGCCGAATCCGAGCGCCTGCCCCTGCTCGCGGAGCCAGCGGAACTCGTCGGGGTGAACCCAGCGATCGATCGTCGCATGCTTGGCCGACGGCTGCAGGTACTGGCCGATCGTGACGACGTCGACGCCGGCCTCGCGGAGGTCGCGCATGGTCTCGACGACCTCGTCGTTCGTCTCGCCGAGGCCGACGATGATCCCCGACTTCGTCAGGACGGGATAGTCCGCCAGCTCCTTCGCCCGCCGTAGGAGCCAGAGTGCCCCGTCGTAGGAGGCCTTCGCGCCGCGCATTCGCCGGTGCAGCCGCCGCACGGTCTCGATGTTGTGGTTGAAGACCTCGGGCCGCTCGGCCAGAACCGTCCTGAGCGCCTCCTCCTCGACTCCGAGGAAGTCAGGTGTCAGCACCTCCACGGATGCCTCGGGCAGCTTCCGCTTGAGAGCGCGGATCGTTGCGGCGTAGTGGCCGGCGCCCCGATCCGGTACGTCGTCACGGTCGACCGACGTGATGACGACGTGCTTCAGCTTCATCTGCGCGGCTGCGTGGGCCAAGCGGAGCGGCTCGAGTGGATCGGGCGGATCGGATGGCCGGCCGGAATGCACGTAGCAGTAACGACACGCGCGGGTACAGGTGTCGCCGAGGATCTGGAAGGTCGCCGTCCCGCGTCCCCAGCATTCGGAGATGTTCGGGCAGCGGGCCTCCTCGCAGATCGTGTGAAGCCCTTGGCCGTGGATCAGCTTCCGGACGTCGAAGTAGCGCGAGTCCACGCTCGGCGCCCGGACCTTCATCCATTCGGGCCGGCGAGGACGCTCCGTGACGGGCAGCGACGTCTGCACGCCTGGAAGTCTAGGGGTCGGACGGCACCCGGCGGCCGCCAGGGAATGCGGGTCCAGCGTCGAATAGACGCGCATGCCCGGCCGGAGCCTCACCTGGCTCGTGCTGGCGGTGCTCGCCCTCGTGTTCCTGCTCACGGGGGGCTCCGCCGTGCTCGCCAAGGTCAACGGCCTCCCGCAGAAGGTGGAGGGCGCCGTGGCCTCGGGCGGAGGGGCGGAAGGGCAGAGCGCGTCCCAGATCTCGAGCGCCGAGTTCGCCGAGGCCGGGGTCGGCACGAGCAGCGCCTCCCTGCGCTCCCTCGTCGGGAAGCCAGAGGCGAAGGACGAGCACGAGGTCGAGGGCCTGCGTCTCGAGTGCTGGTACTACGGCGCAGGATCGAAGACAGGCGCGTACCAGTTCTGCTTCCAGAACGGCCGGCTTCGCTCTAAGTTCTCCTATCCCTAGCGGGCGGCGGCGAGCCGCTCGTGGACGGGCTGCGCCCAGAGCCCGGGAGCCCCGTCGCCCGGAAGCTTCGCGAGCTCGAGGTCGAACACCTCTTCGAGCGCCCGCGCCGCGGGCGGCCGGACGTCGTCGACGCCGAGCGGGCGGCCGAGCTCGCGTGCCATGGTCGTGAAGGCGGCGTCCTCGAGCCCGCAGGCCGTGATCCAGTCCGTGAACGGCGCGGGGTCGAGGTCGACGTTCAACGCGTACCCGTGCGTCGTCACCCAGCGAGAGATGTGCACACCGATCGAGCAGACCTTGCGGGGCGGACCGTCCAGCCAGACGCCGGTCAGCCCCTCGATCCTGGTTGCCGCCAGCTCGAACGATCCGAGCGTCCGGATCACCGCTTCCTCGAGATCTCGGCAGTAGCGCCTCACGTCCCGGCCGTGCCGATTCAGGTCGAAGATCGGGTAGCAGACGAGCTGCCCGGGCCCGTGGAAGGTCGATTTGCCGCCCCGGTCGGTCTCGACGATCTCGACCGGAGCTCCCTCGGGAACGTGGAGCTCGCCCTCGTCCGTCCGCCGGCCGAGCGTCACGACAGGCGGGTGCTCGAGGAGGACGACCGTGTCGGGAATCGCCCCCTGCTGAACGGCCGCCGCGAGCGAGCGTTGGAGCTCCCAGGCTTCGAGATACGGCGTCGTGCCGAGGTTCAGGAGGTAGCCGGGCTGGGCCACGGCTCAAGCGTAGCCGCGCGAGCTACGAGGGCTGGTCGCCGAGCTCGACGCGCTCGATCACGACGTCCTCGCGCGGCTTGTCCCGCCCGTCGCGCTCGACCTCCGAGATCGCGTCGACGACGTCCATGCCGTCAGTCACGCGCCCGAAGACCGTGTGCTTCCCGTTCAGCCAGGACGCGGACTCGGTGGTGACGATGAAGAATTGGCTGCCGTTCGTGTTCGGCCCCGCGTTCGCCATCGCGAGCGCTCCGCGCTCGACGCCGTGCTCGTTCTGCTCGTCGTCGAACTGGTAGCCGGGGCCGCCCGTGCCAGTGCCGGTCGGGTCGCCCCCCTGGATCATGAAGTCGGGAATCACGCGATGGAAGATGACGCCGTCGTAGAAGCCGTCGCGTGCGAGCTTCGTGAAGTTCTCAACCGTCTTCGGCGCATCCCCGTCATGGAGCTCGACCTCGATCGCGCCGTGGTTCGTGTGCAGGGTGGCGGTCGTCGACACGCGGCTTACGCGCTCTCGTCCCAGTTCTCGAGCCGCTCACGAAGGTCGCGCAGGAACCGTCCTGCGAGCGCCCCGTCGACGATCCTGTGGTCGTACGTGAGCGTCAGGTTCATGATCGGCCGGATCGCGATCACGTCCTGGCCAAGCTCGTCCTGCACGACCCACGGCCGCTTGACGACCGCGTAGGTGCCGAGGATCGCTGCCTGCGGCTGGCTGATCACGGGCGTGCCGTGGAACGTCCCGTAGCCGCCAGGGTTCGTGATCGTGAAGGTGCCGCCGACGACGTCGTCCGGGAGGAGCTGCTTCTCGCGCGCCCTCTTCGCGACGTCGGCGATCGCCTTGGCCATCCCGAGAAGGTTCAGCGTCTCGGCGTTCTTGACCACCGGAACGATCAGGCCCTTCCCATCGGCGAGCTCGACCGCAAAGCCGAGGTTGACGGCCGCGCGCGTCACGATCTGGTCGCCGCGCAGCTCGCCGTTCACCCAGGGGTAGTCCTTCATGGTCTCGACGGCCGCCCGCGCGACGAAAGCGAGGTAGGTCGGGTTCACGCCGTAGGAGGCCTTGTACTCCTGCTTCAGCTGCTCCCTGATCCCGACGATCTTCGACATGTCGACCTCGATCGCGGAGGTGACATGGGCCGAGGTGTCGATCGAGCGGCGCATGTGCTCGGCGATGCCGCGCCGCATGGCGCTCATCGGCTCGAAGGACTCGCCATCGGCCGGCTCGGCGGCAGCAGCAACCGCTGGCGCGGGCCCCGCGGCAGGCTGGGCTGGGGCTGCGGGCGCGGGCTCGGCCGGTGCCGCCGGCTCGGCCGGAGCCGCCGCAGCGCCGCCCGACTCGATGAACTTGAGAATGTCCTTCTTCGTCACGCGGCCGCCGCGGCCCGTGCCGCTCACCTGCGAGACGTCGACCCCGTGCTCGGAGGCGATCCGGCCGACGACGGGGGAGACGAACGCCTTGCCGTTGTCCCCTCCGCCCGCGCTCGGCGCGGGTGACGGAGCCGGAGCCGGCTCCGCCTTGGGAGCGGGCTCGGCGGGAGCGGCCGCGGGCTCCACGTCCTCGACGGTCTCCGCCGTCGGCGTGTCAGCCTCGGAGCTCGAGACGGACTCGGACTCCGCAGCCGCCGCCTGCGTGGCGGGCTCGGGGACGTCCGGCATGGGCGCGTCCGCGCCCTCGGGCGCGATCGTCGCAAGCTTGGTCCCGACATCGACCGTCTCGCCTTCCTGGGCGAGCACCTCCTGGACGATGCCGGTGGCGGGGCTCGGCACCTCGGTGTCGACCTTGTCGGTCGAGATCTCGAGGAGCGGCTCGTCGGCCGAGACGGCCTCGCCGGGCTGCTTCAGCCACTTCGTGATCGTCCCTTCGGACACGGAGACGCCCATCTGGGGCATCACCACGTCGACGAGGGTTCCGGTCGCCACGGGACCTAGTACGCGGCCAGGTCCTTCAGGCCTGCCACGACGTCCTCGACCTGGGGGATGAACGCCTTCTCGAGCGGCGGCGAGAACGGCACGGGAGCGTCGGGCGCGGTGACGCGCTTGACCGGCGCGTCGAGCGACTCGAAGGCTTCCTCGGTGATCGTCGCGACGATCTCGGCGCCGAACCCGCCCGTCCGTGTGTCCTCGTGCAGGACGAGGGCCTTCGACGTCTTCTCGACGGACTTCAGAACGGCCTGCTTGTCCCACGGCGCGACGGTGCGGAGGTCGATGAGCTCGACCGAGATCCCCTCGGCCTCGACCTGGGTCGCAGCCTCGTCGGCCGTGTAGACCATCGCGCCCCACGTGACGAGCGTGATGTCATCGCCCTCACGGTGGATCCTCGCCTCGCCGAGCGGGATCGTGTAGCGCTCCTCCGGCACCTCGTCCTTGATCCGCCGGTACAGGTGCTTGTGCTCCATGTAGAGGACGGGGTTGGGGTCCTCGATCGAACTGATCAGGAGGCCCTTCGCGTCGGCGGGGGTCGCCGGGCACACGACCTTGAGGCCCGGGATGTGGGCGAAGGACGACTCCGGGTTCTGCGAGTGGAAGGGACCGCCCGAGAAGCCCCCGCCCGAGGGGCAGCGGACGACGATCGGCACCGGCGTGCCCGCGCGGTAGCGCTGCTTGGCAGCGACGGTGACGAGGTGGTCCCACGCGCAGGAGACGAAGTCGGCGAACTGCATCTCCGCGACGGGGCGCATGCCCATGATCGCGGCGCCCGTGCAGCTGCCGACGATCGCGGTCTCGGCGAGCGGCGCGTCGATCACGCGCCAGGGGCCGAACTCGTCCTGGAAGCCCTGCGTGACCTTGAACGCGCCGCCGTAGACGCCGACGTCCTGGCCGATCACGTAGACGCGCTTGTCGCGGCGCATCTCGACGCGGAGGCCGTCCGAGATCGCCTGCAGGTAGCTCATCACGGGCATCAGTGAGCCACTGCTACTTGTGATGCGGCGTGTCGAGGTCTTCAGGCGTCGCGTAGACGCCTTCTGTGACTGTCGAGGGATCGGGGAGCGGGCTGTCGTCGGCCCGCTTCATCGCGTCGTTCATGATCTTCTTGATCTCGAGCGCGATCTCGTCCTCCTCCTCGTCCGTCAGGTCAGCGTTGTCCTTGAGCCAGCTGCGGAACCGCTCGATCGGGTCGCGCTTTGCCCACTCCTCGAACATCTCCTTCGGCACGTAGAACGCGTCGTCGTGGACTGCGTGGCCCTCCATGCGGAGGGTCAGGCACTCGATCAGCGTCGGGCCACCGCCTTCGCGCGCCTTCTCGATTGCACGGCGGGCCTCGCGGTAGACAGCGAGGACGTCGGTGCCGTCCACGACCACGCCCTCGAAGCCGTAGGCCTGAGCGCGGTCGGCGACCGTCTCGGATGCGTACTCGAGATGGGTCGGCGTCGAGTAGGCCCACTGGTTGTTGTCGCAGACGAAGACCATCGGGAGGCGCCTGGTGCCGGCCAGCGTCATCGCTTCGTGGCAGTCGCCGCGCGCGGAGGCCCCCTCGCCGAACCAGCCGACCGCGACTCGCTTCTCCTCTCGGATCCGGAAAGCGAGCGCGCATCCCACGGCGACCGGGAGCATCGCGGGCAGATGGCTGACCATCGCGATCAGGCCAAGGCGGCCGTCCGCCATGTGCACGTTGCCGTCGCGACCTTTGGTCGGCCCGTCCGCGCGGCCCATGTACTGGGCGAAGATCCGCCACGGCTCGACCCCGCGCGTGATGTGGACGCCCATGTCGCGATGGAGCGGGGTGCCGACGTCGTTCGGGCCCATCGCGGTCGCGACGCCAACCGAGCCCGCCTCGTTTCCGCGGCCCGTGTAGAAGCTTCCGGGGATCTTTCCCTGCCGGTAGAGGATGTGCCCGCGCTCCTCGACCCCGCGCGTCACGAGCATGTTGCGATAGACGGTGAGGAGATCCTCGCGGTCGAGGCCCGCCTCGCGGACCTCCTTCAGAGAGCCGACCGGCTCTGCCTCCCTCGCAATCGCCATCCGGCGTCCACTCTACCCACTCCCCGCCCGAAAAACGCCGTGGAATCCAAGGCCGCCACACCGCCCCGGCTAAGCTCGCCGCGATGGGCAAGGCCTCCGACTGGCTGCGCGAGGAGCGCCGCAAGACGCTGGGCGACTGGGCCGCCTTCTGCGTCGACTGCGGTCACGTGCAGCGCTACTTCGAAGGCGACGAGGAGGAGCTCGGCGAGACGTGCCCCCAGTGCAGCGGCGAGCTGCGGCACCGCTGCCCGTCGTGTGCGGCCAGGTTCTCCTCAGCCTTCGTCGTCGACTGCGAGGCGTGCGGCGCCGGGGTGCGGCCGGCCGAGCAGTTCGGGACGCGGATCAGGAAGGCGGGGCGCTAACCCCCGAGCAGCCGCTTCTCGAGCACGTGCGGCGTCATGATCTCCGAGAAGTGAATGACCGTCACGGTGTCGGTTGGGCTCACCTCGCGGTTGTAGAGCTGGCTGAGGAAGGTAAGCATCTCCTCGGGACGGCGGATCTCCGGGTTGTCGTGCTCGATCTCGCGGGGTGAAAGCTCCTCGAGCGACTTGACCTCGACCTTGTCGATCACAGCCTCGAAGATCTTCTCGCGCGGGCCGAAGCGCATTCCGACGAGCACCTGGACGACCATCCCCTTCTTGTACTTCCCTGCCTTGTCCCCGAGGCGAATGGTCGCGGTCTTGCGCCGCGTGCGCAGCTGGTCTCCGACGACGGGGGAATAGAAGTTGAGGGCGTACATGGAGGACGGGTCGCTCATGGGCGACGGCAGATCATAGTTCGCCGCCTTCGGTGGTCCTCAGCGCGAGAGCGGCCATGTCCTTCTCACCGCGGTAGGCGAGGAGCTCCGGCGCATCTGCCAGCGGAAGCCAGCGGGCTTCGTCGATTTCGAACGCGAGCTCGAGCGGGATGTCCCCGAGGCGGCCGCCCGTGTAGCGCATGAGGAAGAACGAGACGATCTTGAAGACCCGCTCGCCCTTCCACGTGTAGACGTAGCGGACGTCGCCGAGCTTGCCGGCGAGGCGGGCCCGTACGCCCGTCTCCTCGGCGACCTCGCGTAGGGCTGTCGCGGCAGGCTCTTCACCCTCGCCCACGAGCCCCTTGGGCAAGGCCCAGACGTCCTTCCCGCCCGGCCGGATCGCCGCGACGAACCACCGGCCGCGCATCCGGCGCAGCACGACACCGCCCGCCGAGAGCTCGCGCCTCATGGCAGCTGATCGTAGACCGGTGGGCAGCCCCGGCCTCCCTCGCCTTTTCGCGGATCGACGGTTCGACGCGGAGCTTGGGCGGATCGCTAGCGTCGAGCGGGTGCGCCGCCTGCTCTTCCTCGTCTCCGCGATCGTCCTCGTGGACACCATGCTCTACGCGGCGCTGACGCCGCTCCTCCCGGAGTACACGGACGACTTCGGCCTCTCCAAGACGCAGGCAGGCGTGCTCGTGGCTCTTTACGCGGTCGGCGTACTGTCCTTCGCGTTCCCGGCAGGGGTCATCTCGTCTCGCGTCGGCTCGAAGCCCGCGGCGCTCGCGGGGCTCCTCATCGTGGGGGTGGCCAGCGTGGGCTTCGCCTTCGCCGGCGACCTGTGGTCGCTTTCGTTAGCACGGTTCGGTCAGGGCGTGGGCAGCGCGCTCTCGTGGGCCGGCGGGCTCTCCTGGCTGATCTCGGCCTCGCGCAAAGAGCGGCGGGGCGAGCTACTTGGGATGGCTCTGAGCGCTGCGATCGTCGGTGCTCTCCTCGGGCCGGTCCTTGGCGGGGTCGCCTCCGTCGTGGGCACGCGCACGGCTTTCTGCGCAGTTGGCCTGGCCGCAGGCGTTGTCGCGCTCGGGGGGAGCCGCGTGCCGGGCGTACCCACCGAGCACGTTTCGGGCGCGGCGCTTCGGCGCGCCTTCTCGAGCCGGATGTTTTTGGCCGGCGTCTGGCTGATGTTGCTGCCCGCGCTCCTCTTCGGGATCCTGAACGTTCTCGCATCGCTCGACCTCGACCGGCTCGGCTGGGGGGCGGTCGCGATCGGAGCCGTCTTCTTCACCTGCGCCGCGCTCGAGGCGGTCGTCAATCCGTTTGTCGGGCGCCTCGCCGACCGGCGGGGCCCCCTAATCCCGACGCGCGCGGCTCTTCCCGCCGCCGCGGGCTTCTCCCTTGCGCTCGCTTGGGCGGGGGAGCCGCGCCTGATCGCCGTGCTGGCCGTCTTCGCCGCGATCGCCTACGGCACCCTCTTCGCGCCGGCGTTCCTCCTCTTGGCGGAGGGGGCCGACCGCGTGAAGCTCTCACAGGGCCTCGCTTTCGGGATCATGAACGGCGGCTGGGCCGCCGGCGCGTTCATCGGGCCGGCGGCCGGCGGGGCCCTTGCGGAATCCCTGGGTGACCCGGTTGCTTACGGCCTCGGGGCGCTTGCCTGCCTGGTGACGCTAGTGGCCATTCTCACGCGCGCCCACCCTGGCACTCGTTCGCTGCGAGTGCCAGATACAGAGTTGAACGATGCTGCTTCCATCCGCTAGAGTTGCGATCGGCACTCGAACCTTCTGAGTGCCAACCCACTAGCAGTATTGGCCAAAGGAGGTTGCATGGACCTGAAGCCGCTTGGAGATCGCCTGATCGTCGAGGTTCTCGAGGACGAGGACGTCACCGACAGCGGGATCGTCCTACCGGATACGGCGAAAGAGAAGCCGCAACGCGGCCGCGTCCTCGCCGTGGGCCCCGGTTCTCGCAACGAGGACGGGGAGTTCGTGGCGATGGACCTGGACGAGGGCGACGAAATCATCTTCTCGAAGTACGGCGGCACCGAGATCAAGCTCGGCGTCGACGAGTACCTGATCCTGCGCGAGTCAGACGTCCTGGCAAAGGTCGTCATGGCTGGCGCACCCGCTTAATCACAAGAGGTGAGTGAATGGCACACAAAGAGCTGAAGTTCAATGAGGACGCTCGCCGCTCGCTCGAGCGTGGCGTGAACACCCTGGCCGACGCGGTCAAGGTCACGCTGGGCCCGAAGGGCCGCTACGTCGTCCTCGACAAGAAGTTCGGCGCGCCCACGATCACGAACGACGGCGTCACGATCGCCCGTGAGATCGAGGTCGAGGACGTGTTCGAGAATCAGGGCGCCCAGCTCGTCCGAGAAGTCGCAACGGCGACGAACGACGTTGCCGGCGACGGGACGACCACGGCGACGGTCCTCGCACAGGCCATCGTCCGCGAAGGCCTGAAGAACGTCGCGGCCGGCGCGAACCCGATGGCGCTCAAGCGCGGCATCGAGCAGGCCGTCGAGCAGGTCGTCGAGGACCTGAAGAGCCAGTCCACTGAGATCTCGGGCAAGGAGGACATCGCCCGGGTCGCCACCATCTCGTCGCGCGAGCGCGAGATCGGCGACGTGATCGCCGACGCGATCGAGAAGGTCGGCAAGGACGGCGTCGTGAACGTCGAGGAGGGCCAGACGTTCGGGCTCGAGCTCGAGTTCACCGAGGGCATGCAGTTCGACAAGGGCTACCTCTCGCCGTACATGATCACCGACTCCGAGCGCATGGAGGCCGTGCTCGACGATCCGTACGTCCTGATCGCCAACCAGAAGATCGGCGCGGTCAAGGATCTTCTCCCGATTCTCGAGCAGGTGATCCAGGCGGGTCGCCCGCTGCTCGTCGTGTCGGAGGACGTCGAGGGCGAGTCGCTCGCGACGATCGTCGTGAACAAGCTGCGCGGCACATTCACCGCCGTCGCCGTCAAGGCGCCGGGCTTCGGTGATCGCCGCAAGCGCATGCTCGAGGACATCGCAGTCCTCACGGGCGGCGAGGTCATCACCGAGGAGATGGGCCTCAAGCTCGAGAACACGAAGCTGAGCCAGCTCGGCCGGGCCCGCCGGATCGTGATCGACAAGGACTCGACCACGATCATCGACGGTGCCGGCGACTCAGAGGGCATCAAGGGCCGGATCAAGCAGCTGAAGCAGGAGATCGAGAACACCGACTCCGACTTCGACCGCGAGAAGCTCCAGGAGCGGCTCGCGAAGCTGTCCGGCGGCGTCGCTGTCGTCAAGGTCGGTGCGGCCACCGAGACCGAGATGAAGGAGAAGAAGCACCGCGTCGAGGACGCGCTGCAGGCCACGCGGGCGGCCCTCGAGGAGGGCATCGTCCCGGGCGGCGGCGTCGCGCTCATGAACGCCGTGGCCGCGATCAAGCTCGACGCGCTCGAGGGCGACGAGCGAACGGGTGCTCAGATCATCGTCCGCGCGCTCGAGGAGCCGGTCCGCCAGCTCGCGCAGAACGCCGGGCTCGAGGGCTCCGTCGTCGTCAACGCTGTCCGCTCCGGCAAGAAGGGCTTCGGCCTGAATGTCGACAGCGGCGAGCAGGAGGACCTCGTCAAGGCGGGGATCATCGATCCGACGATGGTGACGCGCTCGGCGCTCCAGAACGCTGCGTCGATCGCGAAGAACATCCTCACGACCGAGGCGATCGTCGCCGAGGCGCCCGAGAAGGCCGGTGCCGGGGCAGGCATGCCCGGCGGCATGGGCGACATGGGCGGAATGATGTAAAGAGCATGGGGGAAACCGGGTTTCCCCCATGGACCCCTTCTTAGAGAGAGAGGGTCAGCACTCTTGAGAAGGG
>JACCXC010000041.1 GCA_013697275.1 Actinomycetota bacterium | reverse complement strand
AACCAGGGGTTCCCCCACGAAACTACGGTGGTACCCTGCGAAAACCGACGTGAACCGCTTTTTCCGTAGCGCTCTCTTCCCGCTCATCACCATCGTCGTGCTCGTGTACCTCGCGAGCCAGACGCTGCTGCCGAACCGTTCCGACGAGCGCAAGCTCAGCTACTCGCAGCTGCAGGACGAGGTGCGCCACGGGGCGGTCAACGACGTGGTCTTCAACCCCTCGCGGCAGGAGGTCACGGCGACCCTCGTGGAGGGCGGAAAGGTCAAGGTGCATTACCCGACGGCGCAGTCGGCGACGCAGTTCCAGAATCTCCTCGAGCGCAACGGCATCAAGTTCGACTCCAAGGGGATCGGCTCGTCGGCGTGGTGGGCGCTCCTCATCAACGTGCTGCCGTTCGTGATCCTCATCGGGTTCTGGATCTTCCTCATGAATCAGGTGCAGGGCGGCGGCTCGAAGGTGATGAGCTTCGGGAAGAGCCGGGCCAAGCGCATGTCTCCGGATTCGCCCAAGGTGACGTTCAAGGACGTGGCCGGTGCGGACGAGGCCGTCGAGGAGCTCCACGAGATCAAGGAGTTCCTCGAGAACCCGAAGAAGTTCCAGGCGCTCGGCGCGCGCATCCCCAAGGGCGTACTCCTGTACGGGCCGCCCGGAACCGGCAAGACGCTCCTCGCGCGCGCGGTCGCCGGCGAGGCGGGCGTCCCGTTCTTCTCGATCTCGGGCTCCGACTTCGTCGAGATGTTCGTCGGCGTCGGCGCCTCGCGCGTCCGCGACCTCTTCGAGCAGGCGAAGCAGGCATCCCCCTGCATCATCTTCATGGACGAGATCGACGCCGTCGGCCGGCACCGCGGCGCGGGTCTCGGCGGTGGCCACGACGAGCGTGAGCAGACGCTGAACCAGCTCCTCGTCGAGATGGACGGGTTCGAGATGAAGGACAACATCATCCTGATCGCGGCGACGAACCGGCCCGACATCCTCGACCCCGCGCTCCTTCGCCCGGGGCGCTTCGATCGGCAGATCGTCGTCGATCGGCCAGACCGGAACGGCCGCCGGAAGATCCTCGAGGTGCACACCAAGGGCAAGCCGATCGACACGGAGATCGACCTCGACACGCTTGCAGCGGGCACCCCGGGCTTCACCGGCGCCGACCTCGCGAATCTCGTCAACGAGGCCGCGCTTCTCGCGGCCCGCCGCGGACGGAAGACGATCGGCGAGCACGAGCTCGAGGAAGGAATCATGCGCGTGATCGCCGGGCCGGAGAAGAAGACGCGTCTCCTCTCCGAGCACGAGCGCAAGATCACGGCCTACCACGAGATGGGCCACGCGCTCGTCGGCCACTACCTGCCGAACTGCGACCCCGTGCACAAGATCTCGATCATCAGCCGCGGGCAGGCGCTTGGCTACACGATCTCGCTGCCGGTCGAGGACAAGTTCCTGACGACACGCTCTGCCCTGATGGATCAGATGGCCATGACGCTTGGCGGGCGCGCCGCGGAGGAGCTCGTCTTCCACGAGGTGACGACGGGCGCTGCGAACGACCTGGAGAAGGTCACCACGACGGCGAAGCACATGATCATGCGCTACGGCATGAGCGAGAAACTCGGCCCCCGCGTTCTCGGGCGAAACCACGACATGCCGTTCCTAGGCCGCGACATGGGCGCCGAGCCGGACTACTCGGAGGAGATCGCGCGCGAGATCGACGACGAGATTCGCCGGGTGATCGAGGACGCGCACGAGGAGGCCTCCAGGGTGCTCAGCGAGCACATGGACGAGCTGCACACGATCACGGAGCTCCTCATCGAGCGCGAGACGATCGACAAGGATCAGTTCGAACGGCTCCTCGCGGGCGAGGCACCGGAGAGTGTGTTTGCCGAGGACGAGATTCCGGTTTCCGAGCCCGAAAAGGAGCCGGAGCGGAAGCCGCGGGCCGAGCCGAAGCCGAGGCCGTTCCCGCTTCCGGGCGCGACGATGCAGCCGCCCCCGCCAGAGCCCTCCAAGGGTTAACGCGGACGAAGTCCGGCCCGCGCTTCGCGCGAGCCATGACGACTTCGTCGCGAGCGTCTCTCTGGAGCGGTGGTGAGCGGCGCCGGGCAAAGCCCGCCGCCGCGGAACCAGGCGCTACAGTCGGCAAATGATTCCGCTTGAGCAGGCCTTTTCGAGGCCTACCGTGATCGGGATCCTCAACGTGACGCCCGACTCCTTCTCCGGTGACGGGGTCATCGAGGCGGCGAGCGCGGTGGCGCAGGCGCGGAGGATGGTCGCGGAAGGCGCTGCGCTCGTGGACGTCGGCGGGACGTCGACCCGGCCTGGATCGGAGGGTGTGTCCCTCGACGAGGAGCTCCGGCGCGTCGTGCCCGTGCTCGAGGCTGTCGCGGGTGAGCTTCCGGTTTCGATCGACACCTCCAAGGCCGAAGTGGCTCGTCGGGCGCTCGAGCTCGGGGCCGTCATGGTCAACGACGTGACCGCGCTTCGCGGCGATCCCGAGCTGGCGGGAGTTGTGACCGACGGAGGCGCCTACCTCTGCCTCATGCACATGCTCGGCGAGCCTCGCACGATGCAGGACGACCCGCGCTACGACGACGTCGTCTCCGAGGTCGTCCGCTTCCTCGAGGAGCGGCTCGCATTCGCCGTCGGGGCCGGGATCGCGGAGGAGCGGGTCTGCGTCGACCCAGGGATCGGATTCGGGAAGACCGTCGAGCACAACCTGGAGCTCCTCGCCCGGCTGGACGAGCTTCTCGCGCTCGGCCGGCCTGTGCTCGTCGGCGCCTCTCGGAAGCGGTTTCTCGGCCGCGTCCTCGGCGATCCGCAGGCTGTCACGGGCCCTGTCTCGGCCGGTGTCGCCGCGAGCGTGCTGGCCTACGAGCGCGGCGCCTCGCTCTTTCGCGTCCACGACGTTCGCGAGCACGTCGAAGCGCTTCGCGCTGCACAGGCCGTCGAGGCGGTCGCGTCGTGAGCGAGATGGCGATCGAGCTCGAGGGACTCGAGGTGCGCGGCTTTCACGGGGCGACCGCGGATGAGCAGGTCGAGGGACAGACCTTCCTCTACGACGTTCGCCTGGTCGCCCACGACGCTGCCATTCGAAGCGACCAGCTGGCCGACACGGTCGACTACACGAAGGTCGTGGCCTGCATCCTCGAGGTTTCCCAGGAACGGCGGTACAACCTGATCGAAGCGCTGGCCGGCGCCGTAGCGGACGCGCTGATCGAGCGCTTCCCGGTCTCGCGCGCCACCGTGCGCGTGCGGAAGCCCGAGGTGCGGCTAGCCGCCCCGATCGCGTTCACGGCAGCGACGGTCGAGCGAGCCCGCCGCTAGGGCGCGACCGGCGCGACCGGCGCGATTGCAGCTTCGAAGGCGATCTCGACGTCGTCGTCCAGCGGGCGCCCGCGGCAGGAGTACACCTCGCCCTGCCAGCAGCGCAGGCGCGTGCTCGCGTTTGTCAGTACGAGGACGACGCGACGAGCCGATCCGAAGCCGGGCACGACGATCGACCAGCGCCCCGTCGCCTCGTCTCGAACGGCCGGCACGCGGGTGAGCGATCCGTCGAGCGCCTCCACGATCGCGCTCGCCGCCGGAGAGCCGGCCGGGTCGGGAAGGTCGAGGAGGAAGGTCAGCGTGGCCGCCGGGTCGAGGTCGGCGGGCGCGAACTTGTAGTAGTCGTTCGCCAGGTGGTACGTGATGACCGTCGTCCGGCCGACCCCGGAGGCCGAGACCATCGTCGTGTCGGGTTCGGGAGCAGGGTAGGTGCCTCCCTCCGAATAGCTCGCCGACGGGGTGGCGTTCGCAACGGCGAAGTCGGCGAACACGGAAGCGAACTCCTGCTTGCGGATCGAAAGGGCCGAGACGGTCGCCTGGAGCGAGTACTCGTCGGGAGCCCCCCGGTTGGCATCGGCGCGGCGCCAGACCGCGCGAACGATTCCGGGCCCGTAGCGCTCGGAGAGGTAGCGCCACCAGATCCAGACGCCGTACTTGTAGCCCGAGTCGGGCTCGTTCGGGTCAGGGTTGTGGTAATCGAGCGGGAAGGCGTAGTTCTGGGGGGCGATCGGGCTCGTTTTCAGGTACTGGCGGTTGTCGTTGATGGAGTCGTAGACCTCGTCCTCGATCCAGGTCGCAGTCCCTTCCATCAGCCAGAGGTCCTCGAGCCAGTCGTAGGCGTACTGGACGGCGTGGAAGAACTCGTGCGCGGCCGTCACCTTGAGCGCCGCGGTGCCCGTTGCCGCGCCGCCGAACTGCCTGCGCGCGAAGTCGTCGTCGACCACGCAGTACGCGGAAACGGCCCGCCGCCGGTTGCGGGCCGGGTCGTCGGTCGTGCAGTAGCCGTAGAGGCCCTGTGCGCCGACGTCCGCGATGTAGACGTCCAGCTTGCCGTTCGGACCGCGGTAGCGCGACGTCGCGTCCGAGCGGGGCGCACGGTATCCGAGCCGGCCGACCTCGGCGTTCCAGGTCGTCTTCAGCACCTGGCGGGTCGTCTCGACCCAGTCCGGTTGGCCGTTTCGGTTGCGGTCGCGGAGCGAGGGCGCGTCGCGCGTCGATGTGACCCACCAGAAGCAGACGCGAACCCCGCAGAAGCGCTTCGCCTCGGCCAGGTAGGGGTGGATCGCGTCGGAGCGCTGCGTCGGTCGCGCGAGGATGCGGGCCGCGAGCGCCCGCTGGGCGGGCGCGAGGTCGGGGATGCGGGCGGCTAGATCGCGCAGGATGAGGGTGCCCGCGCGAGGGTCGGGACGGTCGATGCGGCCGTACACCTCGCGCGCTCGCTCCGGGCGAAAGAGCGCGAGTGCCCGCTCGAGCGCGTACTCGGCCTCCGAAAGCCGGCCCTGGGCCAGGGCGCGGCCGAGGCCGTCGTCGGCGGGCGCGAGGGCGGGAAGCTCCTGCTGGGCGGCTCCGGCCGCAAGCGGGAAGGCAAACGCGAGCGCCGCCGCGACGGCTGCGGGAAGGAACGTGCCTCGAATGTAACGACCCCTCTTCATCTCACCTCGCCCTGCCAGACCCGCGCGCCCCGGTTCGCGCCCGGGAATCGTAGCCTGAGAGCCCGCCTACGGCGTCGCGAGGGCGGTGAAGGAGAACGTGGCGTCGTCGAGCGGCGTCCCGCCGCACGAGAAGAAGGGCGGCTGCCTCGCCTGGCCGCAGGACCCGAACTCGAGGCCCGCGTTCGTAAGGAGGAGCGTCACGGACTGGACCTGGCCGGGGCCGAAGTCGAGCGCGCCGAGGGAGCCCGCACCGACAGCGTCCAGCGCGAAGGGCAGGCGCTCGACGGTGCCGTTCGTCCGGTGCAGGACGAGCGTGGCACTTCGGCGCGTGGCCGGCAGTCCGAGCTGGACGCTGACCGCGAGCTTGGCCGACGCGCCGAGCCCGCTCCCCGGCCGGAAGGCGTAGAGGTCGTTCGAAAGGTGCGGCATCGGCAGGGAGACGACGCCCGTCGAGAGCGTGCCCGTGCCGAGCGAGACGGACGGCGGCACCGGCCCGACGCCCGGCTGCGCGTCGTAGAGCGCTCCGTTTAGGTACGAGGCGCCGGGGAGGAGGTTGGCTGCGCCGAAGTCGGCGAAGACAGTCCCGAACGGCTCTCCGCGCGCGGCGAGGGCCGCCTGCGTGGCCTGGATCGAATAAGTCGTGCCGCGAGCCCGGTTCCAGACGTCCCGAACGATTCCGCGGCCGTGGCGCTCCGCAAGGAACCTCCACCAGATCCACGCGCCGTACGTGAGCCCCGACTCGGCCCGGGCTGCATTCGGCTCGTCGTGGTCGAGCGAGTGGGAGAAGCCGTCACTCGAGAGCGGGCTCCGGCGGAGGTACTGAAGATTGTCGTGGATGCTCGGGTAGACCTCTGATTCCACCCAGGCCGCCGAGCCCTCCATGAGCCAGAGGTCTTCGAGCCAGTCGTACGCGTACTGGACGGCGTGGAAGAACTCGTGCGCGGCCGTCACCTTGAGCGCGGCGACACCCGTGGTTGCTCCGCCGAACTGGGCGCGCGAAAAGTCGTCGTCGACCGCGCAGTAGGCCGAGACGCTCCTGCTGGAGGAGCGCCGGGGGTCGTCGGTCGTGCAGTAGCCGTAGATCCCGCGAGAGCCGAGGTCGGCGACATAGACGTCGAGCTTGCGCCGGTGTCGACCGCGGTGCCCGCGGTTGTCCGCGAGCGGGCGGGCGTAGCCGTAGCGGCCCACCTCGGCCGCCCAGACAGCCCGGAAGGTCGCGCGGGTCGCGTCGACCCAATCGGGCACGCCGTTTGAGTTCCGGTCGACGAGCGAGGGCGCGTCGGCCGTGCGATTCACCCACCAGACGCAGGTGGTCGCGTCGCAGACGTGGCGAGCGGGGGCGGTGTAGCGCTTGAAGGCGTCGAAGCCGTCCGTCGGCCTCGCGAGGAGCCGCTCGGCGAGCGCCCGGTCGCGTGCAGGAAGGTCGGCGAGCCGCGCGGCGAGGTCGCGCAGGACGAGGGTGGCGTCATGCGGGCCGGGCCTCGTCTCGCCCCCCTGGGCGGCTCGGGCTCCCTTGGGCTCGAAGAGGGTGAGAGCGCGGTCGAGCGCCAGCTCGGCCTCCACGTGACCGCCCGCAGCCTGAGCAGCGCTCGGAACGGCCAGCGCGGCGAGCCCGAGTGCGAGTGCCAGGACGAGACGACCCCTCATGTGGAACGCTCCGCGCGGCGGCGGACTCGATCGTAGAGGCGAGGCGTGCGGGCATACATAGGGCTGGGGAGCAATCTCGGAGATCGCAGGGGATATCTCGACCGCGCGCTTCAGCTGCTTGAGCGCGAACCGGGGGTGAAAGTCGTCGCGGTGTCCGAGTTCCGCGAGACCGACCCTGTGGGCTACACCGACCAGCCGCGGTTCCTGAACGGCGCCGCGGCGCTCGAGACAGACTTCGCGCCGTCCGATCTCCTCGGCCGCCTGCTCGCCGTCGAGCGTGAGCTGGGACGGGAGCGGACGGGCCCGCGCTTCGGACCGCGGACGATCGACCTCGACCTCCTTCTCTACGACGAGAAGACCATCGACGAGCCCGGGCTCGTCGTCCCACACCCCCGCCTGGCAGAGCGGAGATTCGTGCTCGAGCCGCTCCTCGACCTCGATCCCGAACTCGCTCTTCCGGACGGCCGGCGAGTCCGGGGCTTGCTGGAGCAGGGCTAGAATGCGGCGCATGTCGCACCTCGACGAGCTCGACGAGTACGAGGCCGATCTCGAGCTTCGCCTCAAGCGCGAATACACCGCCGTCTTCAGCCTCTTCCGCTACTGCGTCGTCACGCAGGACTCGACCTACCTCTGCAACCGGCTCGACCTGAAGGTGCTGCCGCAGACGAGCTACCCCTTCTTCCACGTGACCATGGAGGACGTCTGGGTCTGGGACAAGAACCGGCCCACCCGGATGATCCCGCGCGCCGAGGTCTACACGTCCAGCGACGTCACGATCGAGGAGCTGCGCGGGGAGGGTGAGGAGGCGGCGCTCACGCCCGAGGCACTGGCGGAGAAGCTGGGCGAGACGCTCACGAACGAAGACGACAGCGCGGCGTAGCTCGGAGCGGCCGTGCTCCTAACGGTCGACGTCGGGAACACGCAGACTGTCTTCGGGCTGTTCAGGGGTGAGGAGCTCGTCGAGCACTGGCGCGTCGCCACCGAGGCCGAGCGGACCGGGGACGAGCTCGCGGCTCTGCTGGCGCGGCTCCTCGAGCTTCGCGATCTCGGCTTCGACGACGTGGACGGCGTCTGTCTCTCCACTACGGTTCCCCCGCTCTCGCGCGCCTACGCGGAGCTAGCCGAGCGCCACGTCTCGGCGCCTCTCCTCACCGTCGGCCCCGGAACGAGGACTGGCATTCCGATGCGCTATGACGATCCCCGCGAGGTTGGGCCCGACCGGGTCGTGAATGCGGTCGCCGTGCTCGCGCGCTACGGCGCGCCCAGCATCGTCGTGGACTTCGGTACGTCGACGAACTTTGACGCCGTCTCGGCCGCCGGGGAGTACGTCGGAGGCGTGCTAGCCCCGGGGATCGAGGTGTCGATGGACGCGCTCTTCGCCCGCGCGGCGCGATTGACGCAGGTCGACTTCGTCGCGCCGGAGCGGACGATCGCGACGTCGACGACGGCCGCGCTCCAGTCCGGAGTCGTGTTCGGCTTCGCGGGCCAGGTGGACGGGATCGTCGACCGGATGCGAGCCGAGCTCGGCGAGGGCACGCGTGTCGTCGCAACGGGCGGCCTGGCAGGCCTGATCGCGCCTCACTCGCGCACGATCGAGACGGTCGACCCGCTGCTCACCCTGGAGGGGCTACGTCTCGTCTGGGATCGAAACGAGGATGCTCGCGATCGATCGCCGGCTTGAACGAGCCGATCACGACAGGTAGGGCGGGGCTTGCCCCGCCCGCGCCAACCACACGATTGCGTGCAAAGCGCGTGTGTGAAATGGCTTCGTGCGTCAGTGCGGGCGGACGACGACCTGGTCGAACTGTGCCTTGGTGATCGGGTTCGCCCAGAGGCCCTCGACCCAGGGGCGACGGGCCAGCATCGTCCGGCCGTAGAAGAGCGGAAGGATCGCCGCGTGCTCGGCGACCCAGAGACGGTCGACGTCGTGGTAGAGCCGCATCCGCTCGCCCTGGTCGCGGAGTGAGCGGGCGCGCGTCAGCAGGTCCTCGATCTCCGCGTCGCGGTAGAAGGGCCAGCCCGTCGCCTGGAAGAGGCCGCGGAAGAATCCGTCCGGATCCGGGTAGTCGGCCGTCCAGCCGCTCACCCACATCTGCTCGTCCGTCAGGTGCGAGGACCACAGGTGCGTGCCGACGACGTTGAGCTGCACGCGGGCTCCGAGCGCCGCCCACTGCTCGACGAGCAGCTCGCCTCGCTCGTGTGCCGCGCCCGCGGTCCCGCCGATCACGAGCCGAAGCTCCGGCAAGCCGCGGCCCTCCGGGTACCCGGCTTCGGCGAGGAGATGACGCGCGAGCTCGGGGTCGTACGCCGGCGCGATCTTGTGCGAGTGGCCGGGCATCGCCGGCGGAATCGCGCCCCCTCGCGAGGCGGCCCGCACCAGGAGCTCCGACCCGCCGAAGAGCCCTTCCCGGTCGAGCCCGTGCGAGAACGCCTTCCGGACGAGCTCGTTCGAGAACGGCGGGCAGTCTGGACGGAAGCCCACGTAGGTCATCGAGAGCTCGGGCACGAGTGTGGTCAGCGTGTCCGGGGCCTCCTCGACCCGTCGGTCGTAGACCTGCAGGACGTCCAGGCGCCCCGCCCGCCACTCGTCGAGCGAGTCGCTCGCGGTGAAGCGGATCGCGAACTCGCTCACGTTTCCCCGGCCGCCGACCCAGTGGGGGTTGGCGACGAGGAGTGCCCCGTCCTCGGAGAGCTCGCCCAGCATGAACGGGCCGTTCGAGACGAGGTTCTCGGGCTTGCGCCAGTCGTCGCCGAGCGCCTGGCAGCGGTGGCGGGGCCGCGGAAAGGCCCAGCTCGACGCCAGGATGTAGGGGAAGTAGGAGCGCGGCTCCCGGAGGCGCACCTCGAGCGTCCGCTCGTCGAGGGCCTGGGCCGACTCGATGTCCTCCATCAGGAACGCCGTGATCGCCTTCTCCTCGCGGATCGCGCGCCAGGCGAAGACGAAGTCCTCGGCCGTGACGGGCTCGCCGTCGCTCCAGCGAACACCCTCACGGAGGCGGAAGAGGTACGTGAGGCCATCGCTCGAGACGCGCATGTTGTCGGCCATCGCCGGGACGACGTTCAGCTCGCGGTCGACGAGGAGGAGCCCCTGGAAGAGGTGGGCGACGAACTGACCGCCTTCGCTCGTGTACACGTCCCCCGGGGAGACCTCGTCCGGTGGGAGCGCGGCGGTCTCGATCCGCTCGGTGGGCTCGGGCCGGGGCGGGTCGTCGACCCTGCAGCAGAAGGCTTCGTCGTAGATCACCTCGGCCTGCTCGAAGTCGAAGGCCAGGTGGTAGGCGAGCGCCATCTTGAAGAGCGTGTCGCGGGCGCGACCGTCGTCGCCCAGGCGGGCGAGGAATGCCCTCGCCTTGGAGTAGTGCTCGATCGCCTCCTGGTCGGCGTAGATCCTGCGCGCCGCATCCCCTGCCTTCAGGAGGTACTCGACCGCCTTCTCCGGCTCGTCCGCCTCCGTAAAGTGGCGCGCGAGCAGGTCGTACACCTCGTCACGAGAGCCCTGGTGGAGCTCCTCGAGGGCCTCCCCGACCCGCTTGTGCAGCGTCCTCCGGGTCGGCTCGACGAGGGTCGCGTAGGCGACCTCCTGCACGAGGCCGTGGCGGAAGCGGTACTCGGGCGCGGGGCGCCGTCGCGTCTCGACGACGAGGTCGAGGCGCTGGAGCTCGCTGAGCGCGGGGAGGAGGCGGTTGTGGTCGATGAGCCGCTCGAGGAGCGGCAGGCCGAAGGTCCGCCCGATCACGGCGGCAAGGCTTAGCACCTCGCGCGTGCCCGGCTCGAGCCGGTCGAGGCGGGCCTGGAGCGCGCCCTGAACCACGGCGGGCACGGCCAGCTCGTCGGGCCGGACTGCAAGCTCCCAGCTGCCGTTCTGGCGCTTGAGTGCTCCTCGCTCGACCAGGTCGCGGAAGGCCTCCTCCAGGAAGAACGGGTTCCCGCCCGCCCGCTCGACCAGGAGCTCGGCGACGGACTCGGGGAGCTCCCCCTCCGCGGTGCCCCCGACGAGCGTCCGGCTCGCGTCGGAGGGGAGCGGGCGAAGCTCGATCTCGCGGTAGCGGTGCGGGTAGCGCTGCCGCGCTCGCTCGCCGAGCTGCCAGGAGCGATGCTCCCGCTCGGAGCGGTAGAGGAAGAAGAGCGCCACGGCCGCCTCGTCGGTCACGGCGAGCGTGTTCTCGAGCAGCTCCAGGGTGGACTCGTCCGCCCAGTGAAGATCCTCGAGGATCACGCAGAGCGGAAGCTCCGACGAGAGGCGGCAGAGCAGCTCTGCGAAGACCTCGAACGTCTGATGCTGAATCGACTCGCGATTGAGCTCGCGCATTCGTTCCGCGGAGTCCGGCTCGAGCGTGAGGCCGAGGATCGTCGCAAGGTAGGGGTAGGCATCGTCCGCCTGGTCTCCGAAGAGCTCGGCGACCTGGGCCTTCAGCTCCAGGCGCACGCGCGTTTCGGGCGTGGCTGCGCCGACGCCGAGCCAGTCGCGCAGGAGGTCGCGGATCGGCGAGTACGGGAAGCTCTGCGCGTAGGAAACCGCGCGACCCTCGACGAAGTGGATGACGTCGGAGTACTCCTTGCGGATCTCGGCGACGAGGCGCGACTTGCCGATCCCCGCCTCGCCCGTGACCGAGACGACGACGCCACGACCCTCGCGGAGGCCGTCCATCGTCCGCTCGAGGACGGTCAGCTCGAAGTCGCGCCCGACGAGGGGCCCCTCCGGCGCGGGTGTCTCGGCCTCCCGCAGTCCGCGGACGGCGTAGGTGGTGACGGGCGCGCTCTTTCCTTGCAGCTCGCGCTCGCCCAGCTCGTCGAGCTCGAAGTAGCCCTCGACCTGGCGCGCGGTGGATGCGCCGATCGCCACCTGGCCGGGCGACGCGAGCTCCTGCAGGCGCGAGGCGACGTTCACCGTGTCGCCGAGCGCGTTCCAACGCTCCCCCATGGTCGCTTCGCCGTCGTCACCGCCGATCACGACCGGGCCGGTGTTCACCCCGACGCGGACGGCCAGCTCGACCCCGTAGGCATCACTGACGTCGGCTGCGTAGCGGGCGATGGCGCGCTGGAGCGCCAGGGCCGCGCGTACCGCGCGCTCCGAGTCGTCCTCGTGCGCGACCGGCGCGCCGAAGACCGCGAAGATCTCGTCCCCGCTCCGCTGGACGACCGTGCCGTCGAAGCGACTGATCTGCGTGCTCATGACGCGCAGCACCTCGTCCATCAGGAACTTCGACCGCTCCGGCCCAAGACGCTCGCCGATCCCGGTCGAGTTGACGACGTCTGCGATCAGCACCGCGACGATGCGGCGCTCCCCGGTGACGACCGTCGCCATAGCTGAGTTATAGCCCCCGGCAGGGCCCCCGCCCGGCTTTCGCCCAGGGTTTACGGGCGAAAAACGGCGGGGACGCTCACGTTTCGACAATCACTAACGCACAGGGAGTGGGGTTCACATGGTTCTAGCCTCGGAGCACACATGGGGCGACAAGATCGAGAACGGGTTCACCGCAATCTTCGCGTTCATTCCGGAGCTGATCGCGGCGATCCTGATCCTGATCGTCGGCTACTTCGTCGCCAAGATCGTGGCCAGCGTGATCTCGCAAATTCTCCGCCGCGCAGGGGTCGACCGCACGCTCACGCAGGGTCAGGGCGGCCGGTTCGTCTCACGGCTCACCTCGAGCCCGGCTCACCTGATCGGAAGGATCGCCTTCTGGGTGCTCTTTCTCGGCGTGATCTCGCTGGCCGTCTCGGTCCTCGGGATCAACGCGTTGACGAACTTCGTGGCTGCGATCTTCGCCTACCTGCCGAACGTTCTCGCCGCGCTCCTGATCTTCTTGGTCGCGGGTGCGATCGCGGGTGGAATCGCGGCGCTCGTCGCGCGCACGATGGGCGACACGCCGACCGGCAAGATCGTCGGCTCGGTCGCGCCCGTCCTTGTGATGGCGATCGCCGCGTTCATGATCCTCGACCAGCTGAAGATCGCGGAAGACATCGTGAGGATCACGTACATGGCGCTCATGGGCGGCCTCGCGCTCGCCCTCGCGCTCGCCTTCGGCCTGGGCGGCCGCGATGTGGCCGCTCGCATGCTCGAGGGCGCGTACCAGACTGGCCAGGCATCGCGCGAGCAGGTCCGCCGCGACGTCCAGAAGGGCAAGCAGCAGGCACAGCAGGATCTCAGCAAGGCCAAGAGCTCAGGTCAGGATCGGATGGGGAGCGGCTCCGCGGCCGGCGGCCAGCAGTCCCGATCTGGCGCCGATAGAGGGGCTACGAGCGTCACCCAGGTTGAGACCCGCCCGTCCCGCGACGCGAAAACGGACACGACCCGGGACGCCGAACGCGTCCCGGCGCAGGAGATCGACAAGGTGCCGCCCGGCTCGGCGGACGAGACCTCGCGGGCTCGTCCCTAGCCGATAGGGCTGAAGGTGGATGGA
>JACCXC010000031.1 GCA_013697275.1 Actinomycetota bacterium | reverse complement strand
CTCGATCGTGCTAACACGCGCGCCCGCATAACGCAGCTGGACGCTCAGTAGGGCGCTGGTCAGGCGCTATCTGCTTGGTCGCGGCGCTGCGGCTGTCCCCATTCCTTGCTACCGACGCCGATCTCCTGGTACTTCCGCCAGGTCTGGCGAACCTGGTCGTAGGAGAGGAATTGAGTCAAATCTCGGAGACCGCTGTGCTCGAAGGTCCGGCGCGAGATCTCACGCTCGAACTTTGCATGCGTCTTCTCGACATCACCAACGATGAACGCCTCTGGTATGGGAAAGTCAATCATCACGTCGTTGAAACGCAAGAGCCCCGAGTAGACGCTCGTCGAGTGCTCAATCTCGAAGAACCGCACCGGATGCCCAGCGCCCTTACGGAACCAGATGACATCGATCAGCCGCATGACAGACCGGGTGCGCTCAGCGGCGACGACCGGAAGGTCCGAGAGGCACCCCTCGCCCAGCCGTTCTCCGTTCCAGACGGCCCCTCGGTCCGCAATCCAGACGTCGAAACCTTCGAACAGGCCGATGTCGCGGAGTTTTGCCTGGATCTCTGTGTGCGTTCGAGGCTCAGGTTCTGGCTCGGCTGTCGGCTCAACTTCGAGTCGAACCTCCACAGGCTTAGCCTGGGCTTCAAGCAGTCCCCGCTCGAGCGACTCTGGCCGCGACCGCTTGCGCGTCGGCCGCGGAAGCTCGATCGGAATCGCCTCGCGCGGCTCCCGAAGCATCTCGACAAGTCGATCGCCGTCTGACTCGGGAACTCGATTGAGCGAGCGCTGGAGGTACGTTCCCCATCGCTTGAGCCTCTTGAGGAACTCGAGCCTTTTGGCAACCGCGTCTCCGGGAACGCCACGGACTGGGTCAAGAGCGACGAGCGGCTCCACCGGGAACCGCCAGGGATAGCGAGGCTCCCCAGCCTCCGAAAGGCCCCAGACTGGATCATCACTCTGGAAGACCGGGCCGGTGACCTTGAGCCCTCCGACCCAACGGCTCGCCGGTCGCTTGCAGTAGCACAGGAACACGTCGCCGGGCTTCACCCGCTCGAACATGCCGATGCTGTAGCCACCCTTGCCAGGTGTTGGTGGCGGGAACCCGGTCACGGCGAAGTCATGAGCCTCAGCCTGAGCCCAAGTCTCCAGCGTGAAGATGTCGGTCCAATAGGACATTGCGGCAATCGTAATGAGATGAGCCTCGAATGTCTGCCCGCCGGCCGATGCCCATCCTCATGGGACGCCTCTTCAGACAACCGGCCCTCAGTCGGGAGGAACGACGGCCATCAACGCGAAGGCCACCGCGTGCCGTTCGACCCGGAGGAGGCGTGCTATCTGCGCGATCTCGAGCAGCGGCTTCGACGCGTTGAAGAGTGGCCACTCGACTCCCCGTTGGCGTTCGTGATCCACCTCGCGTCCCGAACGAAGGGAAGGCTCGGAGAACTCTTCCTGGATGAGATCGCCGACGGCATCGGCCTTCGCACGCGAGCGAGCGGGTCCGCCGACTTCGATCGCTTCGTCGTGTGCCCGGATGGCACGACTCTCCGCATCGAGACCAAATTCTCTACAGAGGATCCGCCTCGTTTCCAGCAGGTGCGTAGCCCCATCCTCGGGGGTGGAAAGCTGAAGTACGACTACCTTGTCTGTCTCTCTGGTCGTCCCGAAGGAATGGCTTACTGGGTGTTTGAGGCGGGGGAGCTAGGTGGACTCATGGATTCTAACGCGATCAAGGTCCAGCACGCCATGAGCGACACACGGTGGTTCTTTCCACAACGGATCAGCGAGGACGGGTTCGGCGCGTATCGCATGGACTACGCGGGCTTCAAGGACTGGCTGCGGTCGCTTTGCGGCTAGAAGAGTCGGCCGGCGACTTGGCCGGCCGTATGCTCACCTTCCGAGGTCCACCGCCTCCCGTCAGCGCACAAGGCAGGAACACCGAGCCGGTCGCGCATGACTCTGATGGCCTCCGGGTTTGAGTCGATGAGTACGTAGCGGCGCCCAAGCTGAGCAGCTGCGGCGCCGAGCGTGCCTGACCCGGCGAAGAAGTCAAGACACCAGTCGCCGGGGCGGCTGGATGCCTGCACGATCCGACGCACGATCCCGAGTGGCTTCTGGTTCGGGTAGCCCGTCTTTTCTTTCCCGTTCGTGGGGACAATCGTGTGAACCCAGGTATCGGTAACCCGCTTGCCCTGCGCAGCCTTCTCGGCGGTGACCAGGCCGGGCGCCATGTAGGGGATTCGCTCGACCTCCGAATCATCGAAGTGGTAGCCCTCGGGCTCCTTCACGTAGACGAGGATCGTGTCGTGTTTGGGTGGCCAGCGGCGCCTTGTCTTCGCGCCGTAGTCGTAGGCCCAAATGACCTCGTTGAGAAAGCACTCGCGGCCGAAGACCTCGTCGAGAAGCAGCTTGCAGTAATGCGACTCGCGGTAGTCGATGTGGAAATAGAACGTGCCCGAAGGCGTGAGCAGTCGCCTCGCCTCGTGAAACCGTGGCTCGAGGAAGGCGAGGTAGTCATCGAACGCGTCGCGGTACGAGCTCTTGTGCAGGAGCTCGGTCCGGTAGCGCCTCCCTTGGAAGCCCGTGCGATCGCCCACCTCGTCGGGAACGGTCGCAAGCGTGAGGCGAGTCTGGTTCTTGCCCGTGTTGAAGGGCGGGTCGACGTAGATCAGCTGAAAGGTTCCGTCGGGGAAGGTCGGAAGGATCTCCGCGTTGTCGCCGAAGTAAATGGCATCCTCGGTCACCGGAAGCACAGCGGCGAGTTTACGACCGGGGTCGGTCAGGCCCGGGACGGCTTCGAGATGGTGGCACCCGATTTCCACAGGCACCTCCACCGCTCGGAACGTACTCGGTACCAAGAAGCCCGATAGCAGGCGAGACACAGATGCCCTTTCGCAAAGTGCTCGCCTGGGGAGCGAAAGCGCACGACGGGATGGCGGCCGAGGTACAGGTCCTCGGAGCCTTCCGCATCGATGATGCATATGTGCCCTCCGTGCTATTCCGTCGGGTCAGACCGAAGCGAGCTCGCGGACGGGCGCCTCGGGCGGACCAGTCTCGAAGCCCATCACGAGTCTTGCTTCGAGCGCCTCTGCCAGGCGCTCGAGCGTGGCGACGCTCGTGCGATGTTGGCCTGACTCGATCCGTGA
This sequence comes from Actinomycetota bacterium, assembly GCA_013697275.1. Lineage (GTDB taxonomy): Bacteria > Actinomycetota > Thermoleophilia > Gaiellales > Gaiellaceae > JACCXC01. The sequence goes on along the minus strand of JACCXC010000031.1, from coordinate 5,562 downwards.
GATGGCGGAGTGGCTGGTGCCCATGCGCTCGGCGAGCTGCTCCTGCGTCAGACGGAGCGCGGCTCGTCGCTGGATCACGAAGCGGGCGATCGTCTCGTACGGGGCGAGGCGCTCTTGGGCAGCCCGATACTCGGGACTACGGCGCGCCCGCCGGCGCCCTGCCTCAGACGCAAGGCTCCCGACGGGGCTAACGGGTTCCTTCCGAGGAGCCATGCTCCCAGCTTACCAATATTGATAAGCTCGTCAAGGCGCATCGTGGCCCGCCGCGCGGGGACGCCGGCGCCTCTCCGCGTTCATCCGCGCCTTGAAGTCCTCCCAGCACTCCTCCGCGAGCCGAATCTCCCGCTCGGGGATCTTCCCCGTGTCCTTGCGGAACATGTGCAGCAGCACGATGAGATTCCGCGAGCGGCGGTAGAGGATGCGGTAGAGCTCCGAGCCGTAGTGGCAACGCAGCTCCCGCAACTCACCGCGGACCTGCGAGCTATGCGGGAACGGAAGATGCGGATTCGACGGCGTGAGCAGGTTCAGTCGGTCGATCTGGTTGTCAATGGCCGCCTGCTTGGCGGGATCTTTCAGCGATTCGACGAAGTCGTCAACGGGCTCCGAGCCGTCGGGAGCTCGATAGAAGACGGCCTGAAGTCGCGGTGGCATCGGATCTCACAACCGATCGTAGGGAGGTGAGCGGCCCGCGCTGTCGCGCCGACTGTCGCGCGCCCGCTCCGACCGTGGCGCGATGCGTCTGTCAAGCCGCTTCGCGTACCGCCTCCATCGGCTCTTCAAAACCGGTGAGGCGGCGCAACCCGTCGCTGGGTAGGTTCGACTCCTGCGCCGCTCCGTGGGCTCGACTGTCCCGCCGCCAAACCTGAAGAGCTACGTGGCGCGGCGGCGGCGGACAGCGGTGGCTTCGTCCACCCAGGTGCTAGCCCCCGTCGGGACGCCTGCTAGCAGGGTTGGCCGGAGGCGTCCCGGCCGCAATCCTGTCGGTACAACAACCGAAGGGAGCACCAATGTCAGCCAACTCGTACACGCAAGCAGACCCAAGGGCCTCGACGCTCGCCGGTGCGCGAGCCTGGTTCACCGAAAGCGGCCTGACGCGCCCTCTTCGCGGGAAGAACGGCCGCGGCGGCTCGCGCTGGATCGCCGGCGTCTCCGCGGGATTTGCGCGCCGCTACGAGTGGAACCCGCTCGTTGTCCGGCTCCTCGTCATCGCGTCCTTCATCCTGCCGGGGCCCGGCCTCCTGGCGTACATCGCGCTCTGGTTCCTGATGCCGCGCGACGCCGACACCGACGCCTGAAGCCCCTGACCAGCCGGCGGCGGAGCGATCGCCGCCGGCACTGCGGCACGGAGCAGACCGGCTCGGGTAGGTTCGACTCCTGCGCCGCTCCTCTTGCACTGCGCCCTCGGCGGGCGCTGCCCGCGCTTGTATCAAAGCTCATGAAGAGGGATCATGGTCGGCGCTGCCTGACCATCACAGCACTGCGACGGCTAGGCCACCACGTTCATCGGCGCACCCAATCCGGCCAGGCCGATGGAGTCGGTTGAGGTGGCACGCGCCGTCGAGCGCGCCGACCGCACGGATGGAGCACTGTCGCACTAGCCAGACTCCGCACGTAGGGTCGACTCCTGCGCCGCTCCGCTCACCACTGCTCTTGGCGCTACCCGAACGTGAAGGCGTACGCCGTGACCCCGGGCGTGAAGCGCAGCTCGAGCAGTCGGTCCTTCGCCGCGCCCTCGAAGCTGGCGAGCGCGTAGATGTCGTCCCGGAGGACGTCCACGGTCTTGACGCGACGGCCGTCCACGAGGACCTCGACGGAGCCCTTGCCGCCGAGGACGAGATTCACGAGGCCCGCGCGGTAGTTCAGCCGAACCCGAGCGTCCGCGCCCGCCACGATCCGCTCGCCCTCGACGGTCATGCGCCCCGAGTAGGCAAGGCCGTTCGGCGGCAGGAACGCCGGGAAGGCGTAGCTCGCCTCGCGATCCTGCCGGATCGGGCTGCCGCTGAAGCGGTCGATCCGCTGGTAGCCGAGATAGGTCTCGGGCGTCTCGGTGTCCTGCCCTGGTACGGGCGCGGTGACGGAGTCCGAGACCGGTCCCGGCAGGTCCTCCTCTGCGAGCAGCTCGCGGATGACCTCCTCGTTCTCCTCGTAGTCGCCCTCGCCGAAGTGTGCGAACCGGACGCGACCGGTGCGGTCCACGAAATACTTCGCCGGCCAGTAGCGGTTTCCCCAGGCCTCCCAGGTGCCGTACTCCGGGTCGAGCGCGACCGGGTAGCGAAGGCCGAGCCGCCGCACCGCCGCCGCGACGTTCGACCGCTCGCGTTCGAACGCGAACTCCGGCGTGTGGACGCCGACGAGCACGAGCCCGTCGTCCCGGTATGCCTCGTCCCAACGCTTCAGGTACGGAAGTGTCCGCAGGCAGTTGATGCACGAGTACGTCCAGAAGTCCAGCACGACGACCCTGCCGCGAAGGCCGGCCATCGTCAGAGGGTCGCTGTTCAGCCACGACGAGATCCCCTCGAACTCGGGCGCGGGGCCGAAGTCGTCCAGCGCGCCCGTCGCGAGTTGCGCGTCGGCTCCGGACGCGCGCGAGCGAGGGCCGAGCAGTCCGTCGATCTCGTCGTTCGCGGCCGCGGATGTCTCGAGGCGCTGGAGGGCTCGCGTGTAATCCGGCACGCGAGTTCGGAGCGTCGTGTCCACCCCAAGGGCCATCAGGACTGCGACGGCGACAACCGCGACGCCGAGAGCGCGCCGAACGAGCGGCGCCGCGCGGCGAACGCGTGGAAGCGCGAACCCACGCCGCCCCAGGAGCGCGAGCGCGAGGAGGATGACGCCTGAGCCGAGCGCGTAGGCCGCCGTGACGACGACGGCTTCTAGCGAGACGCCCCGCGTCGCGGCGACCGCCGCGACGGCTGCGATCACGGGGCCCGCGCACGGGGTGTAGACGAGCCCGAGGCTCGCGCCGAGGAGGAAGCCGTTCCCGGCGTCGCCCGGCGCGCGCCGCCCGAGTCGGGCGAACGGACGCTCGAGCAGGTACCCGAGCCGCGGCCAGACGAGCGACAGTCCGACGAGCGCGACGACGCCGATCGCGACGTTTCGGAGGAAGTCGTCGGGCAGGCCAAGCGCGGAGAGGAGCGCCGTCGCCGCGAGCGTGAAGACGGTGAACGAGGTCACGAGCCCGGCGATGACCGCGTACGGGCGCCGCCTCCCCCCCGATGTCCCGGTCGCGAGGACGACGGGCAAGACAGGAAGGACGCACGGCGAGAGCGCCGTGACGATCCCGGCGACGAACGCAACTAGGACGAGGAGCAGCAAGTCAGTACTCGTTCACGAGTTCGCCGGCCAGCCGGCATTGGATCAGCGGCGACGAGCCGCCGTAGCCCTCAGGCGGCTTGCCGCTGCGCCCGACGGGCGCGCGCCTTCGCGGCTTCGCGCTCGCGATCCTTGGGCGACGCGGACGTCACGAGCTCGCCGAGGAGCCGGTCCGACGCGGTCGTGACCGCGTCGACTGCTTGCTCGAACGCCGCCTCGTTCGCCCGCGACGGCTTCGTAAAGCCGCTGATCTTGCGGACGTACTGCAGGGCGGCAGCGCGGACCTCGTCGTCCGTCGCCGGCGGCTCGAAGTTGTGGAGCGTATGGATGCTTCGGCACATGTCTGCAGCCTACCCCGGCCGCCGTCCCGCCCTGGCGATTGACGTTCGGCAGCGCAGAGTGAGATCCTCGGCGCGTGGAACGGCATGGCTCCGAGAGCTACTTCGTCCTCGGTGAGGGGCTCCTGGGCGAGGCCGTGGGCGGGCGGGAGCGGCCGCTCGCCCGCGCCGTCGAGCGGACGACGCCGCCGTTTCGCTTCTCCCGCCTCGGGCCGAACGGAAACGGAAAGCAGCTGCCCGATGCAACGCTCAGGAAGCTCGCGAGCGCGATGACCGCCGGCGGGGGCGGCCTGGGACAGATCCCAGCGGGCTTCACCTACCTCGGGCAGTTCATCGACCACGACCTGACGTTCGACAAGACGAACGTCATGCTCGGGGCGACCGTCTCGCCGACCGCGCTAATGCAGGCGCGCTCGCCGAGCCTCGACCTCGACTCGCTCTACGGCGCGGGCCCGGCCGATCCGGAATCGGCCAAGTTCTACGAGGCGGACGGCCTCCACCTGCGCATGGGCAAGACCTCGGCGGTCGGCGGCCTCGGCGTCAAGCAGGGCTTCGACCTTCCGCGCGGCGCCGGCAACACCGTGGCGAAGAAGCGGAAAGGGATCATCCCCGACCCGCGAAACGACGAGAACCTCGCGGTCGCCCAGACCCACCTGGCGCTGATCCGCTTCCACAACCGGGTCGTCGACACGCTCCCGGCCGCCGTTCCGCCCGCGCTGCGCTTCGCGACCGCGCGCGAGCTCGTGACGAAGCACTACCAGTGGATGATCCGCACCGACTACCTGCCGCGGATCTGCGCGCCGGGGGTCGTCAGCAACGTCTTCGGGAGCGGCCGGAAGGCGTTCGAGGTCGGCGTGCCCGCGACGGACGTCCCCACGATGCCGATCGAGTTCTCGGTCGCGGCCTTCCGGCTCGGCCACGCGATGATCCGAAAGGCCTACCACTGGAACAAGGTCTTCGATGGGGAGTCAGGAACGCTCGGGTTCCTCTTCGATTTTTCGGCGGGAAGCGGCGAACTCGGCTTCGGCCCTCGCCTCCCGAGCAACTGGATCGCCGACTTCCGACGGCTCTACGACTTCACCGAGGCCGGCCGTGCCGACCTCGCAATGCCCCCGGCCAAGTTCAACCGGGCGATGCGGATCGACTCGACCCTGACGACAGTCCTCGAGTTCCTCCCCGGCTTCCCGACGAATCAGGCCAACCTCGCCCTCCGGAACCTGCTGCGAGCGAAGATGGTCAAGCTGGCGACGGGGCAGCAGATGGCCGCCTTCCTGACGAGCAAGGGCGTCAGCTTGACCCAGCTGACGCAGGCGCAGCTTCGCGACGGGAGCGCAGGAGCCGACCTGAGCGGGCTCACGCAACCCCAGCGGACGGCGCTCCTCCAGAACACGCCTCTCTGGTTCTACATCCTGCGCGAGGCCGAGCTGAACAACGGAAAGCTGAAGGGCGTCGGCGCGAGGATCGTCGCAGAAACATTCCACCGGGCCATGGAGGGCAGCGGGCACTCGATCGTTCGCGACACGGCCTGGCGTCCGTCGCTCGGCCCGAACTCGACGACCTTCCGCATGGTCGACCTGCTCCTCTTCGCGTTCCGGGGCAGGAAGAACCTGCTTGCGCCGGTCGGCTAGTTCGTGAGCTGGATACAGCCGTTGATGAGGAGCGTCAGGACGAGTGACAGGCCGAGCGACATGACGAGACAACCGGGCGAGCAACCGTAGACCCGCACGCGCGCCCGCTGCCGACGTCCCGTCCTCGGAGAGGCGACCTCATCGCCCGACAGTACCGCTAGCCGATCTCGCTCAAACCGCGCTCGGCTGCGGCAAGCTCCTCGGCGGCCGCACGTGCGGCCTCGTGCGCTTCCGCCGCCTTCGCCTCCGCGCGCCCGGCCCGGACGCGGGCTCGCTCGACCTCCTTA
>JACCXC010000022.1 GCA_013697275.1 Actinomycetota bacterium | reverse complement strand
CGCCGTGTCCCGGCCCGCAGACGTATATCGCCTCGAGATCACGGGCGCGAATAAGCCGGTTGAGATGGGCGTAGACGAAGTTCAAGCCCGGCGTCGTGCCCCAGTGGCCCAAGAGGCGGGGCTTGATCTGCGCAGCAGCGAGCTCCTCGCGCAGCAGTGGGTTGTCGAGCAGATAGATCTGTCCAACGGACAGATAGTTGGCGGCGCGCCAGTAGGCATCGAGCAGACGAAGCTCCTCGCCTATGCCATCGCTCGCGGTTGACGTCGTCTCTGCTTGAGGTCTCGCTTCGCCGTTCACGCCTTCCTCCATCCCGTATGCGCCGGTACCGCACGTCCGCTTGGACGCCGGCCGCGGCCAGGCTTCTATTGCTTCGATGACCGCTTACCCGGCGCTTGCCGGGGGGCGCCTGTCTTTTTGCGTCCGCGCCGCTGTGGTCTCAGGGGGCAAGAGCGGCTCGATCAGGTAGCGCTGCAACATTGGAGCGATCGCAGTGACGGCCGCCCCGCGTGTGGATGCCAAAACTCGGTCCCGCCCCTGCAAATCGATCGTTTTGCGGCGTGCGGACAGAGTATTGCCACCCCACACGGTGAGTAGTCACCAACCCGCTTCTTCTGAAGCGGCTAAAGCGGACCCGTCTCGCGCGTATTCACGCGCCAGTGCGGGCGAACGCTCAAGCGTCATTGCTCAGGCATTTCAGGCTTTAGTTTCCGGGACGTTGCTCGGCCTGCGTCGCCGCCGGCTCGGAAACGCTTCGCAAGGTCTCGGCGGCCTCGTGAGCCTCGGTGAGAGCGGCGATGTCGGCTTGCGCGACGATGCCGACGAGCCGGTCACCCTCGACAACGGGTAGGCGCCTCACCTGGCGCTCGCGCATGAGCGAAAGGGCGTCCTCGAGCTCGTCGGATGGCTCGACCACGATCAGCTGCCTCGTCATCACGCGCTCGACCGGCGTCTCGGCCTCAAGGCCCTCGGCGACGGCCCGAACGGCGATATCGCGGTCAGTCACGATGCCGGCGAGCTCGTCGCCCTTGTCCACGACGGGAAGCGCGCCGACGCCGGCGTCCCGCATGCCGGCGGCCGCCTCCTGAATCGTGGCGTCCGTCCGCACGGACAGCGGTTCCTTGGCCATGGCGTCCTTGATCTGCATTGCCTGTCTCCTTCCGATTTCTAGGTCTCCGTGCGCAGAATCGTCTTGCTTTCGCCAAGGATAAGGGTCACCTCGCCCACTCGGGCGCGACACCGCCATTCCTCGGCTGCCGCAACAATGGTCGCGAGTCCGGGAGATGCCCGATCGGCGATCTCGATAGCGACGCTCGCCTCGTCCTCGGCGTTCGATGTGATCTGCCGCTCGCGGAGAAAGCGGACGAGGCCGTCTCGCTGCTCGCGCGTGTCGAGTCCGATCACAAGGTGGCGACTCACTGGGTTCTCCGAAGTCCCTTTGCTACGCGCCGAGCCCCGGCATCCCCTCAGGCTTGTCCGCGGCCCGCTCGCGGAATCCTTCGGTCTCACGCTCGATCTTTGCCTCGCCCGGTTCCTGGCGGATACGGACGTGCAGCTCGAAGCGTTCTATCCCGTCGGCGTTGAAGCGGCCGTGGATGCTTCGGAGCGTCGCGAGGATCTGCTCGAGGTCGCCCTCGACGACGGTGCCGAAGGGCTTGACTTCGTAGCGCATGCCCACATGCTCGATCTCCTCGAGCGCTCTCGTGACCTCGGGGCGGATGTCGCGCCCGACCTGGGGGTGGATGGAGATCTCGGCCAGCATCGGCGCCTCCTCAGTGCGGTTGCCCGGAGCAGGCGCCCGATCCGTCCGCCCGGGCTCGGAGACCGCACGACGGGCATCGCCTGGCAGAGTCGCGCTCCTCGATCATGCCTTTCCGTGTGGCGATCCAGACCATGACGAAGCCGAGGCCGCTCGTGATCGTCAGGCTGGCTATGAGTTCTGAGCTGAGCGTTTCCATGGTCCTACTTGTCTCACCCTCGGCTCCTTGGAAACGTGCCTTCGCCGAGGGGCCCCGGCCATTACCTTCCTACGGCGGATTGGATCGATTTAGCGCGTCGTTGTCGATCCTGAGCGTCACCGTGCGCTGCTTCGGATCGACCGCCTGGACCGAGTCGAAGGGAATCGCTCGCCGACGCCTCAAAAGCACATTTCGGCGACGAACCACGATCTCATCGGGATGGTCGGCATGCTGCTCGTAGCGAATGTGATCGACGACGCCAACGTGCCCGCCGTCACTCGCCAGGACGAGGTAACCCTCGGAAGCGGCGAGGCGACGGCCCAGTTCGGCCCGCTCTCTCGGTTTGCGGTCGCGCCCCTCCACCGTCCCCTCGAGCATTTTCCTGCTGATCGTCATCAGATCGGTGTCCTTTTCTCGGTTGAAGAGGCGCTAAGTCCTGGTGAGAAGCGCCCTGCGACTGAGGTCGCTGGATGGCTCGCAAGAGCGGATGGAGCTCAAGCGAGAAAGCCGTAAGGGGACCCCCGCCTCTGAGGTTAGACCTATCCGCGCGTAGGGAAGGCCCCACCACATGGACGTCTTTCAGCGCTGGCGCGAGTTGGGGCAGCAGCTTCGCGTCGATTCCATTCGCTGCAGCGCCACGACGAGGTCGGGGCATCCGACGTCGGGGATGTCCGCCGCCGACCTGATGGCCGTCCTCGTCGACAAGTACTTCCGATACGAAGTCCGCGCCCCCGACAACCCGAACAACGACTGCCTGATCTTTTCCAAGGGGCACGCCTCGCCGCTCCTCTATGCCCTCTACAAGGCGGCAGGCGCGATCTCCGACGAGGAGCTCCTCAGTTTCCGAACATTCGGAAGCCGGCTCGAGGGCCATCCGACTCCTGTTCTTCCGTGGGTGGACGTGGCGACGGGCTCTCTCGGCCAGGGCCTCCCCATCGGCGTCGGCCTCGCCCTCGCTGGCAAGAGGCTCGACCGCCTCCCGTACCGGGTCTGGGTCCTGTGCGGGGATAGCGAGATGTCCGAGGGATCGATGTCGGAGGCGTTCGAGCACGCTTCCTTCTACGGGCTCGACAACCTGACAGCGATCGTCGATGTGAACCGGCTCGGCCAGCGCGGGGAGACGATGCACGGCTGGGACCTCGACTCCTACGCGAACCGGGCCGAGGCGTTCGGCTGGCACGCGATCGCGATCGACGGGCACAACGTCGAGCAGATCGACCGCGCCTACGCCGAGGCGCTCGAGACGACGGGGCGGCCGACCGCCCTCATCGCTCGGACGGTGAAGGGCAAAGGGGTCGCGGCCGTCGAGGATCAGCCGACGTCGCATGGGAAGGCGCTCGACGAGGCCGAGGCCGCAGTTGCCGAGCTCGGCGGCACGCGCGACATCCGCGTCGAGGTCATGCGCCCGGTGGATGATGACCACCCACCGCATGTCTTCGAGACCCGTGCCCTCGAGCTGCCTCGCTACGACGTCGGCTCCGAGGTGGCGACGCGGAAGGCCTATGGCGAGGCCCTCGCCGCCCTCGGCACCGCGCGCGGCGACGTCGTCGCGCTCGACGGCGAGGTGTCGAACTCGACATACGCGGAGATCTTCGCCGAGGCGCACCCGGAGCGGTACTTCGAGATGTACATCGCGGAGCAGCAGATGGTCGCGGCCGCCGTGGGGCTCCAGGTGCGCGGCTGGAAGCCGTTCGCCTCGAGCTTCGCCTGCTTCCTGACACGGGCGCACGACTTCATCCGCATGGCGGCCGTCAGCCGGGCGAGCATCTGCCTCTGCGGCTCGCACGCCGGTGTCTCGATCGGCGAGGACGGCCCCTCCCAGATGGGGCTCGAGGATCTCGCCATGATGCGGGCGGTGCACGGGAGCACCGTTCTCTGCCCGTGCGACGCGAACCAGACGGCGAAGCTCGTCGCCACGATGGCGGATCGCGACGGGATCGTCTACCTGCGCACGACCCGCGCGGAAACGCCGGTCCTCTACGAGCCCGACGAGCCGTTCGAGATCGGGGGCAGCCGGGTCGTCCGCTCCTCGGACGAGGACGGCGTCTCGATCGTCGCCGCCGGGATCACGGTGCACGAGGCGCTGAAGGCAGCCGACGCGCTCGCCGAGGAGGGGACCGAGGCGCGCGTAATCGACTGCTACTCGGTCAAGCCGATCGACGTCGGGACCCTTCATGCCGCGGCGGAGGCCACCAGCGGGCGGATCGTTACCGTCGAGGACCACTGGCCGGAAGGCGGCCTCGGAGACGCCGTCCTCGCCGCCTTCGCCGAGGCCGACGAGCGGCCGCGCGTCGTCAAGCTCGCCGTCCACAACATGCCGGGCTCGGGCAAGCCCGCCGAGCTCCTCGCCGCGGCCGGGATCGACGCCGGGCACATCGCGGAGGCGGCGCGCCAGCTTGTTGGTGCTCCTGTTACGGTCGCGCGCTCATGAGAGGCCTGTTGTCCCCCGATACGCCGTGAGCTGAAGATGAGGGACCGCCAAAGAGAGGACGAGCTTCACCGGGTCGCCCAGGAGGAGGAGGAGGACGAGGAGGGGAAGGCGGGCCGCGAGTCAGGAGTCGAGAGCGAGGCTCGCACGGTGGCGAGAGGCAAAGCTGCGCGAACGCCGTTCGTACTCCTTGCGAGCGTCGCCGGGGTCGTCTGGTTGTTCGCGGCCCTTGTGAGCGGCGTGATACTGCTCATTTGGTGGCTTCTCTGAGCTGGCCAGCCGGGCCGACCCACTTCGTCCCGACTCCCGCCGAAAGGGCACCGGCTCGGGCCTGTCTCACACGCGCCCGCAGTTTCCGCGGCATCTCTCGATTGAACTCCGGCCCCCGGGGGTACCGTTTCGATGTGGCGAAAGCATCCTGGACCTACGAGGTTCCCGGAGCCGGAACAGGTTCCGTAGCGCTCGAGGAGTACGTCGTCGAGGAAGCGTCCGGGG
>JACCXC010000001.1 GCA_013697275.1 Actinomycetota bacterium | reverse complement strand
CGACCCGTGGCTCCAGCGCCTCTCAGCCGAGCACGGCTTCGTCGCCACCGCGCACCGGCTCGAGGTGGCGGGTCTCTGCGCTAGCTGCCGCTAGTCGGCGCCGGGCGAACCATGAGGGACGGGTCGTCGGGCGGGCGGAAGCCTAATCGCTCATAGAGGCGGTGGGCGTCGGCCGTATGGAGAACCCAGCGGCAGTGCGCAAGCGGGCCGCCGTCCACCATCTCGCGCACGAGCTCGACTCCCAGGCCCCGGCCGCGGACCTCGGGGAGCACGTAGACGTCCGCGAGGTAAGCAATCGCCACGCCGTCCGAGACCGCGCGTGCAAAGCCGATCTGACGCTCTCCCTCATACAGGCCGACGACGCGAGCCGATTCCGACACGAGGCGCTCGACGACGTCGCGGGGACGGCCGCGCGCCCAGTACGACTTATGGGAGAGGAAGCGGTGCACCTCCGCGACGTCGATGCGGCCGGCGTCGTCGTCGATCTCCACGCCGCCCGGGAGCTCGCGCCTCATGGCAGCTCGGTGAAGCGGATCCGCACCGCCACGGTCTCGGTCGGCTCAGAGCGGTTGCCTGCGACATCCACAACCTGCAGGTAGGTCTGGTACGTGCCAGCGGGAAGAAACGTGCCGTCCCCCGCGCCCGCGCGCCACTGTGCCTTCCCGATCCCGGCCGGCCAGTGCCGCCCGCGCGCCGTGTATTCCCCGTTCACGTAGACGACCGGGTAGCCGAACTCGCTCGAGCGGTACGTGTAGCGGGCCCGGTCCGCGCGGCCGTCTCCGTCCGGCGAGATCGCGCGCGGCTTCAAGGAGAGGAGCTCCACGCGCGGCGCTGTCGTGTCCACGCGAACGGGTGTCGGGACGACGATCGTCCGGTCTGCACGCTCGAGTCGGAGGCGCAGGCGATAGCGGCCTTCGGGGACAACCCGACCGGCGTCGTCGCGGCCGTCCCACGTGAGCCGCGTGCGACCGCGCGGGCGCTCGAGACCGGTGGCGAGAGTGCGCACGGGCTCGCCGTCGACGTTCACGATCGCCGCGCCCAGACGATCGGCGCGGCGCAGCCGCACGGAGAGCTGCGCCGTGGCCTTGTCGCATTCACAGGTCGGGCCGAAGACGCGGGTGAAGCGCGGTTGGGTGACCGGCGCCCGCTGGAGCTTGAGGCGCTGCGCCACGGCGAAGGCGGTCGCGGAGGCGGCGAGGAGTGCAAGGACAAGCGCCGCGACCGCGACCCGGCGAGAAGCGGCTCCTCGAGGCGCGCTCAGGACGCTGCGTGCGCGGATCCGGCTCGGCCGCTCAGGGCTGGCCTCGCACCAAAGACCTCGCTGATCACGTCGACGACTCGCTCCTGGTCGGCCGCTTCGATCCCAGCCCAGAGCGGCAGCGCCAGGTTCTCGGCAGCCGCGCGCTCGGTCTCTGGCAGCGAGCCCGGCTCATGGCCGAGGAAGGCAAGAGCCGGCTGGAGATGCAGCGGTCGCGAGTAGTAGCTCGCGCAGCCGATCGCTTCCGCTTTCAGGCGCTCGAGCACACGGTCGCGTTCCGGGCTTCTGACGACGTACATGTGGTACACGTGGCCCGGCTCGTCCTCAGGTAGCTCGACCAGATCGCCGAGCCCGAGCTCGCCGTAGCGCGCCGCCGCTTCGCGACGGGCTTCGTTCCAGCCGTCGAGCTCCTGGAGGAAGAGGCGCAGGACGGCCGCCTGCAGCTCGTCGAGACGGGAGTTGTAGCCCGCGAGCTCGAACGTCTGCTTGTCGCGCGAGCCGTGGAAGCGAAGGCGGCGCACCGTGTCCGCGAGCTCATCGTCGCTCGTCGCTACGAGTCCGCCGTCGCCGAGGGCGAAGAGATTCTTCGTCGGGAAGAAGCTGAAGGTCGCGGCGCGGCCGATCGATCCCACGCGGCGGTCGCCGAGCCGGGCGCCGAATGCCTGCGCGGCGTCCTCGATCACGGGAATCCCCTCAGGGAGCTCGTCGAGCGGAGCGGGCCGCCCGAAGAGATGCACCGCGATGATCGCCTTCGTCCGCTCGGTCACGCGTGCGGCAACGTCGGCCGTGTCGAGGTTCAGCGTGAGCCCGTCGATGTCGCAGAAGACGGGCACCGCGCCCCGGTGCAGCAGCGGCTCGACCGTCGCGTAGAACGTGAAGGCGGGGCAGATCACCTCGTCGCCGGAACCGATCCCGAGGGTGTCGAGCACGAGCGCGATCGCATCCGTGCCGTTGGCGACCCCGACCGTCTGGCTCGTCCCGAGATAAGCCGCAGCCTCGTGCTCGAAGTCCCGCACGTTCGGCCCCAGGATGAAGTGACCGGAGTCGAGAACGCCGGCGAAGCGCTCGAGGATGGCCGAGCGAAGAGGCGCGTACTGTGCGCGCACGTCGACGAGCGGGATGCTCACGGCGATGAGTCTAGGGGAGGCGGATCGGAGCGCAGCGCGTCTCGCTGGGATTGCCGGCGCGGTCGGCGGCCCGGACGCAGAACCGAAGGGGGCCCTTCGCGTTCGCGGGAATCCTCCACCTGACCGACTGGCCGCTCGTGCTCGGGCCGAAGGCTGTCGTCAACGTCTTCGTGCGGGTCGTCCCCCGGTAAATCGAAATGGTCTCGCGAGTGTGGGCGGCGTCCGACACCCCGTAGCGGAGCTTGATGAACTGTCCGCGCTTGCCCGAAACGGCGCGAGGCGTGACGACGGGCGGCTGGCGATCGGGGCACGCGAGCGTCGACGCAGACGCGACGGCACGCGCCGAGGTTTCGCCGCGTGCGTCAAGGGCCTCCACCCCGAGCTCGAAGGAGCACCCGCAAGGGAGGCCGTTGAGCTCGATCCTCGGGAATCCGGTGTTCTCTCGCACCATCCCATCAAGCGAAATGCCATACGCAACAGCACCGGAGACTGAGGCCCACTCGAAGGCGAGCTGCGTCTGTCCCGCGCTCGTCGCACGCAGGGCGGTCGGAGCCGCGGGAGGCGGCGGCACAACGCCTCCCTCTAGGAACACGCTGTTCGCCACGTTCCAGTGGAGCCCGAGCCAGCTGCCCGGCGCCGGTGAGACGTTGAAGTAATCGTCTCCGTTGCAGTCCAGCCGGGCTTCATAGGTCGAGCGCGGGAAGCAGACGATGCGAAGCATAGTCCCCGCCCCGTCGGTGTAACACATGACGTCGTACTCGTCGGTGCAGTGTCCGTAAGCGGTCGCGTTCGGCGACCCACCCTGGACGGCACCCAGCGTGTGCACCAGCTCGTGTGTCGCGGTGTGGCCGTCCCAGCAGCCGGTATCGACTCGCGCGACGAGCGCCGCCACGCCGAGCGGGCCGTTGTTTCGGTTCAGCTGCCTCACACGGGAGTCCGGGTACATCCCTGCAATTCCGCAGTACTTCGAAGCATCCATCCAGACGAGGTACTTGCGGTCGTTCCTGACGAAGCCCTGCAGCGCGAGCTCCTGGATCGTCGCCTCGAAGTTCTCCGCGGCGTTTGGAGTGACTGTCACGTTCAGGACGGTCGCCCGACACGCCTCGTCTGTCACGAAGCGAACGTCGCGCGCTCCGCGCGCGCTGGCTCGGACCATGTCGTTCATCTCCGCAGACCAGCCCTGGATGAGCGGCTCGACCGTTGCGTACTGGCTCGGGCGGTCCGAGGGGCGCGCGTAGATTGCCTGCACCCGCATCCCGGAGGTCCCGTCGCCGATACAGGGCACCGGCGCGGCGGCCTCCGTGCTGGCCCGAAGCTCTGCAAGCGAGGGGGTCTCGCGCACGTCGACGCCGGCGGGTGCGGGATCGGGGCCATGCGTGCAGCCGATCCGAACCCCGGCAGTGAGCTCGTATCCCACTCCGTTGCAAGGCCCGTCGGCCGTGGCGGGGCGAAGGCCGTCGTACTCGAGGCCTCGCGCAGCGTCCTCCGCGGGCACTCCTGCGGGGTGATGGGCCGAAGCGGCAGGTGCCGCCAACGCTGCCAGCGAGAGAAGGAGCGCGAGGACGCGGGCGAGCCTCATGCGGACTCCATTGCGCGGCGGCGGGTGCGCTTGCGGTATGTCCGGGCTACGAACAGGGCGAGCGCGGCCGCGAGGAGCGCAATGATCGCGTAGTCGGCGTAGTGCCAGCTCTCGTGTACGCGCTCCCAGCTTGCGCCTGCAGCGACCCCGATCGCGGCGAGGCCGAAGTACCACGGGATCGTTCCGAGGGTAGTCAACCCGGTGTAGCGCGCGAGCGGCATCTGCGCGACCCCGGCAGGGATCGAGATGAAGGAGCGCACGAGCGGCAGGCAGCGCGAGACGAGGACGGCCGTGTTTCCCCAACGCTCGAACCAGCGCTCGGCCTCGTCGAGCTTGTCCGGGGTCAGGTGGAGCCAGCGCCCATGGCGCTCGAGATAGGGACGGCCGCCGTAGAGCCCGATCGCCCAGCCGCCAATCGAGCCGAGGATGTAACCGACCGTACCCGCAACGGCGACTGCGAGGAAGGCCCACAGAGTGGATTCGATCGGATCGCCCGCGAGGTTCACCCGCTCGGCCGAGAAGGCGCCGGCTGCGAGAGCCCCTCCGTAGACCATCACGAGCTCGCTCGCGGCAGGCAGAACTGCGTCGAGGAGCGAGAGGATGAAGATGGCGTACAGGCCGTAATCAGCGATCCACGAGGTGATCGCTTCGGTCAGTCCTCCCACCCGCGCATGGTAGCCGGAATCTAGCCAGCTGGCAGGCTTCCGAGCGCGATCCTAGTGCGGTTTCGGCTCGAGTCCGCGACGACGAGCGTGCCCTCCCAGCGCCCGGCCGGAATGGGCAAGCGAAGTGATCCGGAAAGCGGCCGGCGGCCGAGGGCCGCGATCCGCGCCTCGGCCCCGCGCTCCAGGCGAAGGGTCAGGCGCACCCACGGCGTGGCGTTGTCCGTAGCACGCCAGGTGAGGCGCCGGCCCGTCACGTTTACCGAGACCTTGGGCGGATCGCGGTCGATCGCGATCCGCAGCGGCCGAAGCTCCCCGCGACCCCGGTTCCCCGCGAGATCGACCGCGGTGACGACCGGCCGGTAGATGCCGGCCTGGCGACGGCCCGGGCTCCACGTGAAGGCCTGCCAGCCGCGCCGCGAAAGACCAAGCCGGCGCGTCTCCCCGCCCACCGTCACGCTGACCGTCGAGATCTTCGAGACCCAGAGGGAGATCCTCGAGCTGTCCCGGTAGCCGTCCGACGGCCAGGGGTAGAGCGTCGCGCGCTCCGGACCCGACTTGAAGACGGGCGGCTCGTGGCTGTAGCGGTCGAAGCGCGCGTGCGCGCTTCGCCAGAAATCGGCGTTCGTCCGCCCGGCAAGCGCCTCCGCGAGCTCCACGTGGTAGAGGTGGTACTTGAGCGGCGCCTCGCTGCCCGGGGAGTAGTTCGTCCAGTGACCGGTGTCGAAGCGTGGCATCAGGTTGCGGGCGGCGTCCTCCAGGCGGTCACCGAGCCCGATCGCCTCGACGTCGTCGGTGATCCGCCCGTAATCGACGAGCGAGAGCGCCGACTGGAGCTGGGCGTTCATGACGACGAGCCCGCTGAAGCTGTAGAGCCGGATCCAGGGGCCGGTCGAAACCTGGAAGGCCAGGCGACCCGGGATCGCACGATACGCCCGCCCCGCGGTCTCGAAAAAGTGGGGAGCCGTCAAGCGCCGGGCCGTCCGGGCGAAAGCCTGCGCCCCGATCGCCTGGGCCATCCCGGACGTCCAGGGAGGCGAGCCCCCTGCGTAGGGGAAGTAGTACTCCCAGACGGCCCCCTGCGACGTCGGGACGGCCCGGGAGGCGAGGGCGGACGCAAGCCGGATCGCCCGCTCGCGCCGGTCCGCGTAGAGGTGCGCGTTCAGCGCGATCACGTTCGCGAGTGGGTGGAACTGGAGGCCGTACCCCCAGCCGACGCGATAGACGATCCCGTACTTCCCGACGACGTCGGTCTCGTTCCCAGGCAGACCCCGCCGCGAGAGGTAGGTCGCATTCTGCTCGAGCATGGAGAAGAGCGTGAGCGCCCGGGCTCTGTTGAACGCGGACGCCTGGATTCGCACCTGGTGGAGGACACGCCCGATGATCGAGCTGCGGGAGCTCGGAAGCCGCCCGATTGCCGCGCGCGCCCGGCGGACGACCGCCCGATACTCCTCCGCTTCGGCTCTCGAGAGCCGACCGGCAACGACGGCCGCACGAAGCCCGCGCGAGATCGCGGCCGCATCGTCCGCCGGCCGGGCGTGAAGGGTCGATGGCGGCGGAAGCGGGGCCCGGCTCACGTAGGGAGCGGACGGCTCGGGCGGAAGCGGGTACGGCGTCGCCAAGGCTCCGCCGACCGGCAAGAGCGACGCGAAAACGGATGCGACAAGGAAGCGGCGCATCGAAGACCCCGAACCAGGAAAGCACACGCTTCCCGAATTGGGAAGCGCCTTCACTAATTCCAGACCCGGACGTCCCGGTAGAGCGTGTCCCGCTGGACCGGGGTCTTGCCAAGTGCCTTGATCGCCCGCACGAAGTCCTCGGTGGACGCACGATGAGTCGTTCCGGCCGCCGAGACAACGTTCTCCTCGATCATGATCGAGCCCATGTCGTCCGCGCCGAAGGCGAGCGCGACCTGACCGACCTTCATTCCCTGCGTGACCCAGCTCGACTGGATGTGGTCGACGTTGTCGAGGTAGATCCGGCTCACCGCCTGCGTCAGGAGGTAGTCGAAGGACGTCGGCATGCGCTCCTTCGGCACCTTGCCCGCGAGACGGTTGCCGTCGGACTGGAACGTCCAGGAGATGAAGGCGCGGAAGCCGCCCAGCTCGTCCTGGAGGGCACGGATCTTGCGCATGTGCTCGACCCGCTCCTCGATCGTTTCGACGTGGCCGTACATCATCGTCGCGGTCGTCGACATGCCCAGTCGATGCGCCTCCCGCATGACGCCGAGCCAGTCGGCCGACTTCGTCTTCTTCGGGCTGATGATGTCGCGCACGCGATCGACGAGGATCTCGGCGCCGCCGCCCGGGAGGGAGTCCAAGCCTGCGTCGCGGAGCTGTGAGAGCGTCTGCGGGACCGTCAGCTTCGAGCGGCGGGCGATGTGCTGCACCTCTGGGGGCGAGAGCGCGTGCAGATGGATCGGGTAGCGCGCCTTGATCGAGGTGAAAAGGTCGACGTAGAAGTCGACGCCGAGGTCAGGGTGGTGTCCGCCTTGCATGAGGAGGGCGGTGCCGCCCAGAGCAAGCGTCTCCTCGATCTTCCGGAAGATGACCGGCTTCGGCAAGAGGTAGCCCTCGCGGCGGTCGCCCGGTCGGCGGTAGAAGGCGCAAAAGTCGCAGTCGGTGTGACAGATGTTCGTGTAGTTCACGTTGCGGTCGATCACGAACGTGATCCGGTCAGGGTCGACGCGGCGGTTTCGCAGCTCGTCGGACGCGCGGCCGACCGCCACGAGGTCGCGGCCGCGGAGCAGGGCGAGCGCGTCGTCCTCCGAAATCCGCTCACCCGAAAGCGCCTTGTCCAGGACCTCGGCCGACCTCACGCAGCGACCGCCTCAGTGGCGAGGAAACGGAGGTCAGGTACGGACGAGAGCTCGCCGACGTCGCGAGCAAGCTCGAAGAAGGTGCAGAGCCCGGCGCGCTCTCGCGGGCCGAAGCGGTACTGAAGCTTCTCGAAGTAGCGCGCGAGGAAGCCGGGCGGATAGCCGTAGCGCTCGCTCGCCTCCCGAGCGAGCTCCTCGGGTCGCTCGCGCGCCGCGCGGTGCGCGGCGAGGAGGGCGTCCTCGAGCTCGGCGGTCCCCTCGGGCGCCGGCTCGGCACACGCAAAAACGGCGTAGACCATCGGGAGGCCGGTGCGCTCGAGCCACAGGCGGCCGAGGTCGTGATGGGGTGTGGGATCCTCGAACATGGATTGAAGCGCAGCGTCGCCGATCAGGAGGCGCGCGTCGGCGTGCTCCTCGAGCGGGACTTGCTCGGTCTCGGGCAGGAGAATCCGAACGAGGGCCACCGAGGTCGCGCTCTCGGGTGTGACGGCGACGCTTTTGATGGAGGCGAGCGGCGCGCGTGAGACCAGCTGGATCGAGTCGACCGCACCTTCGGAGGACACGCAGAGGCGGGGAAGGATGCGCAGGCGGTCGCCGTGCCGCGCGTACTCGATGGACGAGATGGGCGCGACGTCGACCTCGCCCGCGAGGAGCGCGCGGTTCAGCTCGGTCGGGACGCCCGGAACCTCCTCGACGGCCGCGTCGAGCCGGAAGAAGAGCGGCGCCATGTTGACGTAGGAGATGCGGCCGAGTCGGATCACTGCTCCGCCCTTCCGATCGACGCGCGCGCGTCTGACTTCGGGTCCCGACCCGCCCCCTGCTCGGCGTTCAGCCTAACCCCGAAAAGCGCGCGCGAGGCGCGCGGACTGTGCCGGTTTCGTGCGTTCAACTCCACCGCCGCACCTCGTTGTAGAGCGTGTCCCGCTGGACAGGGGTGCGCCCCGCACCGCGGACGTAGCGCACGAGCTCCTCGATCTTCTGCTCCGTTTCCGTCCGCGCACCGGCCGCGTGAAAAATCGCCTCTCGAACGACTGTCCCCTGCACGTCGTTCGCTCCGAAGTGGAGCGCGACGGCCGCGAGCGGCATCCCCATCATGATCCAGTAGGCCTTCACATGCGGGATGTTGTCGAGGAGGAGCCTCGAGACCGCGATCACCTTCAGGTCGTCGGTCCCTGCGCTCTGCGTCCAGCCGCGGCGCTCGAACACCGTGTTCTCGGGGTGGAAGGCGAGCGGGATGAAGGCGAGGAAGCCCCCCGTCTCGTCCTGCAGCTCCCGCAGGCGAAGCAGGTGGTCGACGCGCTCCTCGTAGGTCTCGACGTGTCCGTAGAGCATCGTGCAGTGCGTCGGGATGCCGAGGCCGTGAGCGGCGCGGTGCGTGTGGAACCAGAAGTCCGGATGCTCCTTCCCGGGAGCGATCAGACGGCGCACCCGGCCGGCGAAGATCTCGGCCCCTCCGCCCGGGAGCGACCCGAGGCCAGCGTCGCGGAGCTCACGCAAGACCTCCTCATGGGAGAGCCCTGAGAGCCTCGTCATATGATGGATCTCGCTTGCCGTGAAGAGCTTCAGGTGGACGTCCGGCATCGCCTCCTTCAGCTGTCGCACGATCTCGACGTAGTACGCGAAGGCCACGTGCGGGCTCTCCCCGCCCACCATGTGGATCTCGGTGAACCCGGTCAGCTCGCGCTGGCGGAGCGCGTCCTCGACGAGCTCCTCCGCCGTGAACGTGTACGCGCCTTCCTGCTTCTGCGTGCGCGCGAAGGCACAGAACTTGCACTTCACGCGACAGACGTTCGTCTGGTTCAAGTATAGGTTCTGCACGAAGTAGACGTCGTCGGTGCCGCCACGCAGGCGCCGGGCCGTGTCGGCGAGCTCGCCGATCTGCAGCACGTCATCCGACTCCATGAGGGTCAGGCCGTCGTCGAAGCCGAGGCGCTCGCCCGCTTCCACCTTCTCGCGGATCAGATCGAGTGCGGCCTGCTCGGTTGCGATCGCCATCGTCAACTCTCCCGATCCACGACAAGGTGCGTGAGGGCTTCGAGCGACAGGCGATCGGGCTCGCCGTCGAGCGCGGCTCGCGCTCGGCGCGCGTACTCGAGCGCCAGGTCTCGCGAGGCTTCGAGCGCCCCTGTCGCCGCGACTCGCCCCAACGCGCCGGCGAGCGGCTCGCCGGCCAGCGCTCGTCGGACCTGATCGTCCTCGCGTGCGGCGAGGATCAAGGGGAGCGTCGGAGTGCCGTCGCGAAGATCCACACCAGGAGCCTTACCAGTCGCACCCGGAGTCCCGACGCAGTCGAGAATGTCGTCCGCGATCTGAAAGGCGATCCCCAGCGCAAGACCAAAATCGCCGAGCTCGCGCCGGCCGCCCCCGAGGAGGCAGGCGGCCTCGAAGAGCCTTCCCGTCTTAAGCGAGCAGCGGGCGAGGTACTCCTCCACCGCCGTGTCCGGGCGGAAGGCCTGGCGGCGCTGGAGCGCCTCGCCGCGCGCGAGGTCGAGAGCGGCGTTCGCGAGGACTCCGACGGCTGCGGGGTCACCCACCGAGGCGAGCTCAGCGAAGGCTCGCGCGAAGAGGTAGTCGCCGGAGGCCTTGGCAGCCAGCTCGCCGTACGACGCCCAGACAGTCGGGCTCCCTCGTCGCAGGGCGGCGCGATCCAGGAGGTCATCGTGTACCAGCGTTGCCATGTGGACGAGCTCGACCGCCGCGCCGGCGGCAAGCGGGCGCTCGCCGGGGCGCAGGTCAGGCGGCGTCGAGAGGAAGACCAGGACGGGGCGAAGGCGCTTGCCTCCCGCCTCGAGGGTCTCGGAACCGATCGTGGCGACGAGACCGCCGTGCGCGGCGACCGCCTGGGCGAGCCGGTCTTCGAGCACCTCGAGGTAGCCGGCGAGCCCCGGAGCTTCCCGTACCGCCGCGAGTGCGCTCACCCCTTCGTCCCGACGTGCAGGGCGACGATCCCCCCGGCGAGGAGCTGCCAGGAGACGTCGCGAAGCCCGGCCCGCCCGAACGCGGCGCCGAGGTCGGCAGGGCCCGGGAAGCGGCGCACGCTCGCCGGGAGGTAGGTGTAGGCCGCGCCGCCCGGGAGCAGCCGGCCCACCAGCGGGACGACCTGGTCGAACCAGATCCCGAAAAAGGGGCGCAGGAGCCCACGCGGGCGGGTGATCTCGAGGCAGGCGAGCCGCCCGCCCGGCCGCAGCACGCGCGCAAGCTCGCGCAGACCGGACTCGAGGTCGGGGACGTTCCGAATCCCGAACCCGACCGTCGCAGCGTCGAACGACTCATCCTCGAAGGGCAGCGCGGTCAGGTTGCCTTCAACCCACTCGACGGTCGACGATTTGCGTTTGGCCCGCTCGAGCATCCCGCGGGAGAAGTCGAGACCCGTGACGCGCCCGCCGGCCTGCTCAGCTGCGACAGCCAGATCGCCCGTCCCGCAGCACGCGTCGAGCACGCGCTCGCCCGGCCGCACGACGGCGCGGGCCGTGAGCCGCCGCCAGCGTTGGTCGAGCCCCACGGTCATCACGCGATTCATCGCGTCGTACACGGGCGTGATCCGGTCGAACATCACCCGGACTTCGTCGGGCGGAAGCGTCCCGGTTCCCGTGCTCACCCCTCCCCCCAGCGCCGTGAGAGGGCGTTCTCGACCCCGAGCTGGTCGAGGCAACGCGCGGCGACGAAGTCCAGCAGGTCGTCGATCGTCTGCGGCTGGTGGTAGAAGCCGGGGGCGAGAAAGAGGACAACCGCGCCCGCTGTTCGGAGGCGCATGAGGCCCTCCAGGTGGATGGTCGAGAGGGGCGTCTCGCGCGGCATAACGACCAGGCGGCGGCCCTCCTTCAGGGCGACCGAGGCCGCGCGGTGGATCAGGTTGTCCATCGCGCCCGCGGCGATCGTGCCGACCGTCGCCATCGAGCACGGGCAGATCACGTAGCCGTCGACCCGCGCCGATCCGCTCGCGTAGGGCGCCTTGTAGTCGTTCGGCTCGTACACGGTCACGCCCTGGGCGCCGGCCACGAAGCGCTCGAGCACCTCGGCGCGAGGCAGGCCAGGATCCCCGTAGAGCTCGGTCGCCAGCACCTCCACGCCCGAGGAGGACGCGGCGATCCCGACCTCGCACCCGGCGGCCGTCAGACCCTGAAGCACGCGCGCGGCATAGGGCGCGCCCGAGGCGCCGGTGATCCCCAGGAAGACGCGCATCCCGGCGGCGCTATCCGCCGCCGCCGCCGCTCTTCGACGCTTCGAGGAAGACGGCGAGGTTCTGCAACTGCTCGTCCGTGAGGTTCGGGAAGGCGGGCATGGACGTTCCCGGCTTCAGAGACTGCGGGTTTCGGATCCACTGAACCCAGTACTCCTCGCCCTTGCCCTGGTCGCCGACCTCCGAGACGTCCGGCCCCGGCCCGTCCGCCCCCTGGCTGCCGTACGCGTGGCAATTCAGGCAGCCGACCTTGGCGAAGAGGTCTGCCCCGGCGACGACCTGCTCGTCGTCCGTCGGCATGTCGTTGCCGACGAGAAGCGCCTCCCCACTCGTCGCACTCGGCTCTTCGGCCGTTGCGCCCTTGTAGGTGAGGATCCCCATCGACGCGATCACCATGAGGGCGACGACGACGGCGACGGGCCGACGGACGATGCGCCGCTCGCGCCGGCGGTCGAGGAAGGGCAGCGCGAAGAGCAGCATCATCAGGATCGTCGGGATGCCGACGGTCCCGAGGATGACCGACTCCGGCCACTTGAAGATCCGGAGGAGGTAGAAGAGGAAGTAGAAGTACCAGTCGGGTCGCGGGACGAACGAGGTCGTCGCGGGATCGGCCGGCTCCGCGTAGCGCGGCCCGAGTACCCCGGCCTCGCCGGCCGTCTCCTCGGCCGTGAAATACCAGACCGCCGCGAGCGCGGCAATCACGGACACGACCACGAAGCTCATGATCGTGTCGTGGAACATCGCGTACGGGTAGAACTGCTTCCCGCGCCGCTCGACGTCCTCCTTGTAGAGCTTGAACTGCTCCCGCTGCTCCTTGGACGCCATTAGGACTCGCGCCTCTCCCGACCGCCGTTGCCGTTGCCTCGCGGGCTCGGGTTGACGAGGCCCGTGCGCGCCGGCCGCCCGCCGTTCGGCTGAGCCTCGTAGCCACCCGCGGCCTTCGTCCAGGGCGGCGGCGTGATGCCGAGGCGCACGACGAGATAGAGGTGCAGCGCGATCAGGCCGGCCAGACCCCCCGGTATGACGAGCATGTGCAATGAGTAGAAGCGCGTGAGCGTCTCCGAGCCGATCTCCTGCCCTCCTCGCAGGAAGTCGCCCAGGAAGGGGCCCGCAATCGGCGCGTTCGCATTGATGTTGATCGCGACGACCGTCGCCCAGTACGACGTCTGATCCCAGGGCAGCAGGTACCCGGTCAGCCCCTCGCCCATCGCCATGAGGAGGAGCACGGCGCCGACGAGCCAGTTCAGCTCACGGGGGTACTTGTAGGCGCCGAAGAGAAAGACGCGGCCCATGTGGAGGAAGAGGAGGATGATGAAGACGCTCGCGCCCCAGCGGTGCATCCCGCGCACGAGCCAGCCGAGCGTCAAGTCATTTGTGATCGTCTCGATCGACTCGTAGGCGATCGGCTTCCCCGTCTCCGGGTTCAGCTCGGCGCTCGGCTTGTAGTACATGGCGAGGATGACGCCCGTGACCGCCTGGACGATGAAAGCGGTCAGGGTGGCCGAGCCGAGCGTATGGAACCAGTTGGTCTCGGCCGGAACCTTGCGGAAGAGGAAGTAGCGGAGGCCGCCGATGAGGCCCGAGCGCTCCTCTAGCCAATCGACCGGGTAGAGGGCGACAGCCTCTATCTGCTGCTGGCGCTTGGACTTGGTCTTCGGCATCAGGGCACGTAGGGGTAGAAGAACTGCTCGGGCCCATCGACGTGCTGACCCGGGTCGACCAGGTCATAGGCGGCGATCTGGGCGTCGGAGCCCGTGCCCTTGACCTTCCCAACGCTGTACGGCTCGTCGAGCCGCAGGCGACCGTTGTGGATCGAGTACTTGTAACGGTCGAGCGCCCGGACGGGTGGTCCAGCCGTCCGGTTCCCCTCGATGTCGTAGGCGCCGCCGTGGCAAGGGCAGCCGAAGCCGGACGGCGCCATCTTGAAGAGCTCCACGCCCCCCGCCTCGGTCTCGATCATCTGCGCCTCCTCGTCGGTCAGGCCCTGTGGCTGCACGGGGCAGCCGAGGTGGACGCAGCGGTTGGAGAGGATCGTGAAGCTCGGCGTTCCGTCCTGCTGGCCGTTGTAGCGAATGTAGGCCGTGCGCCTGGCGACACCGTCCGGCTGGGCCTGGGTACCCCTGAACTTCGCGACCACCCACTGGTCACGCGGGTAGCTCTCGAGCGGCCCGAGGTCGATCTGCTCGTACTCCTGGTCGAGGAAGGCCGGCAGCACCATGAAGCCGACCGAAGGCAGGGTGACGATCCCTCCGATCGCGGCGCCAATGCCGAGCGTCGCGCCCTCGAGGAAGAGCGAGCGCGAGAGACGCGGCTCGCCGTCGTCCTCCTCTCCTTCCTCCTCCTCGACGTCCGCAGTCAATGCGGCGGGCTCGGGAGGCGGCGTGGCGCGAACCTCCCGGGTCGCGGCGCGGATCCAGAGGAAGCCGAAGACGAGGGCCAGAATCGCGCCGATGGCAACGATCACCCAGCTTGAGATGATCAGGGCGACGAGGACGAGTGCGACACCGAGCGCGAACCCGAACGGCCAGATCGAGGGCGCCGGGAGATGGGCCGCAGGATCCTGGCTCTCGCCGTTCTCTCCGGGCCGCTCTAGCTCGTCGGCCAACCTGCTCCCTTCGCGCAAACGCCGCTGTTACAAGCGCCGCGGATTCTTTCGTGTTTGCCGGACGGTGTCAAAGACGTAGCTTTTGCCGCAAAGCCCTGGAAATACCGCCATTTTCCTCTGCCGACGCTTCGATTCCGTATTCGGACCACCGCCGGTCGACCAAGTCACGAACTTCGGCCGACATGGCAATCCGCTCGGGCCACTCGCGCGCGCCTTCGACCGTGAGCTTGTGTGTCGCGTCGATCCCGAGCTTCCCGCCGTAGCAGTACATCGAGGCAGCGTGGTCGAGCTGATCCAGAGGCCCCTCCGAGATGATCACGTCCCGTTTCGGGTCGACGTTCGCGCCAACGTGGAAGACGACCTCGTTGTAGTCGTGCACGTCCACGAACTCGTCGACGACGACCACGGTCTTGGTCAGGCTCAGCATCCCGAGGCCCCAAATCGCATGCATGACCTTCTTGGCGTGGCCGGGGAACGCCTTCTTGATCGAGACGATCGCGCAGTTGTGGAAGGCGCCGGCCACCGGGAGGTCGAAGTCGACGATCTCCGGAACGGTCATCCTGATCGCGGGCAGGAAGATCCGCTCGGTGGCCTTGCCGAGCCACGCGTCTTCCTGCGGCGGGATGCCGACGACGATTGACGGGTAGATCGCGTTCCGGCGCATGGTCATCGCGGTCAGGCGGAAGATCGGGAAGGGCTCCGCCGGCGAGTAGTAGCCCGTGTGATCGCCGAACGGCCCCTCGGTGCCGAGCTCCCCCGCCTCGATGTAGCCCTCGAGGACGATCTCCGCGTTGGCCGGAACCTCAAGGTCGATCGTCCGGCAAGGGACGAGCTCGACCGGCGAGCCCTTGAGGAAGCCGGCGAGCATGAACTCGTCGATGTGCTTCGGAAGCGGCGCACTCGCCGAGTAGGTCGTCACGGGGTCGCATCCCAGGGCGACGGCGACCGGGATCCGGCCTTCCGTCGCGAGCCAGTCCATGCGCCCGTCCTTATGAATCTGCCAGTGCATGAAGGTCGACCGGGAGTCGATCTTCTGCATCCGGTACATGCCGACGTTGCGCGTCCCGTTCCGCGGGTCCTTCGTGATCACCGCGGGGAGCGTGATGAAGGGCGCGGGGTCGCCCGGCCAGCAGTGCTGGATCGGCAGGAGGTCGAGATTCGGCTCGAGCACGATCTCCTGGCAGGGACCGCCCCCGACCCGCTTCGGCATCGAGTCCGCGAGCTTCTTGAGCTTCCCGAGGCCCCTGACCTTCTCCATGAGGCCCTGGGGCGGCTGCATCTCGAGCACGTCCTCGAGCTTCTGGGAGACGGCGTCGAGGTTCGGCGCGCCGAAGGCCATCGCCATCCGCCGCTCGGTGCCGAACTGGTTGATGAGGAGAGGGTGCTCGGAGCCCTTCAGGTTCCGGAAGAGGAGCGCCGGCCCGCCCGCCTTGACCGTGCGATCGACGATCTCCGTCACCTCGAGGTACGGATCGACCTCGGCGTCCACCTCGACGAGCTCGCCCTCCCGCCGAAGCAGGTCGAGCCAGGAGCGAAGGTCGGACGCGACCACCGAGGTCAGCTTAACGAGGCGCGAGCGGGCCCCGACGCACTCGCCTGAAGCGGACCGGGCTCGGGATCAGAACGCGCGGCGCTGCGCCTTGCGCTCGGCGCGGCGGTGCGCCGCGTAGCGCGTCAGCTGGCCGAGGGCGATCACGCCCAGGAAGACCAGCGCGACGATGAGCATGACGATGATGATCTGCCGCCCCTCCTCGGCGACGGACTCTTGGGCAAAGGGAAGGGAGGCCGTCAGCAAGCTCATGGCGGGGCGATTCTACGAAACCCGCTCGGCGTGCAGCGTGAGGGAGTGCGCGACCGCTTCGGCGGGGGCGCCCGCCTCGGCCAGCTCGACCCAGGCTGCCGCGTCACCGGAGACGTCGAAAGCATGGCGCCAGCGGCCGAGCAGCGCGACGGCCGAGGCCCAGGCGGCCCCATCGCCCGGGCGTCCTTCGACGCGCAGGTGGGCACAGACCGAGATCAGCTCGGCGAGGTCGGCGACGACGTCCACGTCGCCGAGCTCGGCGACGTGGACGAGGCCGTGCGCGTACAGATAGTCACCGAGGAGCACCGCGGTGTCCCGGTCGCTCGTCTCGAAGAGCCGAGGCCGTCCGTAGTGGAGGAGGTAGCCCTCGTAGATCGTCTCGAGGCCAAGCGCGAACGGGTCGGCCGCCAGGAGCGAGAAGACGGGCGTCTCCTCGCGCTCATGGGCCGGGCGCAAGGCCGAGCTCCAGAGCGGGCTCTCGTCGGCCGCCTCGCGCGCCAGCGTCTCCCAGAGGGAGGCGCGGCCAGCGGCTAGAGCCACGCAGCGAGCTCTCTCGTCCAGTACGAGATGATCACGTCGGCCCCCGCGCGCTTGATGGACGTCAGCGCTTCGAGCGCGGCCTGGCGCTCGTCCAGCCAGCCCGCTTGCGCCGCCGCTTTCACCATCGCGTACTCGCCGCTCACGTTGTAGGCGAAGACAGGGGCGTCGAACGAGGCTCGCGCGGCGGCGATCACGTCGAGGTACGGAAGGGCCGGCTTGATCATGAGGGCGTCCGCGCCCTCCTCGAGGTCGAGCTCGCACTCGCGCAGAGCCTCGCGAACGTTCGGGGGGTCGAGCTGGTAGCTCCGGCGATCACCGAAGGCGGGGGCGGAGTCGGCCACCTCGCGGAACGGCCCGTAGAAGGCAGAGGCGTACTTGGCCGAATAGGCGACGATCGGAACCTGATCGAAGCCCTCGCCGTCAAGGGCGCCGCGGACGGCTCCGATCCGCCCGTCCATCATGTCGCTGGGGCAGACGACGTCCGCGCCCGCCTCGGCGTGACTGAGAGCGGTGCGGGCGAGGAGCTCCAGCGAGAGGTCGTTCGCGACCTCCCCGTCCTCGACGAGGCCGCAGTGACCGTGCGACGTGTACTCGCAGAGGCAGACATCCGTCAGGAGGACGAGCGACGGCGTGGCGCCGCGCAGCGCGCGCACGGCCTGCTGCACGATCCCGTCCTCGTCATAGGCTCCCGAGCCGACGTCGTCCTTCTCCTCGGGGATGCCGAAGAGGAGTACCGCGTTGACGCCGAGCCCGTGCAGGCGCGAGGCCTCCTCGACCAGGGTGTCGACGGAGAGGCGCGCGATCCCGGGGAGCCCGGCGAGGGGCTCGTCGACGCCGGCGCCCGGGGAAACGAACATCGGGTAGACGAAGTCGCCGAGGTCGAGCCGGGTCTCGCGCACCAGCGAGCGAAGGGCGCCGGTCCGGCGGAAACGGCGCAAGCGCGTTACAGGGAACGTGGCCACGCCTTCAGGGTAACCCCGCGCGAGGCGCCTACGTGATGTCTGCCTCCCAGATCAGGCGCCAGGTGTTCTTGCCCACGACACCGTCGACGAACAGGCGCTTCTCCCGTTGGAAGGCCCGGACGATCTGCTCGGTCGCCTGGTTGAACTTTCCGGTGGGGTCCAGATTCCAGCCCCGCTCGGCGAGCCGCTCCTGGAAGAGCCGAACGTTGTCGTCCTCCTTGCGCGAGTAGCGCTCGCGATCCATGTCGTAGCCGGGGAAGGTCGGAGCCTTCTTACCAGGCTTCTTCGGCGTCGGCCCTACGTTTATCTCCGGATTGACGCCGCCGTGGCGGTCCATCCAGAGCTCGATCGCGGCCTGCTGCAGGGCGCGGTCGAACCCGTGCGGCTTGGGGCGCCCGCCCTCGTTGGGCGCGAGCGAGAAGTGCATCGCGTCCTTGACGCTTCGCCAGCCTCCACCCCATCCGAACCCCTCGCTCGTGAAGCACTCGACGAAGTCGCTCGGCATGTCTGTCTTCAGCGCGCCGGTCGTGAACGGGTTCTTCTCGGGGTTGATGTCTACGGCGGCGGCCCAGGCGTGAGTCGACCAGGACTTCCCGCTGGTCGTCTGGCGGCAGTTGAAGCTCTCGATCCTGTAGACCTGATACGGGATCTCGTAGGCCTTCATGACGGCGCGCAGGAGCTGGTTCGCCGCGCGGCGGTCGAAGGAGATCGTCTTGCCGAACACCGTCACCGGCACGTGAAACTGCCGCTGGCAGTGGTTCCCGTAGTACGGCTCGAGTCCCGAAGCCATCTCGCCCCTTCCTGTTGGTCGGCGGCGAGCTTACGCGAGTAAGCGCCTCATTCCGAGCCGAGCCGCACCGCCGAAGACCACAGTGAGGCCGGCGAGCCAGGCGACCTCGCGCCCGATCGTCGCCCACGGATCTGCGTCGTAGAGCGTCGACTCGAAGAGCCGCACCGCATGCGCGAAAGGAAACGCGGTAGAGACCCAGGCGGCCGGAGCGACGGCCACCTCGGGGAGTAGGCCGAGCAGCACCACCGGCAACGCAACGAGGATGGCGACGAGCGCGGCGGCCCGGGTCTCGCGCGCGAGCGTCCCGAGCAGGACGCCGAACGCGCCGAAGGCCGCTCCAGCGACGGCGAGACCTGCGGCGAGGAAAGGCACCCGCGCCCACGAGGCGAAGGAGGTCGAGCCCGCGAGCTCGATCGCCGCTCCGAGGCCGAGTGCCAGGACGAGCCCGAGTCCGACGGCCACGAGGGCGACCAGCGCGATCTTCTCGGCAACGAGTTCGCCGAGCCCGACCAGCCCTCGCGTCAGGCGCCCGAGAACGTTTTCGTCGCGTTCGGCGGCGATCCCCGCGGCGGCGACGAGGATGCAGAGGAGCGCGATCGTCAGGGCGAGCGCGTAGGCCTGCACCTGGGCCGAGAGGAGCCAGCCGCGGCGTCCCTCGTCGTCGAGCCGAAGCGTGATCGGATTTGCCGTCGCGCGCAGGGTCTCGCCGCTCTGATCGAGTGCGAGGAGTGCCTCCCGCACGAAGGTCTGAAGCTCCTCGACCTCGGCCCGGGCGACCGGGTCCTTCGCCCGGCCTTCCAGCTCTGCCAGGATCCGCTGCGCGCCCTCCAACCCGACGATCTCGAAGTCGTTCCCGAGGAAGGTGCCGCGGCCGCCCTCGCGGATCAGCCTGAGGTACTCGAGGTTCGCGTCGATGTAGGCGTCCTGCAGCCGCCGATTGAGGTTGTAGACGAGCGCCTCGGTCTGGCGCTCGACCCGCCCAGCGAGGCCTCCGCGCGTTATTCGCAGAACGAGCTCGGGCCGCCGGATGAGGCTTCGCAGCCGGGATACGAAGCCGCGCGGGACGATGATCGTCGCAACGGTGTCGCCTGTCCTCAGCGCGTCCGCCGCCTCGTCCTCGGACATGCGCACGAGGTCGACCTCAGTCTCGACCTGCTCGATCACGCCGTTCACGTCGAAGCTCTGCCCACCGACGACGAGGGACTCCGGGATCCGGTCCTGGTCGACGAAGCCGACGCGGGGGCGGTCGGCAGCGAAGCGAGCGACGAGCCCGACGAGGAGCGCGATCAGGAGCGGGTAGAGGACGAGCGCGACGACCAGGGCCGGCGCACGCGAGAGCGTCCGCAGGTCCTTCGCGAGAAGCAGGCGGACGGCCCTCACGCAAAAATCTCCGCGGCCGGGCTCCGCTCGTACTCGGCGAAGGGCCCGAGGAAGACGAGTCGGCCGGCCTGGAGAACGGCGACCGCGTCGGCATGGTGCTCGACCTCGTCCAGGTTCTGCGTCGCGAAGACGACGGCTCCCCCGCGCTCGCGCACGACGTCGACAAGACTCCACAGCCGCCGGCGCTGGCCGGGGTCGAGGGCTGCCGTCGGCTCGTCCAAAAGGAGGACCTCCGGATCCGCGAGGAGCGAGAGCGCGATATTCAGGCGCTGCTGGTTTCCGGTCGAGAGCGATGCCGCGGGCCGGTTCGGCCCGACGAGATCGACGAGCGCGAGCAGCCGCTCCACCGTGCCCGGGACGTCCTGGACTCCCTCGAGGCGCGCGAAGAGCTCCAGGTTCTCGCGCGCCGTGAGACGCCCGTACTGCGCGGGACGCTGCGGGACCCAGCCGACCCGCGGCGCTGCGCTCGCCCGCTCCACCCGGCCGGCAGTCGGCTCGAGCGCGCCCGCGAGGATGGCCAGCAGTGTCGATTTGCCCGCGCCGTTCGGGCCCACGAGCGCCAGCGTCTCGCCCGCACGGACGTCGAGATCCGTGGGCGCGAGGGCCTCGTGCGATCCGTAGCGACGCGCCACGCCTCGGGCCGAAAGGAAAGGCTCGTTGTCCGGCCGCGCTGCCACCCTGATCCGGAGCCGACACTACCCAATGGCTCCCGGGACCCCATACGACCAGCAGGCCGAAGCGCCTGCAAACCGGCCGGTTCGGCGGTGCCGGCGACCCGACGCCTGGGACTGGCAGCCAGTCGACGGCTCCCTCGCGCTCGAGTGGGAGGAGCCCCCGCCGCAACCGCGTCTGACATTGGCCTCAGAGGCGGGTAGCCGGTTGAACGACAGACCGGCCTCGGGTAGCTTGCTGCGGATGGCTTGGCCCGAAGCACCGGGACTGGCCGCCCGTGCTGCGCTACGAGAGAGGAAGCGTGCGAGGGTCCAGCGCGCCCGCCGGTTCGCAGCTCTCGCCTTCGCGGGCGCCGTCGCCCTCGTCCTTCTCCTTACTGCGTTCGGCGCGGGCGGAGAACGGCCGGTCGAAACCGTCGGGCTCGCCCCGGCGCAGCGCCTCCTGCCCTCTGGCCCACCGAGCCCTCAGGTCGTCGCGCTCTACGAGACCCTCCGCGTCCAGCTGCCCGTCAACCAGGGCCGTGTGACCGCGATCGGCTACCACGCGGCCGGCGAGTCCGCGCTCGCGCTCGAGGCGGTGGGCTCACAGGCCAACGCTGGAGTCTTCGGCCGGCTCGTGCAGCATCTCGTCGGCGGCGACGGCTCGGGGATCCGCTACTACCTCTTGGAGGGCGGGATCGGGCCGCACACGGGCGGACTCGACATCGGGGCACCCGTCGGGACTGACGTCTACGCGCCGGTGGACGGGACAGTCATCGCGGTGTCCGACAGAGTCGTCGACGAGCTCACCTACGGGAAGCGGATCGAGATCCAGCCCGCCGGGGAGTCCGGGGTGGTCGTCGCGCTCACGAACCTCCGCGCAGACCCGTCCCTCAGCGTCGGCGACCCCGTCGTGGCCACCCGGACGAAGCTCGGCCGAATCCTCGACCTCTCGAAGGTCGAGCGGGCGGCGCTCGCCCGCTACACGCAGGACACGGGCCAGCACGTCCACGTCGAGGTTCACACGGCGGCCTCACTGTCCGCTCCGTAGCGATTCGGATCCTCTTCCTCGCGGACGTGTTCGGCTCGCCCGGCCGCCGCGCGGTCGAGGAGCGTCTCCAGGGTCTGCGCCACGAGCTTGGTGTCGATTTCTGCGTCGTAAACGGAGAGAACGCGGCCGATGGCGTCGGCCTGACCGCCAAGCTCGCCGCGAAGCTCCTGGCCGCGGGCGCCGACGTCATCACCACCGGGAATCACGTGTGGCGGCAGCGCGACCTGATCCCGCTGCTCGAGTCGAGCGACCGCGTGCTGCGACCCGCGAACCTCGGCGGGCCGGATGCCCCGGGCCGCGGATTGACCTTCGCCCCCACAGCCGACGGGACGCCGGTGGCGGTGATCAATCTCCAAGGCCACCTCTTTCTCGACGTGGCCGTCCACCCGTTCCTTCTCGTGGACGAGCTGGTCGAGGAGGCGCGGCGGACGACGCCGGTCGTCGTCGTCGACTTCCACGCCGAGGCAACGAGCGAGAAGGTCGCGCTCGCACGCCTGCTCGACGGGCGAGTGACGGCCGTGCTCGGCACGCACACGCACATCCAGACGAACGATGCGCGCGTGCAGCCCGGGGGGACCGCGGCGATCACCGACGCCGGCATGTCAGGCCCGCATGACTCCGTGATCGGCGTGCAGGCCGACCTGGCCATCCGCCGGATGCGCACCGGCATGCCAGTCCGGTTCCACCCCGCGAGCGGCGACGTTCGTCTAGAGGGCGTGATCGTCGACTGCGAGCCGGACGGCCGCGCTACGGGCTGCGAGGCCGTGCGCGTTCCCGTCCCGTAGCGCGGACGAGGACGGCTACGAGCCCGACGAGCAGGAGGTCGCGGCAAACGACGAGCCATGCGACCGGCCCGAGCGCGACCACGTCCCAGTAGCGGCCCGGAAACCAGAGCTGCGTCAGAACGAGGGCTCCGGCGAAGATTCCGAGGGCGAGGCGTGAACGGCTGAGCGCAAGCGGCACGAGCGGAAGGAGCCAGATCAGGAACTGCGGGGAGAGCACCTTTCCGAACGCGGCGAACGCTGCCACAGCCGCCGCGCACCCGACTAGAAGGTCGGCCGGCCCTCGCTCCGAGCGCGCGAAGACGATCCAGATGCCGACTAGCGCGAGCGCCTGCACAACCGTCTGCAGGGAGGCGACCGTGTCGGGAAGGGCGCCGGCGAGGTTTTGCGAGCCGTGGCTCGAGACCACTGTCGCCTCGTAGAGACCCAGCCGGTGTGCGGCAAGAAGCACGCCTGCGCCGAGGCTCTCTAGCTGGAGCGGCCGGCCCGTCTGACGCTCGACGCTGTCGAGAAGCCCGCCGGGTGAGGCGAGGAAGAAGGGGCCAACGACCACGACGAGGACGAGCGCGAAAACGCCGAGCGCTACCAGAGCTTCACGTGGGCCGCGCCGGCGAGCGACGTAGAGGAGCGCGAGCGGCACGAGGACGACGGGGTAGAGCTTCGCCGCGACCGCAGCGCCGAGCAGGCCGAGCCCGATCCGGTTTCGCGCGGACGCGAGGGCGGCGAGCGCACCCGCCGTGAGTGCGGCCGGCCAGAGGTCGAAGCGGCTGAGCAGCACCGAGCCGAGGAGAAGGGGCGCCAGGCCGGCAGCCGCCGCGCCCGCATAGAGGGTCGCCGTGGAGGCGCCCGCAGCCGCGAGCCCGACGGCGACGAAGGCGACCGCGGCCGCGCCGCACGCGAGCATGAGCGCCTCGAAGAGCGTCGGGTAGTTCCCGCCCGCCCCGAGCGACGGCACCACGAACGCCGGCAGCGCCCCGGGCGGGTATTCGAGCTCGAAGTCCCGATAGGGCACCTTCCCCTCGAGCATTGCGTCGCCGTAGCCCTGGTAGACGGGCGTGTCGATGATCTGGTAGTCGCTGTAGAAGCCGAGGTGGAGGAGCGCCCACGCGAGGGAGAAGAGCGCGACCCCGGCCGCCGCGGCCGTCGCGACGCGGAGCGGGTCAGCCCGCGGGAACGAGCTCTGGGATCTCGCGCTCACCGGCAGGCGGCTCCTCCTCCCGCTCCTCGGCGCGCCGGCGCCGCGCTGCAGGAGCGAGGAGCGCGATCGCCACGAAGGGGAAGAACCACGGGATGTAGAGATAGAACCAGTGCGTGAGGACGAGCTCGAAGCCAATCAGGAGCGCGCCCGTGAGCGCAGCGAGCTGGAGCGGGCTCTTGCGCCTCGGAACGAAGTAGAGGGCGAGCGCCGACACGAGCAGGAGGACCTTGAGCGCGCCCTGGAGGACGGCCAGGTCAGGATAGCCTGGGTACTCGTCCCAGTCCCAGATCGAGAACGGCGAGGAACGTGAGAGCTGCCACCCGAACGTCCGGTCCCAGAACACGCCCGCCGCGGCGAGCGGGTCGGGCTCGAGCAGGAAGATCCAGAAGGCCAGAGCCGTCCCGAGCAGGAACCCAGAGGCGAAGAGCACGAGGCGGGGAACGGCAGGTCGCTCGAGGCCCCTGGGGTAGGACGCCCAGAGCGGCACGAGAAGGAGGCCGGCGAACTTCGCCCAGGTGGCGAGGGCGAGGAATGCGCCTCGCCCCGGAGGCGACGAGACGAGCCAGAAGCCCCAGATGAGTAGCGCGGGCATGATCGAGTCGTTCGAGTTCGAGCTCGAGACGTACTGCGTGAACGGGTAGGCCGCCCAGGCGAACGCGAGCGTCACGGCGAGGCGCGACCCCCCGAAGCGCCGCCCGACGAGCGCGAGCCCGGCCAGCGCAAGCAAGTCGAAGAGGATCGAGGTGAAGTGCGCGGCGGGCAGCTCGTCCCACTTCCCGGTCCAGCCGAAGGCGAGGTAGCCCGGTACGTAGCCGAGGTAGGCCACGGGCCCGTAGGTGTCCCCGCGCCCGTTCGCCGACTCGCAGCGCCCGTTCGTCTGGATGCGCTCACGGACGTACCCGTCTCCATCGGCGGCGCCGCACTCCTTTCCTTCATCGGTCGGCATATGGCTGTAGGGCATCTCGCCCTGCGAGGTGATCCGCTGGGCGCCGATCACGCTCGCGTACCCGACATCGATCACGTTCGAGGCCTCGGTGTTGAGCCCGATCCGAAAGCCGGTCAGAAAGACGGTCGCCGCGAGCAGGAGCCACACGGGCCAGACGGGCCGAGTCGGCCGGCCGCGTCCCCGGAGTGTCACCCAGACCAGACGGCCGAGCAGGTAGACGAGCGGCGGATAGACGAGCGGCATCGCCGTGAAGACCTGACCTTTGTTGAAGAAGAGGAGCGACAGGCCGAAGGAGAGGAGCGCGAGCAGGTCGGCGTTCCGGACGGAAAGCGGTCGACGAAGGTCGGCGAGCCCGACGAGGAAGAAGGCGCAGAAGCCGAGCCAGACGAACGGATCGTTGATCTTCCGTCCGAAGGCCCCGTCGTAGCCCCGCGCCATCTTCCATGCGACCTGGGGGCCGGTCCAGGCCTCGGTCACACGCGTGGAGGCGTCGTCGACCTTCGCTTCGACGATCTGCCCGGCTTCGCCCGGCACCCAGACCTTCACCGTCCAGACGCCATCGTCCTCCTCGAAGGTCGCGTCCTTCGTCAGCTTCCGTCCTTCGTACCGCTCGACCCAGTCGCGCAGCTTGGGATCGCGAAGGGCGAGATCGAGCGCCTTTTCCTCGGTCAGCCGCGCCTCGCGCGGCGGCGGGACGAACGGCGTGCCGATCAGGTTGCCGTCCGCGTCGTAGATCGGGCCCGACTGCGCGCCGGCCGCGGGGGCCACCAGAGCGACCACCGCAGCGGCAACGAAGGCGAGCCGCGTCAGCGCCGTCCGAAGCTCCACAGCTTGTTCGCGAGGAAGTTCCACGGCATGACGAGGATGATCGCGAGTGCTTGGGCGACGATCTCCCCCAGTCCGAGCCCGACGAGACCGCGCAGAAAGAGCAGGTTCCCGGCGAGCGCAACGAGCGAGACGAGCAGGAAGCGAGCACCCTGGTGGAAGAGGTTCCCGCGCTGGTGGCGGAAGGTCCAGGCCCGGTTCCATGCGTAGTTGTTCGTCACGGCGAGGGCGAACGAGCAGACCGCCGCGACGAGGTAATGCATGCCGGCGACGACGAGAATCGAATAGACGGCCAGGTTGAGGACGTACCCGGAGGCGCCGACGGCCGCGAACTTTGCCAGCTGCATCCAGTTGGCCGGGCGGCGAAGGGCGAGTCCCCAGCGGCCGCCCGTCAGGCTCCGCGGGGCGACGGCTTCGCGGTTCCGCGGCATCCGCCGAAGCCTAGTTACGGGGTCGTGCCTACCTGCGGCCGGACCGACGGTAGCCACGCTCGCCCACCAGAGGGACGAAGCGGCAAGGAACCGAGTGCAGGACTGCCGGGCCCTCGGGACTGCGGATCGCGATCTC
Source organism: Actinomycetota bacterium (assembly GCA_013697275.1). Lineage (GTDB taxonomy): Bacteria > Actinomycetota > Thermoleophilia > Gaiellales > Gaiellaceae > JACCXC01. The sequence continues at coordinate 33,671 of JACCXC010000001.1, read as the reverse complement.
GAGCCGCTGCGTGTGGCGCCTGCCGATGGGGACGACGAGGCGCCCCCCCAGCACGAGCTGCTCGTACAGCGTCAGCGGCAGCCGGGGAGCCGCAGCGGCGACCGTGATGGCATCGAACGGGGCCGCCTCGGGGACGCCGAGTGATCCGTCGCCGACATGCACCCGGACCCCGGCATACCCCGCGGCGCCTAGACGGTCGGTGGCCCGCTCGGCCAACTCGGGGATCCGCTCGATCGAGTGCACCTCGGCGCCGAGGTCGGCAAGGACAGCCGCCGCGTAGCCTGAGCCCGTCCCAACGTCGAGGATTTTCCGTCCGGGCCGGACATCCGCGGCCTGCGCGATGAGCGCGACCATGAAGGGCTGGGACATCGTCTGGCCGAACCCGATCGCGATGGGTGCGTCCTCGTAGGCGCGCGGGCGATCCCCCTCGTCCAGGAACGCCTCTCTCGGGACCCGCCCCATGGCCGCAAGCACGCGCTCGTCGTCGATTCCGCGGTCGCGAAGCTGTCCCGCCACCATCGCGCGGCGCTCGGAGGCGAAATCAGACTCGAGCACCGGCGGTCTCGGCCCGGCGGGCCATCGAGTCGGGCACCTCGACACCGAGCGCCGAGAGGACGAACGGCGCGAGCTCAGTCAGGCTGGGGCACTCGCCAAGCTCCTCGCCGAAGCCCGCGGCGATGATGGGCACCACCGAGTCGCCGACCTGTAGCGAGCCGTGGCTCCCGCCGCCCGAATGATGGCGGCCGCCGAGGTCGGCCAACTCGTAGCCGTCCGCGGCGGAGACGATCACCTCGCCCGCGTTCGGGCACGCGAGCGCGCACCAGGCCCGCTCGAGGGCGTCCGGATAGACCGAGTCCTCGAGAAGCCCGCGCTCGCCCTCCGTCCCCCAACCTCCGTCCTCAGGCGCGAAGCGAAGCTCCTGGCCCCGGCGCCGGGCTACCGCAAGCGGGCCTTCCCGAAAGAGGACGACGTCCGCCGCCGGCTCGCCGTCGAGCCGCTGGGCGAGCTCCCGCGTGCTCGCCCCGCAAGCGGGGAGCCGGTAGACCATCCCCGATCGGTTCGAGGCGGTGATCGCCACATCCGACGCGTCGGGATCCTCGCGGCGACCGCGCAGGACTCTCAGGTCGGAGAACGACTCCTGCAGGCTGGCGACCTTGTCCACGTGGGTCTGCCCATGGTCTGCGCAGACGATCACGGCGTAGCGCTCGAGCAGCTCGTCCGGGCCACCGGCAGCCTCCATCAGCTGCCCGACGCTCGCGTCCGCGCGGGAGAGGGCGTCGAGCGGAGAGGCGGGCCCGGCCAGGTGGGAGGCGTAGTCGAAGTCGGGGAGGTAGAAGACGAGGAAGTCGAAGCCGTCCCGCGTGACGAGCCAGCGCCCCACGTAGCCCGCGTAAGCGTCCGTCGAGCCCTCCACTCGCGAGCGAACCGCCAAAGGCGCTCCGGTCGGGTCGGATTCGAACAAGTTGAAGAAGAAGAAGCGCTTGGGCCCGTACGCGGCCTCGAACCAGCGATTCCGGGTTGCGAGCTCCGGGAGGCGGATGGGATGGCGTGTTCGTCCGCGGTAGCACGTGAAGTTGATCGCAGCCGGAACGAGGCCCGCGTCCTCAACGGCTTCGAAGACCGTCGTCGCGCGGGAGCTCACGTGCGAGTGGCTCATGTTGAAGACCGCGTCGCGGACCGCCTGCCGCGCGCCCACCGCCCGCATCGCGTGAAAGGACGAGCCGTACTCGATGATCCGCCGCTCGCCCCGGTGGTACCAGGAGAGGTGGGGGATGTGGTGCACGTCCGGGTGGGCGCCCGTCGCGATCGTAGTCAGGCAGACCGGGGTCACCGACGGGAAGGTCGTCACGCCCCGGCGGTAGCTGCCCTGGTCGACGAGGTGCGAGAGCGCCGGAACGCGGCCCTCCTCGATCCCGCGTTCCAGCATGCCCGGCGTCAACCCGTCGATCACGACGAGGACGACCTTCTTCGCGGCCCGGCGCGGGGGCACTAGTCCTTGGCGAGGATGCGAAGCCCGGCGAAACGGCCCGAGGCGCGACGCCGCAGCCGCTCGCCGAGGAGCGGCGCTGCGAGTGCTTCCAAGTACCCGACAACCGGCACGAGTGCGAGAAGGGCGAGCGCGAGCGCGGCGGCGAGGACGGCCGCCGGAGCCAAATGCCGGAACGAGAAGACGCCGATCGCGACGCCGACGATCGTGGCGACGATCGCCCACCCGGTCGCAAAGACGGCGATGAGCGCGGCGGCGACGGCTGCCGCGGCGATCAAGGCAAGCGCGAGCGCGCGGTTTCCCTCGCGCCCCTGACCGGGCGTTCCGGCCGCGACGCCCAGGCCGAGCGCCACGCCGAGGAGGTACAGGTCGAGCAAGCCGTCCAAGCCGCCGGAAAGTGTAGCCCGGGGTAGGCTCGCCGAGGGATGGACTTCGGCCTCCTCGTCGCGCTTCTCCTCGCCGCGGTGCTCCTGGTGCCCGTCCTCAGCCGGAAGCTCCTAGAGCGCCGGCGGGTCCGCGCCCTCGAGACGATCGAGCGGGCGCGCGGCACGCGTGTGATCGCGCTCATCCATCGCCAGGAAACCGTTGGCTTCCTCGGTGTACCGCTCTTCCGCTTCATCGACATCGAGGACTCGGAGGCAGTCCTGCGCGCCATCCGCATGACTCCGGACGAGCGGCCGATCGACCTAGTGCTGCACACCCCCGGCGGCCTCGTCCTCGCATCCGAGCAGATCGCCTATGCACTCCGCGACCACCCCGGCAGGGTGACGGTGCTCGTGCCGCACTACGCCATGTCCGGCGGCACGCTCATCGCCCTCGCGGCCGACGAGGTGCTCATGGACCCTGCCGCCGTTCTCGGGCCGGTCGACCCGCAGCTCGGAGACCTCCCGGCGGCCTCGATCGTGCGCACCGTAGCCCGCAAGCCCATCGATCGGGTGGACGACCGCACGCTCATCCTGAGCGATGTGGCCGAGAAGGCGCTCCGGCACATGAAGGAGGTCGTCCGCAGCCTGCTGGCCCCGCGGATGGAGGCCGAGCGGGCGGAGGCGGTGGCCGAGCAGCTTGCGGGCGGCCACTACACCCACGACGACCCGATCACCTTGGGCGAGGCGCGCGATCTCGGGCTGCCGGTTGCCGAGGGCGTCCCGCACGAGGCCTACGAGCTGATGGCCCTTTTCTCGCAGGCCGGCGGGCGCCGGCCGAGCGTCCAGTACGTGCCGCTCCCGACGGCTCCCCCGCCGGACACGCGGCGCCATGGGCGGCCCTAGCCGTTTCGTCGAGCGCGTTTTGGGGAAGGAATTGTCCAGTACCGGCTCCCGCGATGGAAAACGAGACGCGTCCCATTCTTCTCTTCTTCACCACCCCGCCCTCGGGGCCGGCCAGGCGCATGGAGAGCCTCCTCGCCCACCTTGCCCGCAAAGAGCGGTCGCGCCTGCGGGTGTCGCGCATCGACGTAGATGCGTCGGCCGAGGTGGCCAAACGACTGCGAGTGACCGACGTCCCGACGCTCATCCTCGTGAAGGACAAGCGCCCGGTGGCGCGCCTCGAGGGCCGCGTGAGCGCGCCTCAGATCGAGCGCATGCTCGAGCCCTACCTCGTCGGCTCGCCCGAGACCGTCGCGGCCTAGACTTCAATCCACTTGTCCCCGGGCTTCGTACGTCCAGGGGTCCGACAGGGAGGTCAAATGAGAAAGATTGTGCTAGCGGCGCTTCTTGGCGCTGTCGTAACCGCACTCGCAAGCGGCTCGTTTGCGATTGCGCGAGGCGGAGGCGGGGAGCGCGGCGCGTTCGATACCAGGCTGAACGGCTGGCAAGAAGTTCCGTCCCAGGTTCGGATGGGCGAGGGGCGCTTCCACGCCCGCGTAATCAGGCTCGCGGGCGAGCCCGCGATCGAGTACGTACTTCGGTACGAAGGCCTGGAGGGCGACGCCGCCCAGGCCCACATCCACATCGGCGACCAGCACGAGAACGGCGGCATCAGCGCGTTTCTGTGCGGGCCGGCGACCTCGAGCGACAAGCCCGTCTGCCCGCCGCGAGCGGGCACGGTGCGCGGCGTGATCGACCGGGCCGACGTGATCGGACCGGCCGGCCAGGGAGTGGCCGCGGGCGAGATCGAGGACCTGATCCGGGCCATGAGGCGCGGGGAGGCCTACGCGAACGTCCACACAAGCGTGGCGCCCGGCGGCGAGATCCGCGGCGATCTTGGCCGCGGTGGCCACGGCGGCCGAGGCGGCGGGCACGACGACTAGCCCTTTCGCGAGGGCGCATGGTGGAAGAGCCCGGCTACGGCCGGGCTCTTCGCTATTCGGGGCCCTGTAGGCGCCCGATTACCGTGAGCAGGAACTCGCTCGCGCGAACGCCGTCGACGACCCGGTGGTCGAACGTGCAGGAGAGCCAGCCCACCTTCCCGACGACGATCTGGCCGTCGCGAACGACGGGCCGCTCGCCGATCCGGTGGAGGCCGAGGATCCCGACCTCCGGATGGTTTACGAGCGGTGTCGCGAAGAGGCCGCCCAGCTTGCCTCCACTCGAGACGGTGAAGGTCGACCCGCGAACCTCCTCGGGCGTCAGGCTCCCCGAGCGGGCGGCCTCGGCCAGGCGGGTTGCCTCGGCCTCGAGGTCGTCCGGTGATCGCGCGTCAACGCCGCGGACGACGGGGACGACGAGCCCCTGGCCGGTCTGGACTGCGAGACCGAGGTCGAAGCGCTCGAGGTAGAGGATCTCGTCGCCCTCGAGCCGGGCGTTCAGCTCCGGTACCGCGCGTAGGCCTCGGACGGTCGCTTCGAGGAGGTACGGCAGGTAGCTGCGCTGGCCGCGCACCGCGTCGAGCGCGGCGAAGTCGCATTCCTCGACGACGGTCACGGCCGGAACCTCGCGATGGGACGTCGTCAGGTGCTGCGCGATCAGCTTGCGGACGCCGCGGAGCGGCTCGCGACGGCCTGCTTCCGCCGGTGCCGGCTCGACGCCGGAGGCCGCGCCCCGCACGTCGTCCTCGGTCACCCGCCCCTGAGGGCCCGTCCCCACCAGCGACCCGAGGTCGACGCCGAGCTCATGCGCCACCCGGCGCACGAGCGGCGTCGCGCGAACGCGCCCGCGTGCCGGGGAGTCAGACGACTGCCTCGGGGGCGGTGCGGTAGGCGCCGCCCCCGAGGCGCTGGGCCGCTCCCCGGCGACCGCTCCATCGCCGCCGATCACGATCAGCACGGTGCCCACCGGGACAGTGTCACCCTCGCCCACGAGGATTTGCGCCACCTTCCCCGCGGCGGGCGAGGGGATCTCGACCGTGGTCTTGTCCGTCTGGATCTCGACGAGCGGCTGGTCCTCGACGATCTCGTCGCCCTCCGCGACGAGCCAGCGGGCGATCTCGCCTTCGGTCAGTCCCTCACCGAGATCGGGCAGCTTGAACTCGTAGGCCATCGGCGGCGGACAATACTTGCGCCTAGGGCCGCGGCAGCCCGATCCAAGCGTCCGCCGGCGCGATCAGGACACGGAGGCCGACGCGCCGCCTCTCGACGTCCTGAAACTCCCAGAGCGAGACCGCCTGGGCGTCGGGTGGGACGCGTGCCGTCGCATCTGCCGGAACGTAGCCGCCCTGGAGGAGGCGCTCCGCGTCCCAGATCCCGACGGCATTCGGGTCGTGCTGGTTCTCCGGCTCCGGGACGAGCGCGAGGAGGCGTCCGGGCGTGAAGGCGTCATCCTGCAACGCCTCGGGGCGATACGAGGCCCCGGCCAGCGGCACGATCAGAAGGCGCTCGTCATTCCAGTGCACCGGCTCTCTCGTGGCCGCGTCGCGCAGCCAGTAGCCGCCCTCGCCGCGCTCGAGCCAGAGGCGTAGCCGCTCGGTCAGGTGCTCAAAACCGGAGCAGGCGCCGTGCCGCGTCGACGACGCGCTCGACGGAGGGCATGTAGGCGTCCTCGATCTGCCAGTACGGGTAAGGCACGTCGAAGCCGGTCACGCGGACGACCGGGCCCCGCAGGTCGAGCATGGCCTTCTCGGCCAGGATCGCCGCGAGCTCGGCGCCGAAGCCCGCGACGCGGGGGGCCTCCTGGACGATCACGACCCGGCCGGTCTTCGCGGCCGAGGCGAGGAGCGCCTCCTCGTCGAGGGGCTTCAGGGTGCGGATGTCGAGCACCTCGACGCTCGCCTCGCCCGCGAGCGCGTCCGCCGCCTGCTCGGAGAGCGGCACCATCGAGCCGTAGGCGACGAGGGTCAGGTCGGAGCCCTCCCGAGCGATCCGGGCCTGGCCGAGCGGAACGACGTAGTCGCCCTCCGGCACGTCTCCACGCATCGTCCGATAGTGGAGCTTCGGCTCGAAGACGACGACAGGGTCAGGGTCGCGGATGGCCGCGGCAAGAAGCCCCTTCGCGTCCGCCGGAGTCGACGGGATCGCCACCTTCACGCCGGGGGTGTGCACGTAGTACGTCTCGGGGGAGTCGTCGTGGAGCTCGGGCGCGCGCACGCCGCCGCCGTAGGGCATGCGGATCGTGAGCGGGAAGGTCATCCTGCCGCCCGTTCGCCAGTGGTAGCGGCCCACATGCGTGATGAGCTGGTCGAGCGCGGGGTAGGAGAACGCGTCGTACTGCATCTCGCAGACGGGCCGCCAGCCGGCCATACAGAGACCGACGGCGGAGCCGAGGATCCCCGCTTCCGCGAGTGGCGTGTCCACACAGCGATCAGCCCCGAAGCGGTCGAGCAGACCCGCGGTCGCGCGAAAGACGCCGCCCGCGCGACCGACGTCCTGGCCGAGCACCATTACGTTTTCGTCCCGCTCGAGCTCCGTGTGGAAGCAATCGTTGATCGCCTCGACCAGCGTCAGCTCAGCCACTCGAGCCTCCGAGGATGCGGCGAAGGTCGGCGAGGTCCGCCGCGAGCGAGGGGGGCGGATCGACGTACGCGTGCTCGAAGACGAGCCCGATGTCCGCGGGCGACTCGGCCTCGGCCGCGCCGATCCCTGTACGCATGACGTCGGCCGCGTCCCCACGAATCTCCTCGACCGCCTCGTCCGAGAGCACCCCCAGGCGCCGGAGATAGCCCTCGTAGCGCCCGACGCATTCGCGCTTCTTCTCCGCCTCGACCCGCTCGAGGTCGATGTAGACGCGTGGATCGTCGGCGGTCGCATGCGGTGCCGTCCGGTACGTGACCGCCTCGATGAAGCTCGGCCCCTCCCCCCCGCGCGCGCGCTCGACCGCCTCCCGCGTCGCCTCGTACACGGCGAGCACGTCGGCGCCGTCCACCCGCGTCCCCGGCATCCCGTAGCCCACCGCCTTGTCCACGAGAGCCTCGGCCCGTGTCTGCGCCGACAACGGAGTGGAGATCGCCCACCCGTTGTTGTTACAGAGGAGGACGAGCGGCGCGCGCATGACGGCGGCGAAGTTCGCGCCCTCGTGAAAAGCACCCTCGGAGGTCGCCCCATCGCCGAAGAACGCGATCGCGCAGGCGTCTTCTCCGCGCAGCTTCTTCCCCCAGGCGAGCCCGGCCGCGTGCGGGACGTGCGTCGCAATGGGCACAGAGATGGACGCGACGTTGTAGTCGGCCGGGTTCCACCAGCCGGCCGGATGCCCTCGCCACCAGGAAAGGATCGTCTCAGCGGGCATCCCACGCAGGAGCCCGATCGCCGACTCCCGGTAGGACGGAAAGATCCAGTCGTCGTCGCCGAGCGCGAATGCGGCTCCCGCCTGCATGGCCTCGTGATTCCAGAAGATCGCGTAGGTCCCGATGCGGCCCTGCCGGTGGTAGACGACCGACCGCTCGTCGTAGGTGCGCAGGAGCACCAGGTCTCGGTAGAGCGCGACAAGATCGGCCTCGGAGAGACCGTCGACCTCGCCGTCGGCCACGGTCTCGCCGTCGCCGATCACGCGCCGAAGCTCGGGTTCTGCCGCGGCAACCTGGGCCATCAGGCCCGCATTATCGCGAAGAAAGGAGGGGCCTCCCGCGAGGCCCCTCCTTTCGACTGGTACCCCGTTTAAGGAGCCGGAGCCGGCGCGGGTCCGCCGGCGAGTCCGCAGAGCAGATCGCCGAGGATTCCGTGACCCCGCTCGGCCGTCACGACGAGGTGCACACGCGACAGCTGCACGCGCAGCCCGAGGATCCGGAGATCGAGCGGCCCGAGCACGAGGTCGAGCACCGGGCACGTGCCCAGGTGATCGATCGAAACCTCGGAGGCCGGAAGCGTCCCGATCTTTCCGACATCGCGGTTCCAGGCCGACACTCCGGCCCGGGTGTTGAGCCGCTGTCCGGCCAAGCCGCAGAGCAGCTGGCCGAGGATCCCTCCCCGACGGTTGGCGGTGATCCGAAGCGTCACGCGATCCAGATGCACCACGAGCCCGAGCAGGTTCAGATCGAGCGGGCCCAGCGTCAGGAAGAGGATCTGACAGATGCCGCCGCCCGAGCCGGCGAGCGTGCGAGCCCGGTAGACAACAGGCTTCGACGTGCGGTAGACCGCGCCGTCTGCTGTGGTCGCGATCACGTTGACCACGCCTGTGGCACGCAACTCGCCCCCAGCGCGGTGGAGACGGCCGACAGTGTGCGTCACGCGGACGGTCGCGGCCTCCTCGGCCGCTCCCGTTGCGCCTGCGGCACGGGCTGCGGCACGGAAACGTTTCGTCAATGGAGGGTGACGCCCCAGCCATTGCACCCGCGTCGCCCCGGCCGCGATTCAGGACAGGCGCAAGCCTCCGACGATCACCTCCAAGGCGTTGCGCTCCGCCTCGAAATGCGCATCCGTAACGTCGCCCAGATCCTCGCCGTCGACCTGAAGCGGCGTCGGGCCGTCGCACTCGATCCGCAGCTCGTCGGCGTCGTGCACGTGGATCACCCAGCCGGCCCGCGTGTGCGTGGGACGCAGGAGCACGGAGACGGCCGCCCGGGGGAGGCGAAGCGGCGTGAGGCTCTTCGGCGCCACGAGGTCGAGCCCGAGCTCGAAGCGGGCCTCCGGCGCGACGTGCAGCGGGGCGCGACCGGCGTAGGTGTAGGGGTCGCAGTTCGCCACGAGCGCGAAGGCGGCGCGGCCACGACCGAGGACGGTAAGCGACGGTGCGAGGCTGCCGCGCCGGTGCGCGAGGAGACGCGCGAGCTCGGCGGCGAACGCCAGGTCTCCCGGACGCCTGCCGCGCGTCCTACCGCGACGGTCGACCGCGCGGACGAGCTCGGCGTCGAGACCGAGGCCCGCCGAGAAGGTGAAGCGCCGGCCGTTCACGCGGCCGAGCGAGATCCGGCGGGTCTCGACCGTCCGCGCGAGCATCCTGGCGCACTCAACGGGGTCGCGGGGGAGCCCGAGCGCGCGCGGCAGGACGCTCGTCCCGCCACCCGGGAGGAAGCCGACAAGCGCTTCCTGCTCGAGACCATTGACGACCTCGTTGTAACCCCCGTCCCCGGAGAAGACGTACACGCGCTCGGAGTCGGTGGCCGCCGCGAGCCTCGTCGCGTGCCCCGCCCGCTCGGTCAGGAGAGTCTCGACGTCCCCGAGCTCACGCTCGACGGCTCCTACGAGCTCGGGTGTGACACGCGAGGCGTGCGGATTGACGATGAGCGTGGCCCTGGCCACGCGCGCAGACTAGGCGGGGGTGTCGTAGCCGCGCATCCCGTCTACGAACAGCCCGAAGAAGGCGTCGGCCACGGCGCCGGTGTCCTGCCCGGGCCGAAGCCACGTGTAAGCCCAGTTCGCGGCCGAGAGGAAGAGCAGGGCGGCCGCGTTCTCGTCGAGGTCGGTGCGAAACTCGCTCAGCTCGCGGCCCTCCCGGAAGAACGCGCGGATGCGCTCCTCGTAGCGGCGCCGCTCGGCGACGATCTCTCCCCGCCGCTCGTCCTCGAGATAGCGCCATTCCTGCACGAAGACCGTGGCGACCTCGAGCTGCTCGGCGACGAGAGCCAAGTGGGACCGCAGCGCGAGGTGGATCTTCTCCGTCGCGGGGAGTCGCTCAGGGATCGCGTCGAGTGACGCATGGAACGCCTCGGCCCCCTCCCGCATCGTCTCGTGCAGGAGCTCCTGCTTGCCCTGGATGTGCGCATAGAGCGAGCCTTTCTGAACTCCCAGGGCCGCCGCGAGGTCGCCGACCGATGTGCCGTGGTAGCCCTTCTCGGCGAAGAGGCGCGCGGCGTGACGAGAGAGCTCCTGGCGGCGAGGGGTGCTAATCTCCCTAGCCTAACGAGCGTTCGGTAGGAGGAGCAAATGGCGCCGCGGACGGAGCAGGAGTTCAAGAAGCACGTGCAGGCCGGCGGGCAGGTCGAGACGAATGACTGGATGCCCGACGAGTACCGCGCGAAGCTCATCAAGTTCATCGAGATGCACGGGAACTCCGAGCTCATGGGCGTCCTCCCCGAGCGGGAGTGGATTCTCCGCGCGCCAACCCTCCAGCGGAAGCTCGCGCTGACCGCGAAAGTGCAGGACGAGGTCGGGCACGCACAGCTCATCTACCGCGTGGTCGAAGATCTCGGAAAGCCGCGCGAGCAGTCGCTCGAGGACCTGATCGCGGGCAAGTCGAAGTTCCACAACGTCTTCCACTACCCGACAAAGACGTGGGGCGACGTCGGCGTGATCGCCTGGCTCGTGGACGCGGCCGCGATCATCAGCCAGAAGGCGCTCCTCAAGTGCTCCTACGCGCCGTACGCGCGGATCATGAAGAAGATCTGCTGGGAGGAGTCCTTCCACATCCTCCACGGCCGCGACGTCGTGCTCGCGCTGGTGACGGGCACCGAGGAGCAGCGCGAGCTCGTCCAGGAGGCGCTTGACCGGTGGTGGGCGCCGCTCATGATGTTCCACGGCAATCCGATCCCGGCCGAGGATGACCCGATGGTCGAGTGGCGGATCAAGAGCCAGGCGAACGAGGACGCGCGCCAGCAGTTCCTGGACGGCTACGTCCCGCAGATCTGGGAGCTCGGCCTCACGGAGCCCGACCCGGAGCTTCGCAAGGACGAGCAGACAGGCGTCTGGCACTACACGGAGCCCGATTACACAGAGCTGAAGCACGTCGTGACCGGCCACGGGCCGCGCACAGCCGAGCGACTCGAGCTTCGGCGCATCTCCCGCGAAGAGACCGCCTGGGTCCGCGACGTCGTCCTCGCCGACGCGGCGTAGCCGTGGCCGTCTGGGAGGTCTTCCGGCAGGAGCGCGAGGGCGCTCCCTTCCAGCACGGCGGCTCGCTCGAGGCTCCAGACCTGGCGTTCGCCGAGGCCTACGCGAAGGAGTTCTACGGCCGCCGAGCCGAGTCGCTCGCCCTGTGGGTCGTTCCCCGCGACTCGGTGCTCGAGATCGACGAGCCGTACGTCGCGCCCGTCTTCGACCGGGACTATCGGCGCGTGGACGGGTACTCGATCAAGGTCAAGCTGAAGGAGGCCCGTGAGCGCGCAGGCACCCCCGCGCACTGAGCTCCTCCTGCAGCTTGCCGACGACGAGCTCGTCCTCGGCTGGCGCGACTCTGAGTGGACCGGCATCGCACCCTTCCTCGAGGAAGACGTCGCCTTTTCGTCCATCGCGCAGACGGAGATCGGCCACGCTCGAGCGTTCTACGAGCTCGCGGCGGCCGAGCTCGATACCACTGCCGATGAGCTCGCCTTCGACCGGCGCCCGGAGGAATACCGCTGCGCGCCGCTCGTCGAGCTGAACCTCGTGCACGACTGGGCCAAATCCGTCGCGAGGCGCTGGCTCTACGAAACAGCTGACGCGATCCGGGTGGACTCGCTCAAGGCCTCCGACTGGCCCGAGCTCGCGGGGCTCGCCGCCAAGATCGAGCGCGAGGAGGCCTACCACGCGCTCCACGCCGGTATGTGGCATGACCGTCTGACGCGCAGCACGGCGCGCGAGCGCTTCGCAACCGCGGTGGACGAGCTCTGGCCCTACGCGCTCGGCCTCGTCGAGGGCGACCAGCGCCGGATCCTCTGCGAGGCGGCCGGCCGCGAGGACGTTCCCGCTGTCGAGCGCGGCGCGCATGTGGAGGACTGGCCGGCGCTCTGGGAAGAGATGACGATGGTGCGCCGGACGGTACCCGGAGGCTCCTGGTGAGCCTCGCTTCTGCCCTTACGGCCGAGCGGGTCTGGGAGGCGCTCGCCGATGTGCCCGATCCCGAGATCCCCGTCATCTCGGTCGTCGATCTGGGCGTCGTCCGCGACGTGCAGGTGGACGGCGAGCGGGTGCGGGTCGAGTTCACCCCGACCTTCCTCGGCTGCCCGGCGCTCGACGTGATGCGCACGCAGATGGCGGATGCCGTTCGCGCGCTCGGCGCCGAGCCCGAGGTCGTCGTCGTGACGGACGACGGGTGGTCGACTGACCGGATCAGCGCCGTGGGCCGGGAAAAGCTCCGTAAGGCCGGCTACGGGCCGCCGACCCCGCGCCCCACCGGGCCGATCCAGCTCGTGCAGCTCCAGACGGGCGCGTTCCGCTGCCCGTACTGCAACTCGATCGACACGCGCCTCGACAACCTCTTCGGCCCGACCGCGTGTCGCTCGATTCGCTATTGCCGAAACTGCCGCCAGCCGTTCGAGCAGTTCAAGACGATCTAGGCCGTCGAGCCGGGCAGGCTCGGCAGCGTACGCGAGCAACCCGGCAACGCTCGCCGCGGCGACGAGCGTCGATCACCTTGCGTCTTTATCTCAGGCGTGCTATATAGCATAACGGGAATATGAGTCCGAGCGATCGATCCCGGCGGGGTCAGCCACTCGAGCGGCTCCGCGGCCGTCTGTCCGGTGCGGAGGAAGGGTGGTTCTTCGCGCAGATCGCAGATCAGGTCGCGAAACGGCGGAGGGAGCTCCGTCTCTCCCAGGCCGAGCTTGCAGACCTCTGCGACACGACGCAGTCCGCGATTGCCCGGCTAGAGAGCGGCGGGCGGCCGCCGCGGATCGACACGCTCATGCGGATCGCGAACGCGCTCGACTGCGAACTCGCCGTCGAGCTGCGGCCGCGCACGCGACTTCGGAAGGAGGCAAGCGGTGTCGACACGGATTGAGATCGAGGACATCGAGACGACCAAGAGCGAGAAGCTCCTCGCGGTCGTGCTCGCGGTCTTCCTGCTCATGGGGAGCATCTGGGCCTACCAGGAGATCGACGACGCGATCCAGGGGCCGTCCGATCCGGAGGCGGCCTTCCTGACGGGAGAGGAGGAGCAGACACTCAGCGCGTTCCAGCAGGCCGAGCGGCGACTCGCGCGCGCCCGGAACGCGCAGACGAAGGCACGGGACACGCTCGAGCTTGCACGCGAGGAGTACCGGACAGCGCTCGACGCCGGACGGCCGGCTCCCCGCCTCGAGCGGGCCTACGCGAACGCACGAGCCGACTTTGCGTCCTCGGGCGAGGAGGTCGCCCAAGCGCGCGACGAGGTGGTCGAGACGCGACCGGCGGCGGAAGCGGCGGAGCGCAAGCTGTCCGGCGAGGTGGAGAAGCGCTTCGAGTACGAGGCACTGGTCGTCTTCCTCCTGCGTGCGCTCTTCGGCGCCGCCATGCTCGTCGCCGGCATCCTGCTGCTCGGACGGCTGCGCCGGCGCGGCTCGCGCTACCTCCCGGTCGCCTTCGCGCTGATCGGGACGGCGACGATCCTGCTCTTCGTCCTGGCGAGCGACTACATCACGGATTACGTCGACCCGCTCGACTTCGGCCCGCTCGTCCTCTCCCTGTTCGGGATCGCGGTCACGCTTGCGGCCTTCTGGTGGCTCCAGCGCTACCTCGCGCGCCGGCTTCCATCCCGGCGGGTGCGCAGGAGCGAGTGCCCGTTCTGCGGCTACCCAACCGGCCGCGGGGCCCACTGCGAGGGCTGCGGACGCGGAGTGCTCGCGGGGTGCACGGCGTGCGGCCGGGAGCGTCGCGTCGGAACCCACCATTGCGCGGTCTGCGGACACGCGTAGGGTCCGCGCCGCGATGCGCCGGGCGTCATCCCTCCTCCTCGGCCTCGTCGTCCTTGCCGGGTGCTCCGGTGGAGGGGACGGCGACGACCGGCTCTCGAAGGACGAGTACGTCGAGCGGGCCGACGCCGTCTGCGCCGATTACGACAAGCGCCTCGGCGATCTACCCGATCCTGGCTCGATCGCCGCGCTCGGACCGCTGACCCGGCGAGCCCTCCCGATCGCCCGCGAGGCAGTGGCGCAACTGCGCGAGCTTCGTCCGCCCGAGGACCTGCAGGCGCGAGTGAACGAGTGGCTGAAGCTCAACGTGCTCAATGTCCGGCGCATCGAAGAGCTCGGTAACGCGGCACGCGCCGGCGACCGCGTGCGGGTGCAGGAGATCGCTCGGGACGCCGCCGCGAACGAACGGGAGGCCGACCGGTTGGCGCGCGAGCTCGGCCTAGAGACCTGCGCCCAGGGCGAGAGCTAGCGCCCCTGGAAATCCGGGTCGCGCTTCTCGAGGAAGGCGGCCACGCCCTCTTTGAAGTCCTCGGTTCTGGTCGCGGCCGCCTGGAGCTGCGCTTCAAGCTCGAGCTGCTCCTCGAAGGTCGAGGTTGCCGCCTGCTGGAACAGGCGCTTCGTCATCCCGATCCCGGCGGTCGGCAGGGAGGCGTACCTCTGCGCGACCTCCATCGTCCGCTCGAGCAGGCGCTCGGACTCGACGACCTCGGACACCAGTCCCCACGCCTGAGCCTCGGCGGCGGAGAGCTTCCGGCCCGAGCTCATCCACTCGAACGCCCGCGCAGGCCCGAGCAGGCGGCCGACCGACCACGAGCCACCCGTGTCCGGGACGAGTCCGATGTTCACGAAGGCGGGGACGAAGGACGCCTGGTCGGACGCAATGCGCAAGTCGCACGCGCACGCGAGGGAGAGGCCGGCACCGGCCGCGGGGCCGTTGACGGCCGCGATCACCGGCTTCTCGAGCGCCCGAAGCGCCGTCACGTTTGGGTTGTACGTCGAGCGCAGTCGCCCCGCGATATCGCCTACCTCGTCGCGGAACTCGCCGAGATCCTGGCCGACGCAGAACCCGCGGCCCGCCCCGGTCAGGACGACGGCCCGGACATCGGGCGCGCGCGCTTCCTTCAGCGCCGCGGCCAGGCCGGCCTGAACAGCGCTGTTCAGCGCGTTCAGAACGTCCGGACGGTTCAGCGTGATGGTCAGGACGCCGCCGTCGCGTGCGGTGAGGAGCTCCGTGTCGTTCACGATGTTCCTCTCCCCGGCAACGTGTGGTCGAGAACGTGTTCTTCGTGGCCGACGAGCTCGAAAACGACCTGGGCGACGAGCAGCCCGGCGAGGATCCACACGAGAGCAAGCGGAGAAAGCTCGCCGCTCACGGGCAGGAGGACAAGGGCCGCCGCTCCGGTGGCGAGACGCAGCCAGACGTCCACATCGAGGAGCGTCGGCGGCGTGGCCAGCTGGATCGCGGCCATCGCGAACATCGTGAGCGCGAGACCGCCGCAGAGGATCCAGCCGGTGTCCGCGTACCCCGTCTTCCCAGCGGTGTCGAGGATCGAAAGCTTGACGCCGATCCCGAGCGCCACGATCCCCGCGATGAGGGGCAAGTGTGAGTACGTGTAGGTCAACCCGCCGACCAGAGTCTGAACCACGGCCTCGGAGTCCACGAAGTCGAAGTAGATCCACCAGATCCCGGCAGCCGCAAGGAAACCGCCAACGGCGGTGAGTGCCGACTCCGCCTGCCACTCGGCGCCCGCGACGCCCACCACGACGGCAAAGACCGCCTCGCCCAGCACGATGATCGTCAGGAGCCCGAACCGCTCGGGCACATGCGTCGGGTGGATCGGCGCCTTCGGGATCAGTCGCCAGCCGACGAGGGGCGCCGAGATCTCGATTGTGAGCGCGAGGGCCCAGAGCCGCCATTTGGCCGGCTCTGCGACCGCGAGGGAGACGAGCCAGACGACAACGCCGAGCGAGAACGCGGTGAAGTACCAGATCGCTAGCCGCCGGGCCCGCTCCACGTGGCGGATCGCCCGCGAGTAGAGGACGAGAATCACGAGCCGGATCGCTACGTACGAGAGGGCAAAGGCGTTGGCCCCACCGGTGAACGCGTCGTGGACATTGGTGGCGAAGGCGGCCACCGTGAACATCCCCGTCAGGCACAGGAGGCGGTAGGCGAGGTCGTCCGTGTCGAACCGGTTCGCGTAGAAGGTGAAACCGGCCCAGGCCCACCACACCGGGACGAAGAGCGCGAGGAACTTCAGGAAGCCCTCGGTGTCGTGGTTCTCGCTCAGGCTTTCGCCGAGCTGGGCGACCGCGACGACGAAGACGAGATCGAAGAAGAGCTCGAGCCAGGTCGCGTGGCGCTCGCGCTCGTCCTCCTCGATCGTCCGCAGACGGGGCGGCTCGAGCAGGCGCGAGAGGAACGTCATGGGGCTCTCAACGAACGGCCGGCCGTCGTGATTCTCTCATGGGAGACTCGAGAGCGACTCGATGCAGATTGCGCGACACGTATGCGAAAATCTGTCCTACGCTGTCCGCATGGGGGCAAGGGGCCGAAGGCCCCCTGGGGTCCAGCATCACGCGCGCGCGAGCGGTCAGCGCCCCTGGAAGTCTGGGTCGCGCTTCTCGGCGAAGGCGGTCAGGCCCTCGCGGGCGTCGTCGGAGGCGAACGCCAGGTAGAGGAGCCTTCGCTCGTGCTCGAGGCCGAGCTCGAGGGTGGTCTCGTAGGCCCGGTTCACGGCCTCCTTGGCCAGGCGCTGGGCGACCGGCGCCTTCGCGGCGATCTCGCGCGCAACATGCTTGGCCTCCTCGAGCCAGGCCTCGCGGGCGACGACACGCGCCACGAGGCCCGCGCGCTCAGCCTCGCGGGCGTCGAGAAAGCGCCCCGAGAGCACGACGTCCATGGCCTTCGCCTTCCCGATCGCGCGCGTGAGCCGCTGCGTCCCGCCCGCTCCGGGGATGATCCCGAGGCCGGTCTCGGGCTGGCCGAACTTCGCCGTTTCGGACGCGACGATCAGGTCGCAGCTCATCGCGAGCTCGTTTCCCCCGCCGAGGCAAAAGCCCGAGACGGCGGCGACGAGCGGCGTCCAGAGCTTGCGGATCGCGTCCCAACGTTCAACCCGGCGGGCGTAGAGCATGTCGATTGCGCCCGCCTCGGCCATCTCCCCGATGTCCGCGCCGGCCGCGAAGGCCCGCTCGGAGCCCGCGAGCACGATGCAACGGATCGCCGGGTCGCGGTCGAGCTCGGCCAGGCGCTCGACGAGCTCCTCCATCAGCGGCTCGGAGAGCGCGTTCAGCTGCTTCGGGCGGTTGAGCGTGACGACTACGATCGGCTCGTCGCGCTCGACGAGGACGAGGGCGTCCGCGCTCATAGCCGAACCGAGATCCTCCACGACGCGCGCCAGCTCTCGCCGCGCATCGTGAAGACGTCAGCGACGGCGTACTCGCCCGTCAGGTCGCGCTCGCCGAGCGTCGCGTCCCAGCGCAGGCGCGCGTGCACAACGGCGGTGTCGCCGAAGACGCGGACCTCGCGCACGTCGCATCTCAGGGACCTCGTGTCGATCTCGCCCAGGGTCTCGAGCCACGCTCCCCGCGTGACCTGCTCGCCCACGCCCCCCGTGCTCGAGAGCACGAAGTCGTCAGCCAGCAGCTGCTCGGCCGCGACCACGTCGCGTTCCTCGATCGCGGCGGCCCACCGCGCCTCGACGAGCCGGAGCTGGTCGGTCAGGGCCGCTCCTTCTCGACGAAGCGGCGCACCGCCGCCTGCGGCTCCTCCGTCGCCATCGAGAGGGCGAGCCAGTCGCGCGCGTGGTTGATCGTCTCGTGCCAGGCGAAGTCCTTCCAGAAGTTCAGATGCTGCTTCGCGTAGCGAGTGGTCTGCGGGAGCTTGCGGGCGAGGTTCTCGACCACCGCGTCGACCTTCGCGTCGAGCTCCGCGGCCGGAACCGCCCAGTTGACAAGGCCCCACTCCTCGGCCTTCCGTGCGGGAAGCTCCTCGCACATGAGGACGATCTCGCGGGCGCGACGGTCGCCGACGAAGATCGTCAGCCACTGCGTCGCGCCGCCGGCAGGCACCGAGCCGTGCTCGGGGCCGACGTGGCGGATGAACGCATCGTCCACCATGACCGCGAGGTCGCACGCCATCTGGAGCTCGTTCCCGCCGCCCACGCAGATTCCATTGATGCGCGCCAGGGTGGGCTTGCCGATCTCCCGCAGCCGGTCGTGCGCGTCCTTGAACGCGCCGAACCATTTCCAGTACTCGTTCGGCTTCCCCAGGTACTCGTTGGCCCAGTTCCTCAGGTCGGCGCCGACGCAGAAAGCGCGGCCCGCACCGGTCAGCACGACCACGCGAATCTCGTCGTCGTAGGAGGCGTCCTCGCAGGCACGGGCGAGCTCCCGAAGGAGCTGGAAGTCGAACGCGTTCAGGACCTCGGGGCGGTTCATCGTGATCGTCGCCCGGGGCGGCACCTTCTCGTAGACGATCTTCTCGAAGCCGAGCTCGGCCGGGTCGAGCGGGCTCGGATAGGTCGGCTGAGTCATGCGGCGATGCTAACGGGCCGCCGCCCGGATAGGCTCGCCGCCGTGTCCGGGGCGGCTGTCGCCACCGTCGTCGTGTGTCTTGTCGCCGGCCTGGCCGGCGCGGCCCAGGCTGCGGTTATGGGGCGCTTCGGCGAGCGGATCGGCGTGATCGAGGCCGTTGCGTTCGCGAGCTGCATCACGACCCTGGTCGCGGTCGGCACCGTGCTCGTGGCGCGGCAGTCGCTCTCGGGGCTCGCCGAGGGCGCGCGCTCGCCGGCCTGGATGTGGACGGCGGGGATCATGAGTGCCGTCATCGTCTTCGCGGTCGCCCTCGGCCCGCCACGCGTCGGAACGACGACGACGATCGCGCTCATCATCGCCGGCAACCTCGTCGCATCGGCGACGATCGACCGCTTCGGCTGGTTCGGCCTCGAGCAGATCGGCCTCACTCCGGTCCGGATGGTCGGGATCGCGCTCCTTGCGGTCGGAGCCGCTCTGACGTTGATCAGGCCGTAAGTCCGGCCAGGTGGTCCGGCCGTACCGGCGCCCGTGTGAGCTCGAGCCCGGTCGCATCGCGTAGCGCGGCGACGACCGCCGCGGTCGCGACGACCGTCGGCGGCTCTCCTACGCCTTTCGCGCCGTAGGGCGCATCCGGATCTGGCTCTTCAACGAGGACGGCGTCCACGGGCGGCATATCGAGTGCCGTCGGGATCAGGTAGTCGGTGAAACTCGCGTTGGTTATGAGGCCGTCGCGGGTCTGGATCTCCTCCATGAGCGCTAGCCCGAGGCCCTGCGCCGTGCCGCCCTCGATCTGGCCGTAGACCGCCTGCGGGTTGACCGCGCGGCCGATGTCCTGCGCCGTTCCGATCCAGACCACGCGCGTGAGCCCGAGCTCCGTGTCGACTTCGACGACCGCCTTCATTGCCGAGCAGACGAAGGCGACGTGCGCTCGCTCGCCCTGCACCTGGCCGGTCTCCGGGTCGAGAGGCCAGGTCTGCGGGTGACGGTAGACCCGCTCCACGTCGACCTCGTCGCCCGATGCCAGGGAGCCGCCGCGCGACTCGAGCTCCTCGCGGGCGGCGCGGCAGGCCGTCTGTACGGCACCGGAGGCCATCCAGGTCATGCGTGAGGCGGAGGCGGAGCCGGCCGAGTCGACCGTGGCCGTCTGGTGGGGCGCAAGCGTGATGTTCTCGAGCTCGAGCTCGGTGCGGGCGACCTGAAGGATCACGTTCGTGACGCCCTGCCCGACCTCGGCCGCTGCGCAGTGCACCTCCGCGCCGAGCTCACCGGAGGCGTCCGCGAAAAGCCGCACACGCGCCGCGCAGTAGTCGTCGAAGCCGTGCGAGTAGCAGATGTTCTTGAACCCGACGGCGAAGCCGGTGCCGCGCTTCACGCCCTCGCCGCGCGTGACGTTCCCCGCGCCGCCCGGTAGGCGGATGGCATCGCGCGGAAGCGCTTCCGGCTCGGGGACAGGCAGAGCCGCGCAGCGGCGGATCACCTCCGCGACGGGGAGCGAGCCCGTGATGCGCTGCCCGTTCGGGAGGATGTCGCCCTGCGCGATCGCGTTTCGCAGGCGCAGGTCAACGGGATCCAGGGCGAGCTCGGCGGCGAGCTTGTCCATCTGCGCCTCGTGGGCGAAGCAGACCTGCACGGCTCCGAAGCCGCGCATCGCGCCGCAGGGCGGGTTGTTCGTGTAGACGGACGTAGTCTCGACGAGCGCATTCGCAACGGCGTAGGGGCCCTGGGCGAACGAGGAGGCGTTCGAAGTGACCGCCGTGGTCGACGAGGCGTACGCGCCGCCGTCCAAGAGGATTCTCACGCGCACGTTGACGAGCTTCCCGTCGTGGTTCGCACGGTGCTCCATCCAGATCCGCGCCGGGTGCCGGTGCACGTGCCCGACGAACGACTCCTCGCGGGTGTAGACGATCTTGATTGGGCGACCCGTATGGAGCGCGAGGAGGGCGCCGTGGATCTGCATGGACAGGTCCTCGCGGCCCCCGAACGCGCCTCCCACGCCTGCGAGGTGGATCCGGACCTGCTCGGGCCGCAGGTCGAGGCACGGCGCGACCTGGGCGCGGTCAACGTGCAGCCACTGCGTCGCGACATAGACGTCCACGCCTCCCTCACCATCGGGTACCGCGAGCCCGGACTCGGGGCCGAGGAAGGCCTGGTCCTGGATCCCGAGCTCGTAGACGCCCGAGACGGACACCTCGCCCTCGGCGTCGGGATCGCCGTGCCGGATGACGATCGTGCGCACGACGTTCGAGCGCGGATCGTTGAAGTAGCCGGCCTCCTCGGTCGGGCGCTCCGGATGGAGGTCCTCCTGCTCGAGCGCGCGCTCGGGGTCGACGACCGGTTCCAGCGGCTGGTACTGGACTTGGATCTTCTCAGCCGCTCGGCGGGCTTGCTCGGGGTGCTCGGCGGCGACGAGGGCGACCGGCTCGCCGAAGTAACGGACGCGGTTGATCGCGAGGACGGGCTG
Organism: Actinomycetota bacterium; assembly: GCA_013697275.1. Classification (GTDB taxonomy): domain Bacteria; phylum Actinomycetota; class Thermoleophilia; order Gaiellales; family Gaiellaceae; genus JACCXC01. The sequence continues at coordinate 12,861 of JACCXC010000001.1, read as the reverse complement.
GTCGGCGAACTCGAGCCCGTAGAGCTTCTTGCCCGGGACGTCCTCGTGCGTGAGAACGGCGTGGACGCCCGGCATCGAGACCGCCTCCGAGATGTCGATCGACTCGATCTCGGCGTGGGCGTGGGGACTTCGCAGCGTATGGCCCCAGAGCATCCCGGCGGCGAAGAGGTCGCTCGAATAGGCGAACTCGCCCGTCACCTTCGGAATCGCGTCCACCCGCAGGACGCTCTCGCCGACACGCCCGTGCTCGAGCTTGCGGGCCGGAGCACTCACGGTCCGCACCCCACCCGAGGGTGGGGTTGGAACCACCCACCACCCGCTGTCCAGCGTAGCGCCGAAAAGCGCACACGGATGTGACGCTTCGTGCCGGACTCGTGCTTCTTCGTCCTCATGCCGCCCCGGCCGCAAGGCGAACGGCGTCGAAGATCTTCGCGTAGCCCGTGCAGCGGCAGAGGTTCCCCGAGAGCGCCTCGCGGATCTCGTCCTCCGAGGGATCCGGCCGGCGGGCGAGCAGATCAGCGGTGGCGACCACGAGCCCCGGCGTACAGAACCCGCACTGCACGGCACCCGTCTGCACGAATGCCTCCTGGACGGCGTGGAGGCGGCCGTCGGAGCCTAGGCCCTCCACGGTCACCACCTCATGACCCTCGGCCTGCGCGGCGAGGACGAGGCATGCGCAGACGAGGACGCCGTCGAGGAGCACCGAGCACGAGCCGCACTCGCCCTGCTCGCAGGCGTTCTTCGAGCCGGGGAGACCGAGCCGCTCGCGCAGCGCGAAGAGGAGGCTCTCGCCCGCCCAGACGTCGGCCTCGCGCTCCTCGCCGTTGACAGTGAGCGTGATCCTCACGCGGCGCAGCGCTCGAGAGCGCGAGTCGTCAGGACGCGCAGCGCGTGGCGCCGGTAGACGGCCGTTCCGCGCACGTCGTCGATCGGCTGCGCGGCCTCCGCGACGCGCTCGGCGAACGAGGCGCGCTCGGCGAGCGGCGCGGTCACGAGCTTCGGCACCGGCCCGGCCGATCCGTACGCAGCGCGGAGCTCGCCGCGCTCACGGTCTGCGGATAGGGCGAGCGAGGCGACTGCGATCACCATCGCGTTCCGCGGCCCGACCTTCATAAACGTCTGGCGCGCTCCGGACGGGGAGACCCGGACGGCCACGATCAGCTCGTTCGCGAGCATGGCGTTCCGCTTCGGGCCGACGAGGAACTCCTCCAGCGGGACGCGCCGCTCGCCACGCACGCTCGCGAGCTCGACCTCGGCGCCCTCGACGAGGAGCGGCGGAAGCGAGTCCCCGGCGGGGGACGAGGTGCCGAGGTTCCCTCCGAGCGTGCCCCGGTTCTGAATCTGTGGCGAGCCGACAGTCCGCGAGGCCTCGGCGAGCGCGGGCAGGACATCTCTCAGGTCCTGACGACATTGCGTATAGGTGAGCCCCGCGCCGAGCCGCAGCGTCCCGTTCTCACGAGACCAGCCTTTGAGCTCGCGGATCTCGCTCAGGTTGAGGAGCGCAGGAGGGCGCGCGCGGTCGAAGTTGAGCTCCACGAGGACGTCCGTGCCGCCGTCGATCGGCCAGGCGTCGGGATGCTCGGAGCGCAGGCGAAGCGCCTCATCGAGGGTGCGCGGCGTCAGGACGTCCACGGGCGCAAGGGTAGTACGTTTGCGCCTATGGACTTAGCGCGACGCTTGGCGGTGGCCCGGGGGGACGAGCTGGCCGACGTCGTCGTCCGCGGAGGCCGGGTCCTCTGCGTCTTCACGCGCGAATGGCTCGAGACGGACGTCGCGATCGTCGACGGCTACGTGGCAGGCCTCGGCGACTACGAGGGCCATGAGGCCCTCGACGCGACCGGGCGCTGGGTCGTCCCCGGCTTCATCGACGCCCATATGCATCTCGAGTCCTCGAAGCTCCTCGTGGACGAGTTCGCGCGCCTCGTGCTCCCGCTTGGGACGACGGCGGTCGTGGCGGACCCGCACGAGATCGCGAACGTGCTCGGCACGGACGGTGTCCACTGGCTCGCCGACCTCTGCCATGACCTCCCGCTCGACGTCTTCTTCATGGCGTCCTCGTGCGTGCCGGCCTCCGACTTCGAGAGCCCGCGCCGGAGGCTGACGCCGGGCGACCTAGAGGGTCTCCTGCGGCGCAGGCGCGTGATCGGGCTCGCCGAGATGATGAACTTCCCCGGGGTCATCAGCGGCGCCGAGTCCGAGCTCGCGAAGCTTTCGCTGAGCGGAGCAACCCACGTCGACGGCCACGCGCCGGGCGTCGTCGACAAGGCGCTCAACGCCTACGCCTCGGTCGGGATCCGCTCCGACCACGAGGCGTACACGCTGGAGGAAGGACGCCAGCGCCTCCGCGCCGGCATGTGGCTTCTGATCCGCGAGGCCTCGGCCGCACGCAACCTGCACGAGCTCCTGCCGCTCATCCGCGAGTTCGGCCCGCACCGCATCGCCTTCTGCACGGACGACCGCGAGCCCGAGCACATCGCCGCGGACGGGCACATGAACTCGATGGTGCGCGAGGCCGTCGCGGCCGGGATTCCCCCAGAGGACGCCCTGGTCGTCTCGTCGTTCAACGCGGCGAGCTGGCACGGGCTCTCCCACCTCGGAGCGGTCGCGCCCGGCTACCAGGCCGACCTCCTCCTGCTGCCCGACCTGAAACGCTTCGAACCGGAGCTCGTCCTGAAGAGCGGGAAGCCTGTCGTCGAGATCCCGCGGCCCGAGGTGCCCGAGTGGGTGAAGCACACCGTGCGGATCCGAGACGTCGGCTCGGCCGCGTTCGTCATCCCCTGGGACGGCTCTCGGGCCCGCGTAATCGGGATCGTGCCCGACCAGATCGTGACCGAAGCGCTCGAGGAGGAGCCGACCGTCGTGGACGGTCGCGCGGTCGCAGACCCCTCCCGCGACCTGGCGAAGATCGCGGTCGTCGAGCGCCACCTCGGGACGGGACGGATCGGGCTCGGCTTCGTGCGTGGCTTCGGCCTCCAGCGCGGCGCGCTCGCGTCGACCGTCGCGCACGATGCCCACAACGTCGTAGTCGTCGGGGTGAACGACCACGACATGCGCCGCGCCGTCCGCCGACTCGCCGAGACGGGCGGCGGAGTCGTCGTCGTCGACGAGGGCGGCGTCCGCGCCGAGCTCCGCCTTCCGGTGGCGGGTCTCCTCTCGATCGCCCGACTCGACGACGTGGTCGAGGCGAGCCGCGAGTGCGTCGAGGCAGCCCGCAAGCTCGGCTGCACCCTCCCCTCGCCCTTCCAGAGCCTCGCCTTCCTCGCGCTCTCCGTCATCCCGTCCCTGAAGATCACCGACCGGGGCCTCGTCGACGTCGACCGCTTCGAGGTCGTGCCGCTCGCGGTGGACGCCGGGTGACGACGCTCTATCGGAACGCCTGGATCTGCACGATGGACGACGCCGGGACCGAGCACCGCGACGGCTGGCTCCTCGTCGGCGACGGGTTCGTCGAGAACGTCGGAGCCGGGGCGCCGCCGGGGGCAGACGAGACCGTGGACCTCGGCGGCGCGCTCGTCACACCGGGCCTCGTGAACACTCACCACCACCTCTACCAGACCCTCACGCGCGCCCGTGCGCAGGAAGCCGACCTCTTCACTTGGCTGAAGACGCTCTACCCGATCTGGGGCGAGGTCGATGCCGAGTCCGAGTACGCGGCGGCGCGCACCGGCCTGGCCGAGCTTGCGCTCTCGGGCTGCACGACGGTCTTCGACCATCACTACGTCTTCCCGCGCGGCCGCTCGGGGCTCGTCGAGGCGGAGATCCAGGCGGCGCGCGAGCTCGGCGTGCGGATCGTGGCGTCGCGCGGGTCGATGGACCTGGGCGAGTCCGACGGGGGGCTTCCGCCCGACGCGCTCGTCGAGGACGCGGACGCGGCCCTAGCGGACACGGCGCGGCTGGCCGCGCTGCACGAGCCGGACGCGGGCGCGTGGACGCAGATCGCCGTCGCTCCCTGCTCGCCCTTCTCCGTGACCAAGCGCCTGATGGTCGAGTCGGCCGAGCTCGCGCGCCGCCTCGGCCTACGGCTCCACACCCACCTGGCCGAGACGATCGAGGAGGAGGAGTACTGCAAGGGCATCTTCGGCTGCCGTCCGGTCGAGTACCTCGAGCAGGTCGGCTGGCTGGACGGTGACGTCTGGTGTGCGCACTGCGTTCACCTCTCACCCGAGGACATCGGCGCGTTCGCACGGAGCGGGACCGGCGTCGCGCACTGCCCGACGTCCAACCTCCGTCTCGGGGCGGGCGTCGCCCCCGTGCGGGCGCTCCTCGATGCCGGCGTCGCGGTCGGGCTGGGTGTCGACGGCTCGGCCTCGAACGAGCGCGGCGACCTCTTCCTGGAGGTGAAGCAAGCGCTCCTCGTCGCGCGAGGTCGCGGCGGACCCGCAGCGCTCACGGCCCGCGACGCGCTCCGGCTGGGGACACGCGGAGGCGCGAAGGTGCTCGGGCGCGCCGACATCGGGTCGCTCGAAGCTGGAAAGTGCGCCGACTTCGCCGTCTGGGCGACGGGCGGGCTCGAGCTGGGCGGGGCCGAGGATCTCGTTGCCGGGCTCGTCTTTGGCGGGCCACAGCGGGTCGAGCGGCTGTACGTCGGCGGAGAGGAGGCGGTGCGCGACCGCCGGCTCGTCCGCGCTGACGAGGAGGAGATCGCCCGCGAGCACCGCGTCCAGGCGCAAAGATTCGCCGCATGAGCGCCTCGCTCTCCACCCACGTCCTCGACACCGGCCGCGGAGAGCCGGCCCGCGGCGTGCGGGTAGAGCTCCGCCGACACGGCAACGTGGTCGCAGCCGGCTCCACCGACGAGGACGGACGCATCGCTGCGCTCGCCCGCGAGCTACGACCGGGGGAGTACACGATCATCTTTCACCCGCCGTCCCCGTTCTTTCGCCGGGTCGAGCTCGAGATTGCGCTGGAGGAAGGCCACTACCACGTCCCGCTCCTCGTTTCCCCATACGGATGCGCGAGCTACCGCGGCAGCTGAGCGCTGACGAGCTCGCCGAGCTCTTCGGCGGCCGGACGCGCGTCGTCCAGCGGCTAGAGGGTCACGAAGACCCGCTCGGCGCCGCCCGTGATGTGCTCGGCGAGGCGCCCGAGGAGGAGCAGATCGAGGCGCTGAACGCCCATCCGCCGATCGGCGCGCGGCGGCTCGCCGGCCACTCGGCGCTCGAGCAGGGGACGGACGACGACCCCGCTCTCCGCACGACCCTCGCCTACCTGAACGAGGTCTACGAGGAGAAGTTCGGCTTTCGCTTCCTCGTCTTCGTGAACCGCAGGCCGAAGGCGGAGATCGTCACAGTCCTAGAAGAGCGGCTCGCGCGCACACGCGAGAAGGAGCTCGAGACAGCGCTCGACGAGCTCGTCGCGATCGCCCGGGATCGCTGGGAGAGCGGCGCTACGGCCTGAGCGCGAAGGCCAGTAGTCCGAGCGCGAGCGCGGCCGTCACGAGAATCCCCCACTCGCTTCGGCCGATGTGGCGCAGGTTGAAGAAGTGACGCACCCACGCGCCGATCGCCATGAAAGCGACAAGCACGAGCCACGCCCGATCCCGCCCGTACACGAGCGGGAGGTGGTTGGAGATCATCGCGAAGACGACCGGGAGAGTCAGGTAGTTGTTGTGGACGGAGCGCTGCTTGGCGCGAATGCCCTGCGTCGGGTCGGGGTCGCGGCCGGCCTGCTTGGCGCTGATGAGCTCACGATGCGCCGGGATGATGTTGAAGAGGACGTTCCCGGCCATCATCGTCCCGAGCATCGCGCCCACCTGGACGAACGCCGCCCGGGCGCTGAAGACCTGCGTCACGCCGTAGGCGGCCCCTGCGACGACGAGGGCGAGCGCGACGCCGAGCGCACGGTCATCGCGTCCGAGGACGCGGCAGAGCAGGTCGTACACGAGCCAGGCCGCCGCGAGCAGAGCGATGCTCAGCCCGATCGCCACCCACTTGCCGATGTCCGCCACGCGTGGGTCGATCAGGTACGTCTCGGGATGCGCGTAGTAGAGGACGACGAAGAGGGCGAAGCCGGAGAGCCACGTTGCATAGGCCTCCCACTTGAACCAGTGGAGCGGCTCGGGAAGGGTCGCCGGCGCGACGCGGTACTTCTCCGAGTGGTAGAAGCCGCCGCCGTGAACGCCCCAGTAATCCCCGGCGATCCCGCGCTCCTCGTCCTCGGTGCGCCGCGGCGGCCGAAGCTTCAAGTCGAGCTGGATGAAATAGAAGGAAGCGCCGATCCAGGCGATCGCGGCCACGACGTGGAGCCAGCGGACGAGGAGATTGAGCCAGTCGTTCAGGTACGAGTCCACGCGTTCGACGGAGCTTAGAACTCGTTCAGGGCGGTAGGCTCGCGGCGTGCTGGAGATCTCAGCAGGCCGCTTCCAGTTCCGCGCCCGTCTCGAGGAAGAGAAGGCGCCGCAGACCGTTGCCGCACTTCGGCGGATGCTGCCCCTCGAAGACCGGCTCGTGCAGGCGCGCTGGAGCGGCGAGTCGGCCTGGATCCCCTTCGGCGACCTCGACGTGGGCATCGGGCCGGAGAACGCGAATTCCTACCCCGCGGCGGGTGAGCTCCTTCTCTACCCGGGCGGCCTGTCCGAAACGGAGATCCTCTTCCCCTACGGCGCGACCTGCTTCGCGTCGAAGATGGGCCAGCTCGCGGGAAACCACTTCGCGACGATCGTGGAGGGCAACGAGAACCTGGCCGAGCTCGGGCGCCTTGTCCTCTACGAAGGAGCGCAGGACATCCGGCTCAACGAGGCGTAGCGGCCAGGCGCGCAAGCGTCCTGGTCAGCACCTCGACCGCGAGCCCGACGTCCTCCTCGCTCGAGTCTTCCGCGGGCGAATGGCTGACGCCGCCCGCGAGGCTCCGAACGAAGAGCATCGCCGAATCGACGCCCGAGGCGGCCAGGACGCCGGCGTCGTGGCCCGCGCCGGAGGCCAGTTCGATCACTGGGAGACCGAGCGCGTCGATCTCTTCGCGGAGGACCAGGCGCGGAGTCTCCGCGAGAGCGACCGGCTCGAATCGGTAGTGCGGCTCGAGCTCGAGCGCGGCGACGAGCGCCTCGAAGCGCTCCAGGTCAGGCGCGCGCGCGTCGACGGTCAGGCGCACGTGTGCGGGGATTACGTTCTCCGCGCCTGCTTCCAACTCCAAGCGCCCGACGGTCGCAACAGCTCCGTCGATCTGCCCGGCCGCCTCGCGGACGCGCAGGATGAACGCGGCGGCCGCTGCAAGCGCATCCTCACGACCCGCCATGGGCGTCGTTCCCGCGTGCCCCGCGCGACCTTCGAACACGAGCTCGGCACGCGCGATCCCGGCAATGCTCGTGACGACGCCGAGCGGCGCGCCCGCATCGGCGAGCCGCGGGCCCTGCTCCACGTGCACTTCGAGGAACGTACCGGGGAGCAGGCCGGTCTGGCAGAGGGCGCGGCTTCCGTGGCAGCCCGTCTCCTCGGCCCTGAAGGCGACGACGCCGAGCGTCCGCTCGCGCGCACCCGACGCCGCAGCCCGCTCGACGGCCTCGAGGCCCGCCACAACGCCTAGCGCCCCGTCGAACCGACCGCCGCGCAGCACCGAGTCGAGGTGCGAGCCGGTCCAGACCTCGGGCAGCTCGGCCCGCGAGCCGCGCAGCCGGCCGAGGAGGTTGCCGGTCGCGTCGACTTCGACCTCGAGCCCGGCCTCCCGCATCCAGGTGGAGGCGAGGTCGTGCGCCTGCTGCTCCTCGGGGCTGAAGCCCGGTCGGTTCGCGCCCTCGCCTCCTCCGATCGCATAGAGCGTGTCGAGCCGCTCGAAGATGCGTTTTGCGCTCGCCGCCACCGGCGTTAGCATCGCGCCGTCCGGAACTCGGGGTCAGGCGAAAGGAGCGTCACGATGAGCGAGGTCGCGGCCACCCACCAGCGCTCCTTCCTCGACCGGCGGTTCCGGTTCGACGAGAACCGGACGACTCTCCGCCGCGACACGATCGCAGGGCTCACGACCTTCATCGTGATGTCCTACATCATCTTCGTGAACCCAGCGATCCTCGGGTTCGCAGGGATCCCCGGCCTCGAGGAGGCCGGGTTGCCCTTCGACGCGGTCCTCACGTCGACCTGTCTCGTCGCGGGGGTCATGACGATCCTCATGGGCCTGTATACGAACCGGGCCTACGCGATTGCCCCGGGACTCGGCCTGAACGCGGTCGTCGCCTTTCAGCTCGTCGCGAACGGCGGGCTTGGGTTTCCCGAGGCGATGGGGCTCGTCGTCGTCGAGGGGCTCGCCATCACGGCGCTCGTCCTGATCGGCCTCCGCGAGAACGTCATGCGCGCGATTCCGCTCGAGCTGAAGAAGGCGATCGCTGTTGGCATCGGCCTCTTCATCGCGTTCATCGGGTTCGTCAACTCGGGCCTCGTCGTCCGCGGTGAGGGAACTATCGTCGACCTTGCGCCGATCACGACCTGGCCAGTCGTGATCACGATCTTCGGCCTCGTCTTGACGCTCGCCCTGCGAGCGATCGGGTTCCGAGGCGACCTGTTACTCGGGATCGTGCTGACGACTGCGCTCGCGACCGTTATCAACTACGCCACCGACGTGTATCCGGAGCAACCAGGCTACGCGCGCTGGCCGGACGACCTCGTGCAGGCTCCCGACTTCAGTCTCGTCGGCGAGATCAGCTTCGACGCGTTCACGACGATCCCGTTCGTCACAGCGCTTGCGTTTGCGTTCTCACTCTTCCTTGCCGACTTCTTCGACACGATGGGAACGCTCGTGGGCGTCGGCCGCCAAGCGGGCTACCTCGACGAGCGGGGAGAGCTCCCCGAGATTCGCAAGCCGCTCCTCGTCGACTCGCTCGCCGCTGCCGCAGGCGGGGCTGCCTCCGCCTCTTCGGCGACGACCTACATCGAGTCCGGCGCGGGAGTCGCGGTCGGCGGGCGAACAGGATGGGTGAGCGTCGTGACGGGCGCACTTTTCTTCCCGTTCATGTTCATCGCGCCGCTCATCGGGATGGTGCCGCCGCAGGCCGTCGCCCCAGCGCTCATCATCGTCGGCTGGCTGATGATCAGCGTCCTGACCGAGTTCGAGGAGGAGGCCGAGGAGGAGGAGCTCGAGGGCGGCGTCCGGCCGCGAGAGGGCCGCGAGCGGCGTGCCCTCTCGGGAATCAACTTCCACGAGCTCGGCGTCGGATTTGCGGCCGCGATCACGATCATGCTCATGCCCTTCAGCTTCTCGATCACGGACGGAATCGCGGCCGGCTTCATCTTCTTCGTCGTGATCCGGATCTTCCAGAGGCAGGCAGGCCGGGTGCATCCGCTCATGTACGGAGCCGCGGGCGCATTCGTCCTGTACTTCCTGCTTCCGCTCCTGCAGCAGGAGTTCAGCTGGATCTAAGCGCCTGCTACAGGCCGAGCGGGTTGACGGGCTTCGCGCCCGTGTGCACCAGGACGCCTTTGGGCTCCAGGTACATGTCCAGCGTCTCGAGCGCGGTCTCGCGCCCGAAGCCCGACTGCTTGTAGCCGCCGAACGGGATGCCCGGGAATGCCGTGTACGGCGTGTTGATCCCGACCGTCCCGGACTTGATCGCGCGGGCGAGACGGTGTCCGCGGGCCGGATCGCGCGTCCAGACCGTCGCAACGAGGCCGTACTTCGAGTCGTTGGCGATCCGGATCGCCTCCTTCTCGTCGGCGAACGGGATGACCGTCACGACCGGCCCGAAGATCTCCTCCTGCGCGACGACCATCCGATTCTCGACCTTGGCCAGCACCGTGGGCGGGTAGAACGCGCCGTCCCCACCGGCCGGCTCGCCGCCTACCACGACCTCGGCTCCCTCTTCGCGGCCCTGCTCGACGAAACCGTGCACCTTCTCGCGGTGCGCCTGCGAGATGAGCGAGCCCATCTGGGTCTCCGGCGCCAGCGGGTCGCCCACGGTCAGCCGCCCGGCGGTCTCCGCGAAGCGCGAGACGAAGTCGTCGTAGACCGATTCGTCGACGAGCACCCGCGAACGCGCGTCGCAGCTCTGGCCGGCGGAGTAGTAGATCGCGTAGACCGAGCTCGGGACGGCGTCGTCGAGGTTCGCGTCGGCGAAGACGATGCTCGGGCTCTTGCCACCGAGCTCGAGCGAGATCCGCTTGACCGGCTCCGAGGCAAGCTTCATCACTTCGCTGCCGGACTTCGTCGAGCCTGTGAAGGAGACCTTGTCCACGCCCGGGTGCGAGACGAGGTAGGCGCCGGTCGTGGGCCCGTCGCCCGGGACGATGTTGACGACTCCGGGCGGAATCCCGACTTCCGTCGCGAGCTCGCCGAGGCGCAGGGCAGTCAGTGGCGTCGCGGGATCCGGCTTGAGGACGACTGTGCAGCCGGCCGCGAGCGCAGGCGAGAGCTTCCACGCGGCCATCATGATCGGGTAGTTCCACGGGACGATCTGCGCGCAGACCCCGACCGGCTCCTTCAGCGAGTAGAAGAGCAGGGAGCCGCCGACCGGATGGGAGCGGCCGGCGATCGTCGCGACGGTCGACGCGAAGAAGCGAAAGTTCTCGACCGCCGTCGCGACCTCGCCCTTGGCGTGCGAGATCGCCTTGCCGACGTTCCGGGTCTCGAGCTCCGAGAGCTCCTTCCGGTTCGCATGGATGGCGTCGGCTAGGGCGTGTAGGAGTCGCGAGCGCTCGGTTGCGGGCGTCTTCCCCCACGGGCCGGCGAGCGCGTCGGCCGCAGCGGTCACCGCGCGGTCGATGTCTTCCTTGCCAGCCATCGCCGTGCGGGCCAGCGGCGCACCCGTCGCGGGCTCCGTCAGGGCGCGCATCTCTCCGGAGGCCGGCTCGACAAGCTCGCCGCCGATGAAGAGGCCGTACTCCCGCTCGGTCGCCACGCTCATGGGAGCGAGGACGATACCTCGTCACGTCCCGGCCGGCCCGCCGTGAGGAATCCGTCTTGGCCGTCCGGAGGTAGTTGATTCACGGAGGCGTCGAAACGACCAGGAGGTCGCCGTGAAACCCCGCCGCATGCTAGGGCTCGGAGCCGCACTCGCAACAGCACTCACCACGACGGTCTTGCTCTCGACAGGTGGGCAAGCGCAGACGGCCGGGCCCGTCATTCTCGACCCCGACCTTGGTGTCAGGACGGTTGCGAGCGGGCTCTCACAGCCGACCTCGTTGGCGATCCTCGGGGCTAACGACATGCTCGTCCTGGAGAAGGCGTTCGGGAAAGTCCAACGTGTCGTCGGCGGGGTGGTTCAAGAGACCGTCCTCGACCTCGCGGTCAATTCCGGCTCGGAGCGCGGCCTGCTCGGAATCACGCTTCATCCGGCGTTCCCGGGGAATCCAGGTGTCTACCTGTACTGGACGAGACTCTAAGCGGGACCGACTCGACCGTCCTCGCGGACACCCCGCTCCTCGGAAACCGGGTCGACCGCTTCGTCTGGGATGGCTCGCGACTCACCTTCGACCGCAACATCATCAGGCTGCGCGCGCTCCAGCAGGACGCCGGCCAGCCGCCGCGCGGGAACCACGACGGAGGTGTCATCACCTTCGGCCCGCCCGACAAGAAGCCGAAGCACCAGAAGCTCTACATCGTCGTCGGCGACCTGGGTCGGCGCGGGTGGATGCAGAACCTGCCCTGCGGTCCGACGCCCAACTGCCCCGGGCCGACGGTGCCGGACGACCAGTTCGGCGGCCCGGAGCCCGACGACGCGCACCTCACGGGTGTGATCCTGCGCCTGAACGACGAGGGGAGCACCCCAAAGGACAACCCGCTCGTCAGGGCGGGCAGGAAGATCGGCGGCGAGGCGGGCGAGAACATCCAGAAGGTTTTCGCCTACGGCATCCGCAACAGCTTCGGCCTGGCCTTCCACCCCAAGGGCCCGCTCTGGGACGAGCAGAACGGTGACGACTCGTTCACCGAGCTCAACCAGGTGAAGCCGGGCGCGAACCTCGGCTGGATCCAGGTGATGGGCCCGCTCGAGCGGCTTGACCAGTTCAAGGCGATCGAGACCGGGCAGACGAATCCTGCGTACTTCGGGCTCCAGCAGATCCGCTGGCCGCCCACGAACATCGCAGACTCGCCGCGCGAGGCCCGCAGGCGCATGCTCGACCTGCCCGGCTCGAAGTACAGCGATCCCGAGTTCAGCTGGAAGTATGAGATCGCGCCGGCCGCCGTCGGCTTCGTCGACGGGCGCGGACTCGGGAAGGAGTACGAGGGCGACATGTTCGTCGGCGCTGCGCGGACGCTCCTCGCCAATGGACACCTCTTCCACTTCGACATGAAAAAGAACGGGAAGGATGTGAAGGTCGAAGACGACCGGCTCGAGGACCGGGTCGCCGACAACCTGGACAAGAACGAGGCGACCGAGAGCGAGAGCCTGCTCATCGGCACGAACTTCGGCGTCGGAACGGACATCGAGACCGGGCCGAACGGCAACCTCTTCGTGGTCTCGCTCTCGAACGGCGAGATCTACGAGATCTACAGGCGGTAGGGGCGCGGGCTGCGGAGGGATGCGGGCGCGGCCCGGGCCCCCTCCGCAGGTGTCCGATCAGGGCCGATCGCCGCGCGTGAAGAGAGCGGCCTGACCCTGGCCGACGCCCACGCAGAGGGTGGCCAGCCCGAGGCGGGCGCCGCGGCGGCGCAGCTCGTGGAGGAGGGTGACCACGAGCCGCGCGCCGCTCATTCCGAGCGGGTGGCCGAGCGCGATCGCACCGCCGTTCACGTTCACGCGCTGGGGGTCGAGTCCCAGCTCCCGGATGACGGTCAGGGACTGCGACGCGAACGCCTCGTTCAACTCGACCAGGTCGAGATCGGCGACCTCGAGGCCGGCGCGGGCGAGGAGCTTTCGCACCGCGGGGACGGGCCCGATCCCCATCACGCGCGGATCGACGCCGCCGACGGCGCTCGCTACGAAGCGCCCGAGCGGCTCGGCGC
>JACCXC010000222.1 GCA_013697275.1 Actinomycetota bacterium | reverse complement strand
TGGACGACCTGGCCGTCGGCCACGGGATCAAGGGCGCGGCCGAGGTCGTGCTGGAACGCCTCGGAAGGCCGCTTGCGGGCGCGTCCGTCGCGATCGAGGGCTTCGGGAAGGTCGGCGCGGGCACCGCGCGGGCCTGCGCCCAGGCGGGCGCGCGGATCGTCGCGGTCTCCACGATCGAGGGGGCGCTCGTCGACCCCGGGGGTCTGGACGCAGGCGAGCTCCTCACGCTTCGCGACGCGCACGGTGACGCGCTCGTCCACCACCTGGGCCTCGCGCCCAGGCCGCGCGAGGAGCTCTTCGCGGTCGAATGCGACATCCTCGTCCCGGGCGCGCGGCCGGACGCGATCCGGGTCGACAACGCTGGCTCGCTCCGCTGCGCGGTGATCGTCCCGACCGCGAACATCCCGTACGGCCCGGGCGCGGTCGAGGCGCTCCACGAGCGCGGAGTGCTCGCGCTTCCCGACTTCGTCACGAACGCCGGCGGGGTGCACCTGTACGAGGCGCCCGGCTGCCAGGGAGACGATCCCGCGGCCTGCCTCGCCGAGGTCGAGGCCCTGATCGGCGAGACGACCGGCCGCGTGCTCGACGCGGCGGAGGAGGCCGACGTGACGCCGACCGAGGCCGCGCTCGAGATCGCTCGCGAGTTCATCCGCTCGGCCGCCTAGGCCTTCGCCTCTTCGAGCAGCGTCTCCCAGCGTGCGAAGAGCTCCTGGAGCTCCTCTCGTGCGCGCCGGTGCGTCGCCACCTTGTCGGCGTTCGACCAGTCGAGCGCAAGCGCGGCCTCGAGTGTCGCGACCAGGCGCTCCTTCTCCTCGATCGTGCGCTCGAGCTCCGCCAGCGGGTTGCGCCCCGGCCGCCGGGTACGCGGACTCGGTGGCTTCGGTTTCGGCTCGCGGGGAGCCTTCGCGGGCGGCTGCTCACGCGCGGTGCGCCGCTCGACGTACTCGGCCCAGCCACCCTCGTAAGCATTGAGCTCGCCGTCCTCGAGCGCGAGCGTCCGCGAGGCGATCGCGTCGAGGAGGGCCCGGTCATGCGAGACGAGGAGGAGTGTGCCCGGGAACGCCTCCAGGGCCGCCTCGAGCGCTTCCCGGCTCTCGACGTCGAGGTGGTTCGTCGGCTCGTCGAGGACGAGGAAGTTCGCCCCGGAGGCGACGACCAACGCGAGGGCCAGCCGGCGCCGCTCGCCGCCCGAGAGCGCGGCGACCGGCTTCTCGTGAGCCTCCCAGCCGGAGAAGAGGAAGCGGCCGAGGAGGTTCTGGGCCTGCGGGCGCTGGAGGCCGGTGGCCTTCTGGGTCATCGCGAGCACCGTCAGGCGCTCGTCGAGCTCGACCTCCTGCTGCGAGAAGTACGCCGGGACGACGCCGTGGCCGAGCCGGGCCGTGCCTGAGGCGGGCTCCCGTCGCGCGAGGAACGTCTCGACGAGCGTGGTCTTCCCCGAGCCGTTCGGCCCGACGAGCGCCACGTGCTCGCCGCGCTCGAGCGCGAAGTCCACGCTCGCGAGGAGCGCCTTCTCGCCGGCCCTGACGTCGAGCCCGCGCACCTCGACGACCGTGCGTCCGCTCCGGGGTGGGTTCAGGAACTCGAAGCCGAGCGTACGGGTGCGGCGCGTGAGGAGGGCCACGTCGCCGGTCGCCTTCGCGCGCTCCCCCTGCAGGCGGCCGATCTGCGTCAGCTTGGCCTGCGCCTGCCTGGCCTTCGTTTTCTTGTAGCGGAAACGCTGCACGAACCGGTCGAGGCGCTCGATGTCGTCGCCGAGCCGGTCGGCGGTCTTCTGCGCATGCGCAGCCCGCTCGGCCTTCTCCCGCCGCCAGGCGTGCCAGGGCCCCGGGAAGTAGGTGGAACGGCCGGCCGAGAGCTCCAGCGTCGCGTTCGTGACGGCTTCGAGAAACCAGCGGTCGTGCGCGACGAGGATGACGGCCGCGTCGAGGGCCGCGAGCTCGCGTTCCAGCCATTCGATGCTCGCGACGTCGAGATGGTTGGTCGGCTCGTCGAGGAGGAGGAGGTCTGGGTCGCCACTCAGCGCCCGTGCCAGCGAGGCGCGGGTCAGCTCTCCGCCGGAGAAGGTGTCGAGCTGACGGTCGAGGTCGAGATCGGCGAAGCCGACCCCGCGGACGAACGAGGTGGCTCGGTCGCGCCACGCGTAGCCGCCCGCGTGCTCGAGACGCGCCTGTGCCTCCGCGTACCGGGCGAGGGTCGCCGCGCTCGCATCGCCGCTCGCCATCGATCCCTCGAGGGAGCGCAGCTCGTCCTCGATTCCGACGAGGTCGGCCGCCCCCGAGAGGACGTAGTCGCGCAGCGTCAGGCCGCGCGCGAGCGGCGGGCGCTGATCGTGCAGCGCGACGCGCGTGCCCTTGGCGAAGGCGAGTTCGCCGCCGTCCCGGCCAGTCTCTCCGGCGAGCATGCGGAGGAGCGTCGTCTTGCCGGCGCCGTTCGGCCCGGCGAGCGCGACGCGGTCGCGGCGCTCGACCTTGAAGGAGACACCGTCGAAGAGGAGCGCCCCGTTGATGTCCTTCGCCAGGTTGGATGCGACGACCACGGCCATGCGCACATGGTCGCAGTCACCGACGCGGCCGGCTGGGGGCTAGCGCCCGGCGGTGCCGACCGGGGAGCCGACGAGCTTGCGCGCGGCGCTCGCGATCGCCTCCGCATCGATGCCCGCGGCAGCCAGGAGCTCCTCCGGCTTGCCCGAGGTCGGCATCTCCCGGACGGCGAGCATTCGCACCGTCGGGCGCTCGCCCAGCTCCGCGAGTGCCGAGAGCACCGCCTCGCCGATCCCGCCCTCCGGCCAGTGATCCTCAACTGTGAGGATGCGCCCGCCGGTCGCCTCGCAAGCGGCCTGCAACCCGGCGGTGTCGATCGGCTTGACCGAGTAGAGGTCGATCACGCGCGCCCCGATCCCATCCGCGTCCAGCAGGTCGGCCGCCTTCATCGCCTCGTGGAGCGTGATCCCGGCGCCGACGATCGTCAGGTCGTCCTCCTCCGAGGAGCGCACGACCTTGCTGCCCCCGACGGGGAAGTCCTCGTCGGGGCCGTAGATGATCGGTGTCGCGGCCCGCGTCGTTCGCATGTAGGAGATCCCGTCGAGCTCGGACATCGTGCCTACGAGCTTCGCCGTCTGGTTCGCGTCCGACGGGTAGAGGACGGTCGACGACCACACCGCCCGGAAGGTGGCCAGATCCTCGAGCGCCATCTGCGAGGGGCCGTCCTCGCCGATCGAGACGCCCGCGTGGGAGCCGCAGAGCGCAATCGTTGCGCGCGAGATCGCCCCCATGCGGACGAAGTCGTAGGCACGCGAATGGAAGGCGGCGAAGGTCGACGCGAACGGCCTCCACCCGCGAACCTGCAAGCCGACCGCTGCCGCGACGAGCTGCTGCTCGGCGATGTACATCTCGAAGTACCGGTCGGGATGTGCCTTCCGGAAGATCTCGGAGAAGGTCGAGTTCGAGACCTCGCCGTCGAGGGCGACCACCTTGCCTCGCGCAGCTCCCAGAGCCGCGAGCGCGTCGCCGTAGGCCCTGCGCGTCGCGACCTCCTCGTCGCCGATCTCATAGGACGGAAGCTCGAGCGAAGCCCCTCCGCCGGCGAACTCGTGCGGCGTCGCGTCCGTCGCCGGCTTCGAGACCTCGATGCGGATCGACCGCTCGCCGCCGAGGGCCTCGATCGTGACCTCCGCGTCGTCGAGCGCCTTGCCGTGCGCGCCGAGCTGGTCGGCCACCGCCTCGGCGCCCTTGCCCTTCACTGTCTTCGCGACGATCACCGTCGGTTGGCCCGTCACGCCGAGGGCCTCCTCGTAGGCGCGGTCGATCGCCTCGACGTCGTGGCCGTCGATCGCTATCGCGTGCCAGCCGAAGGCCTCGGCGCGGCGAACGTAGGAGTCGAGATCCCAGCCGTGCATCGTCTCGCCCGTCTGGCCGAGGCGGTTCACGTCGATCACCGCGGTCAGGTTGTCGAGCTCGTAGAAGGCGGCGTGCTCGAAGGCCTCCCACATCGAGCCCTCGGCCATCTCGCTGTCGCCGCACAGGACCCAGACGCGGTAGGGGATCCGGTCGAGCCGCTTGCCGGCCAGCGCGACGCCCACGCCGATCGGGAGGCCCTGACCGAGCGAGCCGGTCGCCACGTCGACCCACGGGATGATCGGCGTCGGGTGCCCTTCGAGCCGGCTTCCCATCGTGCGGAAGGTCAGGAGCTCCTCGTCCGTGACCGCGCCCGCGGCCTTGTAGATCGAGTAAAGAAGCGGCGACGCGTGGCCCTTGGAGAAGATCAGGTGGTCGTTCGCCGGGTTCTCGGGCGAGTCGAAGTCGTAGCGGAGGTACTTGTCCAGGAGGACGGCCATGAGGTCGGCCGCGGACATCGACGATGTCGGGTGACCGGACTTCGGCCCGGCCGCGGCGCGGATCGAATCCACGCGGAGCTGCTGCCCCAACTCGCGCCAGCGCTCGGAATCGCTCATGGCACCCCCATTCCCGGAAGCTTTGCTCTGAACCCTTGCGGGGTAACGTACGCGCGATGAGAGTCGCCGTGGCGTTTGACCATCGCGGCGTCAAGATCCGGGAGCACCTCCTTGACCTTCTCGCCTCGCTCGGCCACCAGGTCGTCGACCTGGGCACGGACGCGCCCGAGCCGCGCGTGGACTACCCCGACAAGGCGCGCGAGGTCGGCGAGGCGCTCACGACGGGAGCGGCCGAGCGGGGAATCCTCGTCTGTGGCTCCGGGGTGGGCGCCTCCGTCGCGGCCAACAAGGTCACGGGGATCCGCGCCGGGCTTTGCCACGACACCTACTCGGCGCACCAGGGCGTCGAGCACGACGACATGAACGTTCTCTGCCTGGGGTCGGGCGTGATCGGCGTCGACCTCGCCGCCGAGCTCGTACGCGCCTTTCTCGGTGCCGAGTTCGCAGGCGGCGACCGGTACGTGCGCCGACTGGAAAAGATCGAGGAGATGGAAGGAGCACTACGACATGGCTGAGTCCCGACTGCACGAGCTGGCC
Source organism: Actinomycetota bacterium (assembly GCA_013697275.1). Lineage (GTDB taxonomy): Bacteria > Actinomycetota > Thermoleophilia > Gaiellales > Gaiellaceae > JACCXC01. The sequence goes on along the minus strand of JACCXC010000222.1, from coordinate 7,155 downwards.
GATCTCGGCCAGAGCCCCTGGATCGACTACCTCTCTCGCAAGCTGCTGCGCGAGGGGGAGCTCGAGCGCAAGATGAAGAAGGACGCGATCCGCGGCGTCACCTCCAATCCGACGATTTTTCAGAAGGCGATCTCGTCGGGGGATGCCTACGACGAGCAGCTCCGCGAGCTGGCCCGCGAGGAGGACGACCCGAAGGAGCTCTTCATCCAGCTGGCGACGCGCGACGTGCGCGAGGCGTGCGATCTTTTGCACGACGTCTGGAAAAGCGGCTCTGCCGGTCGCGACGGCTACGTCTCGATCGAGGTCGATCCGACCCTCGCGCACGAGACACAGGCGACGATCGACCAGGCGATTCGCTTCCACGACATGATCGACCGCCCGAACCTCTACGTGAAGATCCCGGGGACGAAGGAGGGCCTTCCCGCGATCGAGGAGATGATCTCCCGCGGCCGTTCGATCAACGTCACGTTGATCTTCTCGCTCGAGCGCTACTCCGAGGTGGCCGAGGCGTACGTGCGCGGGCTCGAGCGGCTCGTCGAGGCCGGCGGAGATCCCGCCCCGGTGGCTTCCGTGGCGAGCTTCTTCGTCTCCCGAGTGGACACGGAGGCCGACCGGCGGCTCGGGGAGCTGGGCGGCCACGACGAGCTGAAGGGCAAGCTCGCCATCGCGAACGCGAAGCTCGCCTACGAGCGGTACAAGGAGGTCTTCTCGGACGAGCGCTGGGAGAAGCTCGCAGTGAAGGGCGCTGTGCCCCAGCGCTGTCTCTGGGCCTCAACGTCGACCAAGAACCCCGACTATCGCGATGTCGTGTACGTCGAGGAGCTGATCGGCTCCGAGACGGTCAACACGATGCCCGAAGAGACGATCGAGGCCTTCCAGGATCACGGTGAGGTGGCGCTCACACTCGAGCGGGGGATCGACGAGGCGCGTCAGGTTCTCGCCGAGCTCGAGCGCGCGGGCGTCGACTACGACGACGTGGTCGACACGCTCGAGCGTGAAGGCGTCGAGAAGTTCGCGCAGTCCTTCGAGGAGCTCCTCGAAGGAATCGAGAAGTCGAGTCGAGAGCTCGTCACCGCGTAGTGGCTGTCGGGACGGCCCACCTCGTCGAGCGGATCTGGGCCCGCGACGCGGGTCTCTGGACGGGCACGGACGAAGATCGCTGGCTCGGCTGGCTCGAGGAGCCGAGCCGGATGCGCGAGCGCGTCGCCGAGCTGGAGTCGTTCGCGTCCTCGGCCCGTGAGGCGGGCTTCGTCGACGTCGTGCTCGCCGGCATGGGCGGCTCGAGTCTCGCCCCCGAGGTGATTCGCCGGACATTCGAGGCCGAGAGCTTCCACGTCCTCGACACGACGCATCCGGACGCTGTCCGCGCGCTCGAGGAGGAGCTTGGAAGCCTCGACCACACGCTCTTCCTCGTCGCCTCGAAGTCGGGCGGCACGCTCGAGACGCGCTCGCACATGGAGTACTTCTGGGAGAAGACGGGCGGTCGCGGCGAGCAGTTCGTCGCCATCACCGACCCCGGCTCCGGGCTCGAGTCGACGGCGCGCGAGCGCGGCTTCCGGGCGGTTTGGGACGGGGAGGCGACGATCGGCGGCCGTTACTCGGCTCTCTCCGTGTTCGGGATGGTTCCCGCTGCGCTCATGGGGATCGACCTGGATCGGCTTCTTCTTCGCGCGCACGAGATGGTCGAGGCCTGCCGCGAGGACGAGGGCAACCCGGGGGTCGAGCTCGGCGAGCGCCTCGGGACAGGCTGGCTCGAGGGACGGGACAAGGTGCTGATCAACCCGAACCCGGGCGGGTTCGGACTCTGGGCCGAGCAGCTCATCGCCGAATCGACGGGGAAGGAGGGCAAGGGCCTCGTCCCCGTGCCGGGCGAGAACGACGATGGCTCGGACCGGCAGTTCGAGGAGGTGCGGGTCCAGGACCCGTACGAGCTTGGCCAGGAGTTCTACCGCTGGGAGTTCGCGACCGCTGCCGCGGGCGCGCTGATCGGGATCAATCCCTTCGACCAGCCGAATGTGCAGGAGGCGAAAGACCGGACGGGTGAGATTCTGAGCTCAGGTGAGGAACCGCGCCTCGAGCCAGAAAGCTCGCTCGACGAGCTTCTCGCCCAGGCGAAGGAGGGCGACTACTTCTGCCTGCAGGCGTTCGTCGAGCCCACCCCCCAGGCCGAGCGCACGATCGAGGCGGTGCGCGAACGGGTGCGGCGCGAGCAGGGGATCGTCACGACTGCGGGCTTCGGGCCCCGCTACCTCCACTCGACGGGCCAGCTGCACAAGGGTGGGCCCGGGTCAGGGCTCTTCCTCCAGGTGGTCGACGACCCGGAGGAGCTCGAGATCCCAGGAAGCGACTTCGGCTTCGCGCGACTGATCAAAGCACAGGCGGCCGGCGACTTCGAGGCGCTCAAGGAGCGCGGGCGGCGGGTGGCAAGAGTGAACTGGGAGGGACTGGGATGAAGCTCGGAATGATCGGTCTCGGCCGCATGGGCGGCAACATGCTCAAGCGGCTCGAGCAGGACGGCCATCAAGTCGGCGGCTGGGCTCCGAGCGGCGGCGGCACGGCCTCCTCGCTCGAGGAGCTCGTCGGCCAGCTCGAGTCCCCGCGCGTCCTCTGGCTGATGGTCCCCGCCGGGGACCCGACCGAGCAGAACTTCCAGAAGCTTCTCGAGCTCCTCGACGACGGTGACGTGATCGTCGACGGCGGCAACTCGAACTTTCGCGATTCCCAGCGGCGCCATGCCGTGGCCGGCGAGCGCGGGATCCATTTCCTCGACGCGGGCGTCTCGGGCGGGATCTGGGGTCTCGAGGTCGGCTACTGCCTGATGGTGGGCGGTGACGCCGAGGGGGTCGAGATCGTCCGACCGGCGTTCGAGACGCTCGCGCCCGCGGACGGGTGGGCGCACGTCGGCGCCTCGGGCGGGGGCCACTTCGTGAAGATGGTGCACAACGGGATCGAGTACGGCCTCATGGAGGCCTACGCCGAGGGCTTCGAGCTGATGCACCACTCGGAGTTCGACCTCGACCTCTCGGACATCGCCGGGATCTGGCGCTACGGGTCGGTCGTCCGCTCGTGGCTCCTCGAGCTTCTCTACGCCGCCTTCGAGCAGGAGGGGGACGACCTGGCTCGCATCAAGGGCTACGTCGAGGACTCCGGCGAGGGCCGCTGGACGATCAACGAGGCGATCAACCTGAACGTCCCGGTGCCGGTCATCGCGGCGGCGCTCTTCGCGCGCTTTTCCTCGCGCCAAGAGATCAACTTCGCCGCCAAGGTTGCGGCCGCCCTGCGAAACCAGTTCGGGGGTCACGCTGTGCAGGCCGTCGAGGAGGCCAAGGCGAGCCCCGACCCGCGGGCGACGTAGGCGGCCGGTGACCGAGGTTCAAGACACTCGCGACGCCGCTCCGGCCGAGGAGGTGGGAGAGAACCCGCTCCTCGAGGGGCTACGGATCCGGCGCACGCCCGAGGCATGCGTCCTCACGATCTTCGGAGCCTCGGGCGACCTGACCCAGCGCAAGCTCTTCCCGGCGCTCTACGCCCTCGCCTTCCGTGACCTCCTTCCACCGCAGTTCGGCGTCGTCGGGGCGGCGCGCAGCGCCATAGACACCGAGGAGTTCGTCGAGCGGATGCGCGCCGCGGTCGAAGAGCACGGCCGCGACGAGTTCCGCCAGGACGTCTGGGACGAGCTCGCGGCTTCCGTTCGCTACGTGTCCATGGACTTCAAGGACGAGGCCGGCTGGCAGCGGCTGATCGACGCGCTGACCGAGCTCGACGACGAGCGCGGGACCGGCGGCAACCGCGTCTATTACATGGCCGTCCCGCCGAGCGCCTTCGAAGGGATCGTCGCCCACGTCGGCGAGCGGCGCGAGGCGGAGGGCTGGACGCGGGTGATCGCCGAGAAGCCGTTCGGCCACGACCTCGCGAGCGCCCGTGCGTTGAACGCCACGCTCGCCGAGCACTTCGCCGAGGAAGAGATCTTCCGGATCGACCACTACCTCGGCAAGGAGACGGTCCAGAACATGCTCGTCCTGCGCTTCGCGAACGGGATCTTCGAGCCCGTCTGGAATCGCCAGTTCATCGACCACGTCCAGATCACGGTGGCCGAGTCCGTCGGGCTCGAGGGGCGGGCGTCCTTCTACGAGGAGGCGGGCGCCGTCCGCGACATCGTCCAGAACCACCTTCTCCAGCTGGTCGCGCTGACCGCGATGGAGCCGCCGATCGCCTTCGACGCGGAATCGGTGCGGACCGAGAAGGTCAAGGTGCTCAAGTCCCTGCACACGCCGGGCCCGAAGCACATCATTCGCGGCCAGTACGGGCCTGGGCTGATCGAGGGCGAGCAGGTTCCGGGCTACCGGGACGAAGAGGGGGTCGGGCCCGAGTCGGCGACTGAGACCTACGTCGGTGGGAAGCTCTACGTCGACAATTGGCGCTGGGCCGACACGCCCTTCTACTTCCGGACCGGGAAGCGGCTCCCGAAGCGCGAGACGACGATCGCGATCCAGTTCAAGCGCGCGCCGAAGCCGCCCTTCGAGGCGGGCTCCGAGGACGGCCTGCGCCCGAACGTCCTCCTTCTGCACATCCAGCCGGACGAGGGCGTCTCGCTCGCGATCGGCGCGAAGGTGCCGGGGCAGGGGATGGCGATCCGGACGGTGCACATGGACTTCCTCTACGGGGGCGCCTTTCGGACCGGCCTGCCCGAGGCCTACGAGCGGCTGATCCTCGACTGCATGCTCGGCGACACGACGCTCTTCATGCGCGCCGACGAGGTGGAGGAGCAGTGGGCGCTCGTCGACGCGGTCGTTGCGGCGTGGAAGCGCGACCGCCCGAGCTTCCCGAACTACGCCGCCGGGTCGTGGGGGCCCGCGGCCGCAGACGACCTCCTCCACCGTGACGGTCGCAGCTGGAGACGACATTGATCCACGACGCGACGATGCGCGACATCGAGCGGGAGCTCTCGCGGCTACGGAGCGAGGCGACCGCCGACGCGCCCTCGCCCGGCCTGCGCACGAGCGTGATGACCCACATGGCCTGGGTACCGCAGGCCTGGGCCGACGAGGCGACGCGAACCCTTGGCGGGCTCGGTGAGCGCCACCCGTCGCGGACGATCCTCCTCTTCCCGCGGCCGGACGACGAGCGGGATGCGCTCGACGCCGACGTCGACCTGCGCTGCTTCGTCGCGGGGGGAGCCGGGTGCGTCTGCTTCGAGGTGATCGAGCTGCACCTGCTCGGCTCTCGCGCGGCCGCGCCGGCGAGCCTCGCAGCCCCGCTCCTCGTCTCGGACTTGCCCGCGTTCCTACGCTGGCGCGGGGAGCTTCCGTTCGACTCGCCGGAGCTCGAGGAGCTCATCGGCGTCGCCGACCGCCTGATCGTGGATGCGACCGAATGGGAAGAGGCGGACCGCGATTTCGCGCGGCTGCCCGACCTGTTCGACCGTGTGGCCGTCTCGGACATCGCGTGGGAGCGCCTGGATCCGTGGCGCGTGTCGCTCGCCCGGCTCTGGCCGGATATCGCGGAGATGTCGACGCTGCGCGTCGTTGCTCCGCGTGCCGAGGCCCTGCTTCTGGCTGGTTGGCTGGGCGGGCGCCTCGACCGCGAGGTCGAGCTCGAGCATGAGGAGTCCGAGGAGATCGAGCGTGTCGAGCTCGACGGCGAGGTGGTCGATCCTTCGCCCTCCCCCGAGAAGTCGCCGAGCGACCTCCTCTCGGACCAGCTGGACGTCTTCGTACGCAACCGGATCTACGAGGAGGCCGTACGAAGCTTCTCGCGGGTCGCGACCTAGCCGAGCTCGGCGCAACTTGGATCGCCGAGCGATCGCGGCTCAGCGATCCTTTCCGGATCGCCCTCGCGGGCGGTTCGACGCCGCGTGCGGCATACACACGTTTGAGCCGTCTCGACCTCGACTGGAGGCGCTGGCACGTCTGGTGGAGCGACGAGCGTGTCGTCCCGTCGGATCACGAGGACTCAAACGAGCGGATGGCGCGCGAGGCCCTCCTCGATCACGTCCCGATCCCTGAGGAGCAGCTCCACCCGCTTCGCTCCGTCCACGTGGAGCTTCCGGCCGAGTTCGACCTGATCCTCCTCGGTGTCGGCCCCGACGGCCACTGTGCGTCGCTCTTCCCCGGCCACCCCGCGCTCGAGTCGACTGAGCCCGTCGCCTATGTGGCCGAGCCCGGCCTCCCGCCGCTCCACCCGCGCCTGACGTTCACGTATCCGGTCTTGAACGGCGGCCGGACGGCGGCCTTCCTCGTCGGCGGACTCGAGAAGCGCGGGATCGTCGAAGGGATGCTCGCTGGGGACGAGTCGCTGCCCGCCGCCCGCGTGTGCGCGCCCGAGACTGTGTTGCTGGTGGACGAGGAGGCGAAGCCGGGCTAGGGAGAAGCCGGGCTAGCCGACGCGGACGAAGGTCCGCGGCAGCATCTTCACGTACTGGGGCTCGCTCCAGGTCATCCCGCGGCGCAGCGTCGGGAGCGTCTTGTCGACGCCGCGCACGCGGTAGTGCCAGACCCCGTCCGGAAGGTTGAGGAGCGCGGCCGTCGACGGGGTCGTGGTCGAGCCGACCGCGCGGAACGGGCCAGCCTTCTTGCTCCACTGCACCTGGTAGCGAGCCGCGCCGGGGGCGGGCTTCCAGGCGACGACCACGCGACCGAAGAACGAAGGCCGGTCGGTCGTGGCCCCGCGTACCTCGCCGGTGCCCGTGAGGCCCGAGGCGAAGGGCACGCCGTTCGCACGCTCGATCGCCGGCGCGCTCGTCTTCCCGAAGGAGATCGAGCGGCCCGCGAGGCACATGTCCTCGGCGAACTCCACGTCGTGGTACTCGACGTCGCCTGCGGGGGTCAGGTACGGGACCACCGGAACGGCTGTCCAGTAGTAGCGGCTGTCGGGCCAGTCGTTGTCCCAGAGGCCCGAGCGCCGATCGGCCTTTTCTCGCCTTCCTTCAGAGCGTCCGAATCGGGGTTCGGGGGAGGTTCGGGTCGAGGCCGGCCGCGTAGACGCGCTGGTCGCCGGCGTCGAAGACCTTTCCCTCATCTTCGTCGGCGTCGGCAAGGTAGAGGCCGGCCGCCTGGGCGAGTGAGTTCGCGTCGCCGGGGAGCTTGAAGGGGCCGGTCAGGCGCGGGACGTAGGCGGGGCTGCCGACGACGTCCGAGTTGTGCACGCGGTTGACGC
>JACCXC010000040.1 GCA_013697275.1 Actinomycetota bacterium | reverse complement strand
CGCGTAGGGCGTCCCCGGCCGGCGGTCTCGAGTTACGAGCTAGCCAACGACCGGCCGGCGAAGCCGCCTGAAGCCGAGCGCCGCGCCGTAGGCGAGCACGAGAAGCCCGCTACCGGCGTGCCCGTAGAGCAGGTTCTGCGGGCCTGAGCCTCCGCTCGTCGGCGCGACCACGGCGCCCCGACGGTCGTTCGAGCTTCGCCGGGAGTCCTCGACGCAGGACGCGTCCTCTTCGTCGACGCTCACGTTCTGAAGGTTCGGATTGTTTTCGAAGAGGTTGACCTGAGCCACGCAGACGTTCTGCTTCTTCGAGTCGGCGCGGATCCCGGCTCGGAAGCTTTGCGTCACGACCGAGTCCCAGACGGTGCCGGCGGACGAGTTCTCGAACTCGATCCCCACGCCCGGCATCGGCTGGTTGACACGCGGGAAATCGCCCGTCGCGCCGACGCGGAAGCCCGTGGCCTCCACCTCGGTCCTGCTGATCGCGACCTAAGAGCGATTCTGGGCCCGAATGCCCCAGTTCGTGTTGTTCGCGACGCGCGAGTCCTCGATCGAGACATGCGAGTCGCCGCGCACGTCGACGCCGATCGTCCAGTTGCGGACCTGAAGGTTGCGCAGGATCACGTGCCGGTCGCCGGGGACGTTGACGATGATTCCCGGAGCGTTTTGCCGTGCGCCGTTGCCAGGGTCGCCCTGGAGGACGGCGTCGACGTCGGCATTGACTCCCGGAGCCGCCTCGAGCTCGACGTTCACATTGGCTCCGGTGATCGTCACCGTCTCGGCGAACGTGCCCGAGGTGACGATGATGATCTTGCCGTTCTGGTTGGCTCCCGTCGCATTCAGGAGCGCCTGGTTCAAGGTGCCGAAGACCCGGTCTCCGTCGTTGTCCTCGGCGTTCCGATTCGCGTGTCCCCGTCGTAGTCGCCGCATGTCCCTGGGGCGGTGGAGCCGGGGTTCCCAGCCGGCGGGTCGAGGCAGTTGCCCTCGACCAGGACGGGGTGGTTCGCCCAGGCGGGCGACGCTGCGGCGAGCGCAGCGGTGAAGACGGCGCAGAGGACGCCGTAGCGAATGAATCTCATTCGTGCCTCCTCTCTAGAGTCCCGGCGTCGCTGCCGGGGCCGGCCGGTAGTGCGATACGAGGCGGTTCGCTGCGAGCTACGGGCGGTTCACTACGCGGGGACGCCCGCCAAAACCGGGAGCGCGCGCGCGACAACCTCGTCCACAACCGACTCGTCCATCGGGGTCGAGATCGAGGCGAGCCCGACCGGCGCGACGAGCACGCCCGCCTCGTAGAGCCGCCACCAGCTCTCGTTCCCCGTGCCGAGTTGGAGGAGCGACCCGCGCCCGACCGCCTCGACGCCGGACTCGCGGAGCCCTGCCAGGAGCCGCTCGCCGAGCTCGTTCAGACGCGCGAGCTCGGACTCGTCGAGCAGGCGCAGGGCGGCCAGGCCTGCTCGCATCGTCACCGGATTGGCCGAGAACGTGCCCCCGTGGGGAACGGCGGACGGCCCGCGCGGATCGAAGATCTCCATGATCTCGGCACGACCGCCGAAGGCCCCGACCGGGAAGCCGCCGCCGATGATCTTCCCGAAGGTCACGAGGTCGGGGGTAATCCCGTAAAGCTCTTGGACGCCGCCCCGGGAGAGGCGGAAGGTGATCACCTCGTCCACGATCAGGACGATTCCGCGTCGCGCCGTCTCCTCGCGGACGAGGCGGGCGAAGCTCTCGCTCGCCCGGCGAAGACCGGCCCGGTTCGGCATCAGGTCGAGGAGCACGCACGCGAGCTCGTCGCCGCGTTCGTCGAGCGCTGCGAGCAAGGCCTCCTCGTCGTCGAAGGGGATGACGACGACGTCGCGCGCGACCGCCTCCGGCACACCGGGCGACGTGTCCGTGGCGACTGCGTCGGACGTCCCGTGGTAGGCGCCGTCGAAGCGGAGGAGGCCGGAGCGGCCCGTGAAGGCCCGCGCCGCCCGGATCGCCATCATCACCGCCTCGGTCCCCGAGTTCGCGAAGCGGACGCGCTCGAGTGCCAGGACGCGCCGGCAAAGCTCCTCGGCGAGCTCGATCTCCGACTCCGTCGGCAGGCCGAACGCCGTCCCTTCTCGGAGTGCCTCGCCGGCTGCCGCGACGATCGCCGGGTGCGCGTGCCCGTGGATCAGGGACGTGTAGTTCGCGTGCAGGTCGATCAGGCGGTGACCGTCGGCGTCCACGAGCTCGTAGCCCTCGCCGCGGGCCGCGTAGGGCGGGCGCGGCGGGATGAAGAGCGTCGTCCGCGTGTTCCCGCCGGGAAGGACGTTGCAGGCGCGGTCGAAGAGGTGCTCCGAGCGCTCGCCCATCAGCAGCAGGTGAAAGCGCCGGGCGGCGCCGCGCCCTCCTCGACCGGCGGGAGTTCCGCCGCGGCGAGCGCGCCGCCGTGCAGGATGTCCCGCTCGCTGATCTCGAGCTGGTCGAGACCGAACAGGGCGAGCGTCTCGGCGACGACCGCGATCCCGGCGACGAGTACCGGCGCGCGGTCGGGATGAATCCCGCGGCGGCCGGCGAGGGCTCGAACCTTGAGCCCGGCGAGCCGCATGAGCGTCCGTTCGATCCAGGCTCGCGGGATCCGGTGTCCGTGCAGACGCGCGGGCTGTTCCTCGCCGAGCCCGAGGTGGAGGGTTCCGAGGGTCGTGACAGTCCCTGCCACCCCGACGGCGGCGCGCGGCCAGACCCGGTCGGGGACTCGCTCCTCCAGCATCGAGCGGATCGCGCGGCGACACTCCAGGAGCTCCGCGGGCGTCGGCGGGTCGTGCGCGAGAAAGCGCTCGGTCAGGCGAACGCACCCGAGGTCGAGGCTCTCGTGGAAGGACACGCCGTCTGGCCCGCCGAGGATGAGCTCGGTCGAGCCGCCGCCGACGTCGACGACGAGCGTGCCTTTCGCGAGTGGTCGGCCCGAGGCGACGCCGCGGTAGGTGAGAAGCGCCTCTTCGTCGCCTGAAAGAAGCCGCGTCGAGAAGCCGTAGCTCCACTCGATCTCGCCGAGGAACGCCTCGCCGTTGTCGGCGTCCCGCACGGCGCTGGTCGCGAGCGCGAGCGTGCGCTCGGCGCCGAGACGCTCGGCCCCGCGCCGGTAGTCGACGAGGACGTTTCGGACCCGAGCCACGGCTGTCGGAAGGAGCTTGCGCCGGGCGTCGACACCTTCGGCCAGCCGAGTGATCGCAAGCTGGCGGTCGACCTCCTGGACGACCCCGTCCTCCACGTCCGCGACGAGGAGCCGGGTGGAGTTCGAGCCGAGATCGACGACGCCGACGCGCACGTTTCGACGATACCCCGCAGGTCGCGCCTTACGCGCTCGCGACGTACTCTCCGCCCTTGTGACCGAGATCCGCGCCGACATCGAGGCCGAGGCCGAGCGTCTGCTCGCCCTCGCGGAGAGCGAAAGTGTTCCGCTCCGGCTCCTGGGCGGGCTCGCGATCCGCCTTCGCGCAGCGGGAGGGCTTCCGCCCGCGTTCGTGCGCACCTACGCCGACCTCGACTTCGTCACCGCGAAGCGTGGGTCGGGAAAGACGCAGAGCTTTTTTCGGGAGGCAGGATACGAGCCGCAGAAGGCGTTCAACGCGCTGAACGGGAGCGAGCGGCTCCTTTTCTTCGACGATTCGAACGACCGCCAGGTCGACGTGTTCGTGGGGCAGTTCTCCATGTCTCACACGATCCCGGTCAACGACAGGCTCGAGCTCGAGCCGCTGACGCTGCCGCTCGCCGAGCTCCTCCTCACGAAGCTTCAGATCGCCGAGCTGAACGAAAAGGACGTCCGCGACGCGCTCGCGCTCTTTCACCTCCACGACGTCGGCGAGACGGACGGCCGGACGATCAACGCGAGGCGGATCGCCGAGCTCTGCGCAGCCGACTGGGGGCTCTGGCGGACGATCACCGGGAACCTCGAGACCACGCGCACGCACGTCGACCGCTACGAGCTCTCGGATGAGGAACAGGCGACCGTGCGCTCGCGGATCGACGAGCTCCTCGCCCTAATCGAGGCGGAGCCGAAGACGCGCGGCTGGAAGCTCCGGGGAAAGATCGGCGAGCGCAAGCGCTGGTACGAAACGCCCGAGGAAGTCGGCGGCGGGCCCTAACGCCGTTCCCGGGCGCTAGGGACATTGCTAGCCGCACGCGCGTCTAACTTGGGTCCCGACCCTCCCCCTGCTCACGCCCAGCGTAACGCTGGAAAACGCGCGTGTAGTAGCGATTCGTGCCGAGACACCCCTGGGTTGCGCCTGATCGCGCACGAGGCCGCCTCGGGTCGGTGGCGCTAGAGAACGTCCTCCCGCCGCCGCGCCCGACAAGCGCGGGCGCGGCTCCCAGACGCTCTCGGTAGATCGCCGATCCGACGGAAGTCGTCATGGCCGCGAAGCGGCCGGACTTCCGTCGGGTTAGAAGCGGCCGGTGTTCCGTCGGTGCTTAGCCGTTGACGGAGAAGCTCGAGTTCGGGTTGATCTCTCGGTTTCGCGAGTAGAAGCCCGAGTCGAGCACGAAGCCGCCGTAGCGCGCCTGCACCTGGACGGGGTCGGCGTCGTGATCTTGCCCCTGCTCGCACGCGTCGATCAGCTCGGCCATCAGATGCCCGACGACGGGTGCGTTCTTGAACTGGTTCCCGCTCGTCCCGACCGCCATGTAGAAGCCATCAAGGTCGGACTTGTCGTAGATAGGGATCCAGTCGTCCGAGACGTCGTAGAGATCGACGAGGCCTTTCGGACTGGACGGGATCTTCAGGCTGGGGATCCGGCGGGCGACGCGATAGACCTGGGCCTCCCACTGCTCGCGGCTCACCTGGCGGTCGTAGTCGTCCGGGTCGTCGACCCAAACCTGGGGGTCGCAGTCCGGGTCCTCGCTCCCGATCAGGATGTTGTTCCCGGCCTCCGGGCGGAAGTAGATCCCCTGGTCGCCGTCCGAGGTGTGGAATCCCCCGTGCTCGTAGTCCACGTCCTCTGGTGCGGGAACGATGTGCACCTCGTGGCGGAGGGCCCGCGTCTTGATCTTCATCCCGTCCTCGACCCCGGCCATCCGGTTGATCACGAACGAGTGCGGGCCGGCCACGTTCACGACGACCGGGGCGTCGACGCGCTCGTCGCCGTCGAGCGTGATCCCCTCCACTCGGCCGTTTCCGCGGATCTCGATCACCCGGCGATTGAAGAGGAACTCGCCACTCTTCGCCTCGGTCGCGCGCTGGAGGTTGTGCGTCGAGAGCTGCGGGTCGTTCACGTATCCGGAGCCCGGCGTGAAGATCGCGCCCGGAAGGACCTCGTCGGGCTTCTCCCAGAAGGACTCGCTCTCGGGCCGCGTCGGAGGCCAGAACGCGTGGATGTCGTAGTACGGGACTCGCTCCTGGAGCTCGTCCGCGTCCCACTCCTCGTGCTCGACGCCGAGGTCGCGGTAGTGCTTCAGCACCTTCTCGTGGTGCCCCGTGTTGCTCTTCAGGAGGACGGTGCCGGAGCGCATGTACTGGGCGAGCCCGCGCTCGTCCTCGGCCTCGAGGTAGATCTCCCAGTCCTCCCAGTACGCGAAGCCCTCGTAGGCCATCGCGACCCCGTCCCACGATGAATAGTGGGCCCGGACGATCGAGCACGAGCTCGACGTCGGGCCGTACCCGGCCGCGGGCAGCTTATCGACGTTCAGCGTCTTGTAGCCGCGCTTGGCTAGCTCGAAGGCGATGGACGCGCCGATGACGCCGGCGCCGATGATGACCGCGTCCGCGCTTCGCTTCATCGGCCCGTGTATATCAGCCCGGCGCT
>JACCXC010000128.1 GCA_013697275.1 Actinomycetota bacterium | reverse complement strand
TCGCGGACGAGCACGAACGCAGCGGCGGCGAACACGACTCCGAGGGCGACTGCGTCGAGGAGCCGCTCGGCGACCACCGTCCCGAGCACCTCGCGCTTGCGGACGCGTGCGAGCGGGGCGAGGAGGAACGCGCGCAGGAGGTCGCCGCTCCGGGCCGGAAGAACGTTGTTTCCCATGTAGCCGACTGCGGTGAGGCGCAGAGACTCGGCCCGGGTCGCCGCGATGCCCGCGCGCCGGAGGATCCGGTGCCAGCGCTCGCCCCGCGCGACGCCGGCGACGGCGTAGAGGGCGAGCGATGCGGCGAGCCAGCCCGCGGCCTCGCGCGTCTGTGGAAGCGAGGGCGCCTCCTGTCGGGCCGCCCACCAGACGACGGCCGCGAGCGCGCCGAGCGAGACGGCGGCCTGAAGCGCCACGCCGAGCGAGCGTCGCCCGCCGGCGCGGCGCTCGGGCCGCGTCAGTCGCCCGGCTTCCAGGGGAACCCCTCCGCGTACGAAAGCTCGGTCGCCTTCCCCTCGCGCAGCGCGAAGAAGCGCAGGCGGAGGTCGGAGCCCTCGCCCACGCGCTCGCGCGGGAGCTCGACCACGAAGCCGGAGCGGCCGAGACCGGGATGCCGGTTTCCGAGGTCGGCGCGCCCCACCGAGGGCGTCCCCGAGTAGAGAAGCTCCTCGCCCGCGAAGACGAGCACGGTCTCCGCCGCCTCGCGCGCCTCGACGTCGCCAGCCCAGCCGCCAAAGCGGACGGTGTCCGCCTCGAAGAACCAGTCCTCCACCTTCCCGTCGAGCGCGCCCGGCACGAGTGGGATATCCCCCTCGGGCCCCTCGATGGAGCCTTCGTCTGCGAGCCGGTAGCTCGCCCGCTCGCCGACCCCGCCGAGCCGCTCGAGCGTCAGGCCTCCTGCCGGGACGGCGAAGACCTCGACCTCGTTCGCGCCCTGGCGGTACGCCGTTTCGGGCGCGAAGGCCGAGAACTTCACGTCGCCGGCGGAGGCGAAGCTCCGCGTGACCGCGGCGATCTGCCCGTTCACGGCCAGCGCGAGGTCGAGGCCTCCCTTGGCCTCGCCTCCTCCCAGGCGGCCGGTGAGGTGCGACGGCGAAAGCGCGGTGCGCAGGTCCACCGAGCGGAGGAGGGCCTCGCCGTCGACCGTGGCCGAGAGCCCGTCGGCCGCCACGACCGGGAGGTCGGAGACCGGCCGGCCGAGGAGCTCGCGGTTCGGCCCGATCCCGAAGAGGTCGGAGTCCCGCCCGAAGCCGAAGATGCCGGCGAGCCGCGCGGCGGTCTCGGCGCGTCCGCGCGCCACGTCGTCGGCGTCCGCGGTCACCGGCTCGCCGATCCGCTGCTCGACCGAGACCGTCTCCCGGTCGTTGGCCGGATCGAAGAGCGGGACGCCGTCCGCCTCGTAAGGAAGCGGCGTCTCGAGGATGTCGGCGATCGTCGGGACGATGTCGGTCGTCCGCACGGCCCGGTCGACGACGCGGGAGGAGCGCTGCTTCGGCAGCTTCACGAGGAGTGGGACCGACGCGACGTCGGGCACGTTGGTCGGCGTGATCCCGCGGCGACGGTCGCCCGGCCGGAAGCTGACGCCGTGATCCGCCGTCACGATCATGAGCGAGCGGTCGTACAACCCCTGCTCCTCCAAGCGTGCAACCAGCTTGCCGAGCAGAAGGTCCACGAACCCCACCTGCATGAGATGACGCTGGAGCCCCTGCGTTACGAGAAACTCGTCGGAGCCCCACCGGTCCTCCGCGAGCCCGTCGATCCCGAGCGAGTCGCCGTACTGGCGGCCCGACGGGAGGAAGCGCCAGGGCGAGTGCGGGAGCATCGAGTGAAAGAAGAAGAGGGTCGGCTTGTCGCCCGCGACGATGGACTGGACGTACCCCTCGAACTGGAAGCGCTGGTCGCGCCAGAGCTCGCGGCCGACCGCCTGGTCGATGTCCTTCGAGTTGCGCACCGCGAGCGGCTTTGCTCCGGCCTGCTCGGCCTCGTGGTCGTTTCCGAAGCCCAGCCACGTCTCGGTCACCGAGGGCAGCCCCTTTGTGTGCTCCTCCGGTAGGAGGACGTGCAGGTAGACGATCCCCAGATCCTCGCCGAGAGAGGCCATCCGGCCCGCGAACGAGTCGCTGCTTCTCGGGCAGAGGTCAGTGGGGCAAAGCTGCGTGACCGGCTCGAAGACGTTCATCGCGTAGCTGCCGCCGAGGTACGTGAAGAGGTTGTCCGGATGGTCGGCCAGCAGGGGGACGGCGTTCGGCTGCGGGTCGCGGCCGGTCAGGATCGCCGGGACCGCCTCGGTCGTGTGCTCGTGCACCGTGGTCGCGTTGCGAAAGAAGGTCGACTCGTCGGCGAGCGCGCCGAAGTGGGGCAGCCGGCCGCGGTCGATCCGCTGGCGCCCGTCCATGAGCGAGGTCGCGGGGAGCTCGTCGAAGACGACGAGGACGACGGGCGTCGTGGACGCGATCGCCGGCGGCGGGCCCGCCTGTGCGTCGGTCTCGAGCGAGAGCTTGTCGAGCGGCGAGTTCACGAGGAAGAGCGCGAGGAAGAGGACGGGCGCGGGGCCGAGGATCGTGAGGACGGAGCGCAGGGCGGGGCGGCCGGCGTAGACGAGGGCGGCCAGCCCGCCGACGACGAGGGCGGCGACCACCACGGCGTCCGCCGGGAGCGAGGCCACGCGCTTCAGCGCCTGGAGGGCGATGAGACCCACGAGCAGCGCCACGAACACGAGGTGGACCGCGTCTCCCGCGCGGGGGTGGACGAGCGCGGCGAGCGTCTCCACGAGGAGGAGGACGGCCGGCGGGAGCAGGACGAGTCCGAGGCCGAAGGCCACGATGTCCCAGGTCGTCGAGCCGCGAACGACGAAGAACTCGGGCGTGTCCCCGAGGATGTCGAAGAGCGGCTGCGCGACCCCGAAGGAGGAAAGGACCAGCAGGTGGAGGCCGCGAAGCGCGACCGTGCGGCCGCGGGGACGCCTCATACCGGCTCGAGTCTACGCGCCGGGCACGGCCCAGAGCCCGGAGTAACCTTTGTCCCGAATCGTGAAGCTCTTGATTCAGATCCCGTGCCTGAACGAGGAGGCGACGCTCCCGGCGACGCTCGCCGACCTTCCGCGCCAGCTCGACGGGTTCGAGACCGTCGAGTGGCTGGTGATCGACGACGGCTCGACGGACGGGACTGCCGACCTGGCCCGGGAATGCGGCGTGCACCACCTCGTGCGCTTCCCGCAGCGGAAAGGCCTCGCGGTCGCCTTCCAGGCCGGACTGGACGCAGCGCTCAAGCTCGGCGCGGACGTGATCGTGAACACGGACGCCGACAATCAGTACGACGCTCGCGACATCGAGACGCTCGTTGCGCCGATCCTCGCGGGCGAGGCGGACATGGTCGTGGGCGACCGGCAGGTCCGGAATCGCGAAGACTTCTCCCGTGTCAAGAAGCTCCTCCAGCGGGCCGGCTCCTCGGTCGTGCGGCGCGCTTCGGCCACGGCCGTCCCTGACGCGACCTCGGGCTTTCGCGCCTACACGAGCGAGGCCGCGCTCCGCCTGAACGTGGTCTCCCGTTTCAGCTACACCCTCGAGACGATCATCCAGGCGGGCCGCGGGGACATCGCGGTCACTCACGTTCCCGTGCGGACCCACCCGACGACCCGAGAGTCGCGGCTCTTCCGCTCGACCGGCCAGTACGTAATCCGCTCCGTTGAGACGATTCTGCGTATCTTCGCCATGTACGAGCCGCTCAGGGTCTTCCTCTGGCTCGCTGTCGTCTTCGGCGCTGCCGGGATCGCGCTCTTCGGCCGCTTCGCCTGGTTCTACTTCGCGCAGGAGGGCCCGACCGGGCACGTCCAATCGCTCGTCGTGGGCGCGGTGCTGCTCGTCTTCGCCGTTCAGCTCGTCGTCCTCGGCGTCCTGGCGGACCTCCTACGCGCCAACCGCGTGCTGATCGAGCGGACGCTCCATCGCGTGCGAAAGGTCGAGCTCGAGGTGGGCGTGAGGCCCGACACGCTGGCCGGGGAGCAGGTGGGGACCGGGTCGCGGCAGTTCCGCGAGGACTTGTGACGGGTGTTGCAGCGTCGTATAATCGGCTCTCGCTGAAGAGAGGAGAGACATGAACACGTACGTCATTCTGCGCCGGTCCGGGTGGCGGTCAGCCGAGGAGCTCGAGGAGGCGGCGGCCCGCTCGAGGAAGGTCGGCGACGAGGAGATGTCCGACGACATCCGCTGGATCCGCTCCTATGTTCTCGGGGAGAACGACGGGAACCTCGGCACGGTCTGCGTCTACCAGGCGACGAGCAGCGAGAAGGTCCGCGAGCACGCGGAGCGGGCAGGGCTGCCGGCCGACGAGGTGATCGAGGTCGCCGACACGGTCCTCGTGCGGCCCGACCCCGAGCCTGTCGCCGCCTAGCTCTGACTATCTGACTGTCTAGCCGAGCGCGGCGCGCAGGCTCGCAACCGTCAGGCGGCCGACGTCGCCCATCTTGCGCGCGCTGACCCGGACCGCCCGGTCGCAGCGCTCGTGCCAGCAGGAATCCCAGCGCCAGGTGACGAGCGCGGCCGGGAGGTTGCCGCGGCTCATCTCCGCGTGGTCAGAGACTCCCGCGTCCTGCAGGTAGGCGGGCCGCAGGCCGAGCGCGCGGCCTCTCGTGAGCACGCGGCGGGCGGAGCGGTTCGGGCGCGGCTCGATCCCCCGCACGTTCAGCGTCGTACCGACGCCGACCATGTCGAGCGAGAGCGCGAAGACGATGCGCGGCCGGACGGAGCGGGGGAGGGCCTGGAGAAGGCGGACCGACCCGAGATGGAGGTGCGATCCCGTCTCGGCGCGCTCCTCGGCTCCCAGTGCGGCGAAGAGGATGCCCGGGCGGCCGCGCAGCATGCCTGCGACCTCCAGCATCGTCGCCACGCCCGAGCCGTTGTCGTTCGCGGCCGGCCCTTCGCGCACCCCATCCATGTGGGCGACGATCACCGCCCGAGTCGGGCCGTCCGTGCGAGCGACGACGTTCCGGGACGTACCGCCTCCGGGAAGCGGGAACGTCTGGATCGTCACCTGGAGGCCGAGCTCGCGGAAGCGGGCGGCGACGATTCCCGCCGCGCGCCGCTCGTTTGCCGATCCCGCGGGCCGCGGGCCTGCGGAGGCGATCCGCTCGACGAGCGCCTTTGCGCGTGTCCCTGACACGACAGCGTCGGCTGTCCCCGGCACGAGAGCGACGGCGGCGCAGAGGGCCGTCGCGAAAGCAGCTAGGCGGGTCACACCCCTGACGGTAGCCGAGCTCACGCTCCCTCCTCGGCGAAGAACCTGGTGAGGAAGAGGGCGAAGACCGCGAAGAAGACGATCGCCTCGGAGACGGACATGAGCGCCCCCGCGATCTGCTGGTCGGCGAGGGGCGAGAGGCCCCAGATCCGTGGCGCTTCCTCGTAGAAGGCGTAGACGGGCTCGGGCAGGAAGGAGAGGAAGAACCCGATCGGGCTCGCGAGGATGAACGCGGCGAAGACGTACGCCGCCCGGCGGCCCGCCGGGAGCTCGTGCGGGGAGTCGTGAAGGACGGGCCACCAGAGGAGGAGCCCCGAGAGGACGTAACAGGCGTGCTCGAGGTGGAGGAGCGAGTGGTGGCGAAGCGCAGCGTCGTAGAGCGCGGGCACGTGCCAGACCGCGTACGTCACGAGCCAGGCCGGCAGAGCCACGAGGGGGTGGGTGGCGAGCCGGGCCGCCGGGTTCCGCCCGATGATCGCAACGAGCGCGGGCGGGAGCCCCAGGACGAGTAGGGCCGGGACCCACTCGGCGAGCGCGACGTTCTGGAGGAGGTGCGCCGAGAGGAGGTAGTGGAGCGCGATCGTGTCCACGGGCGTCGCGAGGACGCCGAGGGCGAGGGCCAGCCCGAGACCGAATGCAGCGATCCTGGCCCGTGACGCGGGGAAACGGCGGAGCGCGACCGCGTACCCGATCGCGACGAAGAAGACGACCCCGAGCTCGCCCCAGGCGGCAGGCCAGCTCCAGGGGTCGGGCGCCATCGCGCCCACGCTACTCGGCTAGGATCGGGGGACGCGGGTGTAGCTCAGTTGGTAGAGCATCAGCCTTCCAAGCTGAGGGTCGTGGGTTCGAGTCCCATCGCCCGCTTCACGAACTGCCGCACCGTGCGGTCTTTCCCTTTCGATGAAGCGGGGCGTCTGCGAAACGTGTCGCAGACGTGTCGCAAACGGGGGCTAGTGTTGGACGTGACCCGATGAAAGCGCCCGCGACGCGCGTAGTCGTCCCCCCGGAACTCGAAGCCGCAGTTCGAGCACATCTAAGGCTGATCGCACCCGTGTGTGAGCGAAAGTCTCCGCAGCGTTCCGGCCGTACGCGCGGAAGCTCCCAACTGCGTTTTTGAGACCCGGGGACGCTGTTGAGCTTCCTCGCGATCCTGGCGTCCGGCAGTCAGAGCACCGAGGCGTTCGCGCGTTCGTGAGCGACGCGTGATCATCGCGTGCAACAGACCACACACTCCGATTGAGAACCGCCCCGCCCTACGGCGAAGTCGTGCCCGGTGGGATCACGTAGATCCGTCTGTCCGAAAGGAAGCCGCCGCCGCCCGGGGTAGCGGGGGGCGGCCGGAAGACGTCGATGTGGCGGCCGATGATGGCACGGCCGACGTCGTCGGCCCGGAACCAGCCGCCGCTGCGAACGTGGCTGTAGGCCGGGATGTAGACGCGGCTTCCCAGCGGGATCAGATCCGGGTCAACGGCCACGCTGCGCCAGTGGCGAAGCGGACGTGAAGGCCCGGGCCCAAAGGAGATGCCCCTCGGAGGGGGGACGAAGCGTACGCCGACGCCGTCGTACCAGCCGCCGTCGGCGAGCGGGAACGTCGGAAGATCAAGAGCATCAAGCCAATAACCGCCCGCTCTCCAGAACGGGCGGCCTGCCGACCAGCGCCCAGCCTGACGCGTCGGCCGTGTCGGCCGACCCCTCTCGTTCACCCACCCGCCGCTGCCGAGGCCGTCGATGTGGTAGCGCCGGCCGTCGAGGCCGACGCCGTCTCCCTCCATCGAGAGTCCACGGGCGGAGTAGAGCCAGTCGACCCGGTGCAAGCCCGGCAGCCCGGGGGTGCGGACACGCTTGCCGACGAACCAGCGCTCGGGTACTGGGAAGTACTCGGTGATATCGACGCCCGAGAGCCACCTCGGCTGCGACACCGGTTCGGCCACCCCTGCCGGCACCGCCGTTGCAGCGAGGACGAGAGCGACGAGGAGAACGAAGCCGTGTCGGCGAAGGAGCGCCGTCTTCATTCGCCGATCATCGGCAGAGCCGAGCGCGCGCTCCACCCCCCGCGCGAGCCGCTCGCGCCGCGGCGGTGAAGGAGTTCATCGAGGCCGATTGGCGTTAGACCGCGCGCCCGAAGCCCGCGAATGATCTGCGGAAGCGCGGCAGCGGTCTGCGGCTTTACGTGCAGGAGGATGATTGACCCGGGGCGGGCGGGGCGAACGGCTCGCGCAGCGATCGCAGCCACGCCCGGACTCGTCCAGTCGCGCGTGTCGACGTCCCATACGACGGTGTGGCGATAGCCGGCGGCACCGGCCGCTGCAAGGACAGAGCCGTTGAAGGCACCGAAGGGGGGCCGGAAGTACGGTGTCGCTGCCTGGCTCCAACGCCACCAAACGTCGCGGTCACGACGCAGGCGCCAGAGAGTGCCTGAGTACCCCGAGGCCGTGAGGAGCGCGTGATCCCAGCCATGCGAACCGATCGTATGGCCCGCTCGTACCGTTCGCGCCGCCAACCCGGGCGACGCCTGCACGCGGATCCCAGGACAGAAGAACGCACCCTTGACGTGACTGCGGGCGAGCGTGCGGAGGATCGAGTCCCAGCTCGAGGGGAAGAAGCAGTCGTCGAATGTGAGCGCGACGTGCCGGCCGGCGTTCTCGACCCGCGCGAGCACGCGCGTTCGCACCGAGCGCTGGAGCCGGTACGCGGGCGAGAGACGAGCTGCGGAGCGATTCGCCGCCGCGTCTTGGATCACCGCCCGCAATCGGTAGACGCCGGGAGCGAGCGCGGCGACCGTTCGCGCCGAGAGCGTCGTCGCGCTCGGTCCCGGGACAAGCCGGTGCCGATCCCACTTGCGCATCGCCCTTCCATAGCCGTTGACGAGGATGAAGCGTCCGGTTAGGACATTCGACGAGTCGTGTATCCGGTGCCGGATCCTCACCGAGCCGATGCTGGGGATCGATCCGCGGCGCGAAGTCCACACTAGCCGCGGCGCGCGCGTATCGATCCGGATCGTTGCGGACGCGGAAGCGGCGTTTCCGGCGAGGTCGCGTACGTCGGCGATGAGGCGATACAAGCCATCGGGCGCCCGAGCATCACTCGCGGCTCGGCCATCCCAGGTCACTCGGATGGCGCCGGCGATGAGCTGGTCGTCCGCGAGCAGGCGGACGGTGTTTCCGCTCCGGTCGATTGCGCGGATATCCGCGAGCGCGGGTTCGCTGGAAGTGACGACGAGAGCTGTTGCGTCCTTTCGCCCGTCACCATTGGGGCTGAACTCGGTCGGCGCGGCCTGGGCTGTGACGATGGGAGCTGAGTTCGCCACCCGCACCGTTACGATCGCCTGCTCGGCGCCAGGGTGTGCAGAAGCCCGCACCTGGACAGGCCCCTCCCAAGCGACGGGCTGCCACACCGCCTGCCACCCATCTTCGCGATTCCGATCGACGGCGATCGACTTCCATTCGAAGCCGTCGACAGAGATCGTAAACTCAACAAATGAGGTGCCGGCTGGCGCGGTCACATTGATCATGACGCTGTCGCTCGCGCGAACTTTTTCCGGAAGCGCGAGGATCCGCGTTCCGGCCGTCGCCGCCTGCGGCGTCACGCCGACCGCGCTGGCGAAAGCCACGCAGGCGAGGAACGCGCCTCTTGTGAGCCATGCCTGCAGCAGGTTGACCCCGCTACGGACGTTACGCCGCGGTTAGAGGATTTTCAAGAAGCGCACGCGCTCGCGGAGAGCGTTCGCTCCGACCGTCCGGGGCACCCCATAGGTGAAAGGCGATCACAGGGGCCCCGAGTCGCGGGAGCGGCCGGCAAGCGGTCGCGAGCAGGTGGCGAAGAGAGGCGGAAGCCTCGTCACGCCTTCCAGCGCCGCATTCGCCCGCTCGTCGTGCTCGGCGCGGTCGAAGAGGTCGGCGCAGAGGCGGAGCGTGATGTCGGGCGGCGTGTGCCAGGAGACCATGCCGAAGTTAACGTGTCGCAAACTGTGTCCCCGAACTGTCAGTTCCAGCCGTAGGTAACCGGAGCCGACTCGGGGCAACACGGCCGGTACTGGCGGAACCTCGTGGCCGCAACACGACCTTCCAAGCTGAGGGTCGTGGGTTCGGGTCCCATCGCCCGCTTCACGAACTGCCGCCCCGTGCGCTCTCTTGTTGTGTGACGCGCACCCTCTGTGAACGTGTCGTAGGCGTGCCGCGACGATTCGAAGCGGGGCGACGGCGGATCCACCAGTCACGGCTGACGCGACTTCCGCCGGGTGCGCCTTCCCTTCTTCGTTGCGGCGTCGTCGGAGTCCGCATCGAGCGTAACTCGCCCCTGCTGTAGCAGGACGCTGACGTACTTCACAATCTTGCGGAATATCAATCGCGTGAAGTCACCGCGCACCGCCTCGACCTTAGCGGCCCGGCGCGAGGCGGAGCACCGTGTACGCCGCATCGTTCGAGACCCAGACCGCGCCGTGTCCCACGGCGACGAAGGCCGCGGCCTCGAGCGAGATAGTCTCGGCGACCGCGTTCTTCTTGGGGTCGATGCGGACAACCGATCCGGTGCTCGGCAGGGCGGCCCAGACGGATCCGAGTCCGAGCGCGATCCCGAGTCCGGCCCCGCCAACATCGACCTCAGCCGCCGCCTCCTCGGCCCGCCGGTCGATACGAATCACCGTTGTGTCGTCTTCGCATCCGCTCGTCACCCAGACGGCGTCCGGGCTGAGCACGAGCCTTCCGCAGGCACCGTCAACGGGAATTCTCGCCGCCACCTTCCCGCTTCGGGGATCGAGCCGCAGCACCAGCCCGTCACCGGCAAGCCCCACCCAGACGGCCGACTCGTCTGCGGCCACGGCCTGGGGGTCAGAGGGAAGGCCGATCGTCTCGGTGACCCTGTTCGTTCGCGTATCGATGCGCGAGAGAGAGGCGCTGCGATGGTTCGCAACCCATGCTGCACCGGCGCCGACGGCGATTCCCTGCGGGTTCGAGCCGACACGGATCGTCGCCACGACCCTGTTCGTTCGCGGATCGATGCGCGAGACGGTGTTCGCGTCGTTGTTCGTCGCCCAGACCGCTCGCTCGCCGTACGTGAGGTAACCGAACTGCCCGCGTCCGATCGGAATGGTGGCGACCACCTTGTTCGTGCTCGGGTCTATCCGCGAAACGGTTTCGTCGAGAAGATTCTTGACCCAGACCGCGCCTCCGCCGACGGCGATCGCTCCGGGGCCAGCGCCCACAGGGATCTCTGCGTCGACAGACCCAGTCTGTACCGACGTCTCGGTCTGAACCGGTGCGGCCGAGGTGCTCGATGAGCTTGCCCTCTTCGCCGCAGGCTCATCGCCTGCGCCTCCCGCGCAAGCTGACGCGGCGGCGACCACGAACGCGCCCAGGGTCACGCGAGTCCACTGCCCCCTCAGCCTCACCGGGCGCGAATCCAACGTGGCTCGTAAGGCAAAGTCAACTTTGCCGGTGCGAACACGCGCCGCGGGGGCGACAAAATCCTAGTCGGGTGGAAGGCGGAAGACCGTCTTCACGTCGTGATCTGAGATCCAAACGGCGCCTTCTCCGATTGCGATTGCGTCGGCTCCGTTCTCCGGATAGTGCTCGGTGACCTCGTTCGTGGCCGGGTCGATGCGCGAGAGCGGCCCATCGCCCGTCGCGGCCCAGACCGAGCCGAGCCCGGCCTCGATGTCGCCGCCGGAGAAGTACTCGCCGATGTCGATCGAGGCGACCACCTCGTTCGTCTCCGGGTCGATCCGGGAGACGTCGCCGCTCGTCTGGTTCGTGATCCACACGGCTCCCTCACCGGCTGCCATGAAGCGCGGTCCCTGGCCGACCGGGATCGTCGCGATGATCTCTCCGGAGGCCGGGTCGACCCGTTGCACCGCGTTCGTGTTCGTGTTCGCGACCCAGACCGAACCGAATCCCGTGCCGACGACGGTTGACCCGTCTGCGACCGCGTAGGTCGTTGCGATCTTGTTCGTTGCCGGATCGATGCGGGAGAGCTCGCCAGAGGCGGCAGTCAGGATCCACGCTCCGCTCTCGTCGACGCCGATCCCGCTCTCACCAAGGACCTCGTTGACAGGGATCCGCGCCGACACGCGATTCGTCTTCGCATCGACGCGCACGACCGCGGGGCTTCCGCCGCAGACCGGAACCCAGATCGAGCCGAACCCCGAGGCGATCGCGGCACAGGATTCGCCGACGGGGACGCGCGCAACGACTCTGTTCGAAGCGGGATCGAGGCGGTCGAGCGTCCCCATGCCGAAGTTCGCGATCCAGACGGCTCCAAAATCGGCCGCGTTGAAATCGGGTTGGCCGTCCACGCGGACCGCCTTGACGACGCGCTTCTCGTAGTCCGCTTCGGTCAGGATGGCGGCCGGGTCGAGCTCGGCGATCGCGGGACTCTCGGACACCTCGGTGGTTTCCGTCGCCTCCTGGGAAGCTGGCCCAGCGCCTCCGGATGATCCGCCACCTCCGCAGCCCGCGAAGGCTCCGAGCGTGAGAACGAGGCCGCAGATGAGGCTCGGAGGGCGCGTAGCGACGATCCTAGACCCTGCGCTCGCGGAGGAACTGCTGCGGCCGTCGTGAATCTCCCGGCATGGCAGCGCTCGAGGAGCGAGTCGTCACCTTTCGCCCCCGCACGATCTTCATCGTCCTCGGGGTCGCGATCCTGGTCGCGCTCCTGCTCGTGCTCGTCTACCTCGCGTGGCACGTCATCACCTGGATCCTGATCGCGGTCTTCCTCGCGGCCGCGCTGAACCCGGCCGTCACCTTCCTCGAGCGGCGCGGCCTGGGCCGCGGCATCGCGGCCGGGATCGTCTTCCTCGCCGCGCTTCTCGCCGTCTCGGGCCTCGGCTTCGTCGTCGTCCCGCCGCTCGTCGACCAGGTGCGACAGTTCGTCGACGCGGTTCCCGACCTCGTCGAGGACATCACGAAGGGGCGCGGCCCGCTCGGCTTCCTCGAGCGTGACTACGGGATCGTCGAGCGGGTCCGAGCGGCCGTGGAGAAGCAAGGCGCGGGCGGCGTCCTCGGCATCACGACGCCGGCCCTCGCGATCGCGCAGAGCGTCGTCACTGCCGTCGTTGGCACCGTCACCGTCGCCTTCCTGACCCTCTTCATGCTCCTCGAGGGGCCGCGCACGGTCGAGCGCTTCCTGGGCCTTCTGCCGAAGTCGACGGCCACGCGCTGGAGCCGGGTCGGCGGTGACATCTATCGGACGATCGGCGGCTACGTGACGGGGAACCTCCTGATCAGCATCGTCGCGGGGGTCTGCACCACGATCGTGCTCCTGCTCGTCGGCAGCGACTACGCGGTGGCGCTCGGCCTCGTCGTGGCAGTCCTCGACCTGATCCCGCTCGCAGGCGCGACCCTTGCCGCGATCCTCGTCTCACTCGTCATCCTCGTCGAGCTGGGCTGGGTGCAGGCCCTGATCGTGGCGGGGTTCTACGTCGTGTACCAGCAGCTCGAGAACCACGTGCTGCAGCCGGTCGTCTACGGGCGCACGGTGCAGCTCTCGCCGCTTGCCGTCCTGATCGCAGTCCTGATCGGTGCGGAGCTCGCCGGCGTTCTCGGCGCGCTCGCCGCGATTCCGATGGCAGGTTCGATCCAGGCAGTTGGGCGCGAAGTGCTCGAATACGCCCGCAATCGCGAGGCGCCCGAAGCGGTGTAGGCTCGCGCCGTGCGCGCGCTCCTCGTCCCCCTCGTAACCGTTCTGATCGCGCTTCCAGCTTGCGGAGGCGACGACGGCGGCGGCTCGGCGGGAGGCGGCGGCACCGCTCCGGAGGCCTGGGCCAAGCAGGTCTGCGGCTCGGTCGGCAGTTGGCTGGAGGACGTCCAGAAGCGCTCGTCCGCGATCGGAGACACGGCGCAGGGGGCGAACAGCCTGAAAGAGGCGAAGTCGCAGTTCGTCACCTACTTCGAAGAACTGGTCGCCCGGACCGACAAGATGATCACGGAGATCGAGGACGCAGGCGACCCGGACGTCGAGGACGGCGACGCGATCGGCGAGGACTTTCGCAACACGATCGCGCCCATGCGGGACGCGCTCGCCGACGCGCGCGACCAGGCGGAGGACCTTTCTACCGACGACCCGCAGGCGTTCGCTCAGGGCGCGGTCAAGGCAGGCGAGTCGGTCGAGCGTGAGGGCACGCAGGTCGGACAGGCGTTCGACCGGCTGGACGAGAAGTACGACACGGCGGAGCTCCAGCGGGCTTTCAAGGACGAGCCCGCCTGCACCGAGCTCTGAGCGGCTGCCCCTCCGCCGACGAACTACGGGCCGTCTTCGACGCGCCCGCACCGCTGACGATCGGGCTCGAGGAGGAGGTTTTCCTCTGCGACCCGGAGTCGCTCGACCTCGCGCCCCGCGCGGAGGAGGTCCGTGAAGCGCTCGGCAACGAGCGCTTCAAGCTCGAGCTCCAGGCGGCCCACTTCGAGCTCGTCGCACCGCCGCTTCCCGATGTCGAGGCAGCGGCAGCCGAGCTAGCCGCGGCGCGCCGGAGGCTCCTAGCCGACACCGCAGGGCTCGTGCGGCCGCTCGCGGCCGGGATGCACCCCTTCGGCGGGCCGGTGGGCCTCCTGAACCGCGGTGGGCGGTACGAGCTGATCGGCGAGGAGTTCGGCTGGGTCGTGCGGCGCCAGCTCGTCTGTGCGCTGCAGGTGCACGTGGCCGTGGGCGGCGCTGAGCGAACTCTCGGGGTCTACAACGGTCTCCGGCCCTACCTGCCCGAGCTTGCCGCGCTCGCGGCGAACGCACCCTTCTACGAGGGGCAGGACACGGGCCTCGCGTCCGTCCGGCCGATCATCGCCGAGACGCTCCCGCGCCAGGGAGTCCCGCCGCACATCCCGTCCTGGGAGGCCTTTGCCGAGGAGCTCCGCTGGGGTGCCGCGTCGGGGGCGGTTCCCGAGCCGCGCCTCTGGTGGTGGGAGGTGCGGCCCCATACGACGTTCGGGACCCTCGAGGTGCGGGTGCCGGACGCCCAGACGACCGTTGCGGACGCGGGGGCGATCGCAGGAGTCGTGCACGCGCTCGTCGCCTGGCTGGGCGAGCGACACGACGCGGGCGAGCGCTTCCCGGCGATCGAGACCTGGCGAATCGAAGAGAACCGCTGGTCGGCGTGCCGCCACGGCGTCGAAGGCACGCTGGCCGACCTCGTAACCGGCGAGAGGCGCTCGACCAGGGAGCGCCTGCACGAGCTTCTCGACGCGCTCGAGCCGGCGGGCCGGGAGCTTCGCGCGGGCCCGGCGCTCGCGCGGGCCCGCGAGCTCGTGGAACGAAACGGCGCGCTCGAGCAACGGGCCGTGGGGGAGGAGCGGGGCGCCCGCGGCCTGACCGAGTGGCTGGCGGAGCGGTTCGATCCCGCTTAGGGGGTGAACGACTCGACGGCCAGGACGCGGTCGAGCGTTCGGTCGCGCCGGGTGCTGTCGCGGCCGGGGCCGCCGTTCAGATGGTCGTGCGCGCCGTCGTACGCATAGAGAATGTCGCTGCCGCGCCCGCCGAGCATGGCGTCGCGGCCCGAGTCTCCCTGGATGCGGTCGTTGCCGGGCCTGCCGCGCAGGATGTCCGCGCCTCCGGAGCCCGACAGGATGTCGTCACCGCCGCGGCCGCAGAGCACGTCGCGGCCCGGCGTTCCGAGAAGCTGGTCGTCGCCCTCGGTGCCGACCTGGGTGCATGGTTTCCAGGGGTTCAGCGGATGGGCGGGCGCGAGGAGCGGCGCCCAGGCAAGCAGGAGCGCTGTCCCAAAGAAGCTGAGCCCTGATAGCAGTACCCGAAGTCGCATGAAATCTCCGCGGGTGCCGCTGTCCCGTTCCGCTTCGGAATCGGCCCAGGAGGCCAGCCCGGCCATCCCTCGAACGTGGAACCGCGACCAAGTCACTCGTTCGGGGGATGCGGTGCCCTCTGGAATGCCTGCTTTAATCCAAATTGTCAATAGTAAGCGCCGGGTTGCGGCCCCGGAGCCGAGGAGGGGGTACGCGAATACCTCCGAGCGCAACCACAACCGGTCTTCACCCCATATCGAGACGTCGCTCCCCCGGGATGGCCTTCCTGGAGCGGGAGACCGCCTGGCTCCTCCCGGTGATCGCACCGGTCTCGGGGATCGGGGCGGCCGCCCTCGTCTCGGCCGTCTGGGCCCTCGCCCAATCCACGCCCGACTGGCGGACGCTCGTGGCCCTCCTCGCGCTGGTCGCAGCCTCCGTGATCGCCGAGGCCTTCCCGGTTCCGATCGAAGGCGTTCCGGTCGGGGCCGCCTCGCTCGCGAACGTCTTCATCGTCGGCGCGGCCGTCCTCTACGGGTGGCCGGCGGGCGTCGTGGTCGCCTTTCTCTCGATGGCGCTGGTCGAGCTCGCCCACCGCCGGCCGCCGCTCGTCCGCACGATCTACAACACCGCCCTGTACGTGACCGGCGCGGCCGCAGCCGGTCTGGTGGTCGAGGCCTTGAAGGGGGGCGCACTCGTCGAGCTCCTCGCGGCCGCCCTCCTCGGGTCAACCGCCTTCTACGCCGTGAACGTGCTGCTTCTCGCGCTCGTGATCGCGCGGAGCGGCCGCGAGCCGATCCGCGGCCTTGCCGCGCGCTACGTGCGCTGGACGACGGTGCCGTTCGGGATCATGGCCTCGGTCACCCTCATGCTCGTCGTCCTCTGGGAGCGCTCGCCTTTCCTGGCGCTCTCGCTCGTCGGGCCGCTCCTGGCCGTAGCCCTCTACCAGCGCTCCGTTCATCGCGAGCTCGAGGCCATGCGCCTCGCGCGCACCGATCCCTTGACCCTCCTCGGGAACGCCCGCGCCTTCAACGAGCGCCTCGAGACAGAGTTTCACCTCGCCCACGCCGAAGACGGTGCCCTGGCCGTCTGCCTGGTCGACGTGGACAACTTCAAGACGATCAACGACATGTATGGACACTCGGTGGGCGACCGCGTGCTCGGCGCGCTCGCCGGGCGACTCCGCCAGGATGGCGAAGCATTTCGGATCGGCGGCGACGAGTTTGCACTCCTCCTACCGGGCGCCGACGAGGTCAGAGCTCTCGAGATCGGAGAGACCGTCGTCAGGCGCGTCGCCGAGTCGAACCCGGCCGGGATCGTGCTCAACCTCTCCGCCGGCGTCGCCTCGTTCCCGGGCCGCGCGAGCAAGCCGAGCGAGCTCGTCCGCCTCGCCGACAACGCGCTCTACCGGGCGAAGGAAGAAGGAAAGAACCGCGTCGCGACGCACGAAACGGGTGTGGCGAAGCTCGGAGACCTCCGCCAGGTCGCAGACGACTCGGATCGGGCGAACCGGTTGCGCGCCGCGGGAAGCCTGGCGCAGGCCGTGGACGAACGCGATGCCTACACCGGCCGCCACTCGTTCGCGGTCGGAGAGCTGGCCGCGCGCGTGGCCGCCCGCCTCGGGCTCGAGCCGGCCGACGTCGAGCTGACGCGCCTCGCCGGGCGGCTGCACGATCTCGGGAAGCTGGCGATCCCCGAGGAGATCCTCCGCAAGCGGGGTGCGCTCACCGCGGAGGAGCGGCGCCTCCTCGAGCGCCACTGCCAGATCGGCTTTCGCATGCTGGATTCGCTCGGCGTCGAGCCCGTCGCTCGCTGGGTTCTCCACCATCACGAGCGCTGGGACGGTGGCGGGTACCCGAGCGGACTCGCGGGCGAGGACATTCCGCTCGGCGCCCGGATCATCTTCGTCGCGGACGCCTTCGACGCGATGACGAGCAACCGCGTCTATCGGCTCGGAACGTCCCGCGAGCGCGCCCTAGCCGAGCTCGAGCGCTGCGCGGGTTCCCAGTTCGATCCCGAGATCGTCGAAGCGTTCGCCGCGGAGCTTTCGGCGCACCGGCACTACGCCGCGGGCTAGAGCCGCCCGGAGTCGACGATCCGCTGCAGGAACTGCCGCGTCCGTGGCTCCCGCGGGTCGATGAAGATCGCCTCGGGCGGCCCCTCCTCGAGGATCGAGCCGGCCTCGAGGAAGGCGACTCGGTCGGCGATCTCGCGCGCGAAGCCCATCTCGTGCGTGGCGATCAGCATCGTCATCCCTTCGGCCTTGAGCTCCCGGATCACGAATGAGCTGCGGCGGCGTGACCCGTGCCCGGCAGGTCGGGTCCCGCCGGGCACGCACGCGCCGCAGGCCCGCGAGCCGACGCTGGACGGTTCGGGCCTACCAGCCGCATCCCGGTAACTCCGGGACTCACTGCGGCGACCTGCCCGCCGGTGCCAATCGTGATTTGTGCCGACGGGGTCGCACGTGCCGCCGGCGAGGCGTACTTTGCAGCCGAGGAAGTCAGATTCGCGCTCGGCACGGACGCGGCGCTTGCCGCGCCGGCTCCGCCGAGTCGTCTCCAGTTGTCACC
>JACCXC010000060.1 GCA_013697275.1 Actinomycetota bacterium | reverse complement strand
TGACCCGCCGCGCAGGATGTCGTCGCCGCGCCCGCCGTCGAGGATGTCGACGCCCGCTCCGCCCGAGAGGTCGTCCCGGCCGCGCTCGCCGAAGAGCAGGTCGATGTCGCCGCCGAGGCCGACCAGGGTGTCGTTGCCACGCCCGCCCGCGAAGGCGTTCACGAACCCATCGTTTCCGATCAGAACGTCGTTTCCGCGTCCTCCGAGGACGACCTCGACGTCCGGGAGGACGTTGTCACCCTCGCCCGGTTCGCCGTCGTCCGCGATCCCGTCGATCGTGACGCGGACTCCCGCAGTTCGGCTCGTGTAGGAGACGAAGTCGAACTCGAGCGGGATCTCCCGCACGACCGCTTCAGTGCCGCCGCTCAGGAGATCGGGCCCGGGCCCGCCCTCCAGCGTGTCGAATCCGTCACTCCCGAAGAGATGATCTGCGCCGGGCCCGCCGCGCAGGATGTCGTCGACCTCGGTCCCCTCGAGGAGGTCGTCGCCGTCGCCACCGTTCAGGCGGGTGGGGATGCCGACGCTGGCCGACACCGTGTCGTTCCCGTCCCCGAGGCGCACGATGAGGAGCTGGACGCGCCGGCGCTCGCACTCGACCGCCTGCGGCGTCAGCGAGCGGCAGCCGACGCCGGGCACGATCGCCGCCCCGGCGTCCGCGATCCGGAAGACCTCCGGCGCCGTCGCGATGCTCACCCGGTTCGCCTCGCCCGGGCCCGCTTCGAACGTGAGGGTGTTTCGCCCGACCCCGGCCGAGGCTGCGTGCGCGCTCGCCGGGACCGCGAACGCGAGAGCGATCGCCGCGAAGCAGAGGGCGCGCATCTGCACGCTATGTACCACGCTCAGGCGTGTTGTCCACCCCGCGCCTTCCTCGGACGGCTCGGCGAGCGCAGTCCGAGTCGCGGGGTGCGAGCGGCGTTCCGCCAATCCCTCCTATCATGGAAATGCGGTGCCCACCTCGATCGTGACCGGCGGAGCCGGCTTCCTCGGCTCCCATCTCTGCGACTTCCTCCTCGCCGAAGGGCACCAGGTCGTCTGCGTCGACAACCTCGATACGGGGTCGCTCCAGAACATCGAGCACATCCGAGACTCGGGCTTCGTCTTCGTCAACCACGACCTGACGGAGCCGTTCCAGATCGAGGAGCGGGTTGACTTCGTCTTCCACCTCGCGAGCCCGGCGAGCCCAATCGACTACATGCGCCTGCCGCTCCACACGCTCAAGGTCGGCTCGTACGGGACGCACAACATGCTCGGTCTCGCGAAGGTGAAGCGCGCGCGTTTCCTGCTTGCCTCGACCAGCGAGGTGTACGGCGACCCGCAGGTCCATCCGCAACCGGAGACCTACTGGGGTCACGTGAACCCGATCGGTCCGCGCGGCGTCTACGACGAGGCGAAGCGCTACGCAGAGGCGCTCACGATGGCCTACCACCGCCAGCAGGGCCTCGACACCTGCATCGTGCGGATCTTCAACACGTACGGCCCGCGCATGCGCCCGCACGACGGGCGCGCGATCCCGACCTTCCTGCGCCAGGCGCTCGAGGGGAAGCCGGTAACGGTCTTCGGCGACGGCTCGCAGACCCGGAGCTTCGGCTTCGTCGACGATCTGATCCGCGGCTTCTTCCTCCTTGTCACGAGCGGCGAGCACCTGCCCGTGAACCTCGGGAACCCGCACGAGATGTCGCTGCTCGAGCTCGCCGAAGCGGTGATCCGCGTGACCGGCTCGCAGAGCGAGATCGTCTACGAGGCGCTGCCGGTGGACGACCCGCAGGTGCGACAGCCCGACATCACTCGCGCGCGTCAGCTGCTCGGCTGGGAGCCACAGGTCTCGCTCGACGAGGGCCTCCGGCGCACGGTCGACGCGAGCTGGTCGGACGCCGCCCGCCTCGCGGCGCCCAGGTAGCACCGCGCGGCCGTGAAGGTCGCCGTTCTCACGACCTCGTACCCGCGGGACGAGGACGACCATCTCGGGCGGTTCGTAGCCGACGGGGTCGAGCGGCTTCGCGCAGCCGGGATCGCGATCGAGGTCGTCGGGCCGCAGGCGTTTCGCCACTTCGGGCTCGCGTACGGGGAAGGCGTCGTTCCGCGCCTGCGCAGGCGGCCCTGGCTCGGGCCGCCGCTCCTGGTCTCGATGGCGGCCGCCCTGCGCCGCGCCGCGTGCGAGGCCGACCTCGTCCACGTCCATTGGCTGCAGAACGCGGTCGCGGCGCTCGCGATCGGCAAGCCGTACGTCGTCACCCTGCACGGGACGGACATGGCGCTCGCCGCCAAGGCACCCGCTTTCGCCCGGCCGCTCGTGCGGCGGGCCCGGCGCGTGATCGCGGTCTCGAGCGCGCTCGCCGAAGAGGCCCGCCGGCTGGGCGCGCGCGATGTCCGCGTGATCCCGAATGGGATCGACGTCCCGCCGAGCGTCGGCGACCCGGCCGAGCCGCCGCACGTCCTCTTCGCGGGCCGCCTGGCTCCCGAAAAGGGCGTCGAGGAGCTCGCCGAGGCAACCCAGGATCTCCCGCTCGTCGTTGCCGGCGACGGGCCGCTGCGCGGGCTCGTGCCACAGACGCGTGGCTTCGTGCCGCGCGCCGAGCTCGACCGCCTTTACGAGGAGGCCGCCGTGGTGGCCTGCCCTTCGCGCCGTGAGGGGTTCGGCGTCGTCTGCGCCGAGGCGATGGCTCGCGGGCGCCCCGTGGTAGCGAGCGCCGTGGGCGGCCTGCTCGACCTCGTCCGCGACGAGGAGACCGGGCTGCTCGTACCTCCGCGCGACCCGCTCGCGCTTCGAACGGCGCTCGAGCGGCTCCTGCGCGACGCCGAGCTCCGCGCCCGGCTGGGCGCTTCGGCACGGGAGCATGTCGCGCGGCACTGCTCGTGGGATGCCGTGACCGACGCGACTCTGGCGGTCTACCGCGAAGCGGTCATGGAATAGTTGACACCGCAAAGAAGTTCACACCTCTGTTCAGTAACGACGTAGCCACCGAGCAGAGCGTCGTCCCGGCCGGGAAGTGGCAGGTTGACGCAGTCCACTCGAGCATCACGTTCCAGGTCGTCGACCCACAGACCTGTTCAGCGCGATCAGCGGCCGCTTCACGGACTTCGAGGGAACCCTCGAGGCCGGCCCGGCGAGGAGCCCGGAAGCGCGCGCGCATACGGCGTCATCCGCGCGGCCAGCATCACGTCCGATCAGGAGCGGCGCGACGCCCACCTGCGCTCCGGCGACTTCTTCGATGTCGAGAAGTTCCCCGAGATCCGCTTCGAGTCGACCCGGATCGAGCCGGCCGGCGACGGCCGCGTTGCGGTGACCGGGAACCTGAGCATCAAGGATGCGCCGCAGGAGGTCGTCCTTCGCTGCCGCAGCGCTCGGCTTCCTGCGCCGCAAGCGCAAGGACTGGGACAAGACGGAGCACACGCGCGCCCTCTCGCTCGCCGAAGCTGAAGCAATCCGCGGCTGCTCGTGACGGCTAGGGTCGGCGGCCGTGGCCGTCCAGCTCTACATCGCGATGACCCTCGATGGGTTCATCGCGGACCGAGACGGCGGGGTCGCCTGGCTCGAGGCCTACGGCTCCGAGGGCGACGACCACGGCTACGCGGACTTCATGCAGGAGGTCGGCGCGCTCGCGATCGGCGCGACGACCTACGAGCAGATCCTCGGCTGGGATTGGCCGTACGGCGAGATCCCTACGTGGGTCTTCACGCACCGCGAGCTCGAGGTTCCCGAGGGCACGGACGTCCGCTTCACCGACCGCCCACCGGCCGAGGTTGTGCCCGAGATGAAGGCCGCCACGGAAAAGAACGTCTGGCTGATCGGCGGCGGCGTCCTGGCCAAGCAGTTCCTGGACGAAGGCCTGGTCGCCGAGCTGATCCTGGGCCTCGTCCCCGAGCTCCTGGGCGAGGGAATCCCGCTCTTCCAGGGCGTCCGCCCGGCCAAGGCGGAGCTCACCGACTCGAAGGCCCACGCGTCCGGAATCGTCATGCTCCGCTACCGCCTGCCGCGGGCCTGAAAGCCCTGCAAAGCGCGCGAAACCCGCTCCGTCCGAAGCCCGCCCTACTCTGAGGTCCCCCGCTCTGCGAGAGCGGCTCACACAGATACCCTTTCGGGAGGCACGATGGCGAGCGTTGAGCGCACCGAGAAGACCCCGTTGAT
>JACCXC010000011.1 GCA_013697275.1 Actinomycetota bacterium | reverse complement strand
CCCGGGGCCCTCGTCCGAGACGGAGAGCTCGACACTGCCGTCGCCGTCCCTCGCCTCCAGCCGGATCCCGCCGGCGCCATGGCGAAACGCGTTGTCGACCAGGTTCGAGAGCGCCTGCTCGAGCCGTAGGCGATCCCCGGCCAGTCTTGCGCTGCCGTCGACCGTCAGCGGGCGGCCCTCGCTCTGGGCCCGCGGCGCGAAGCGCCCGGCCACGGTCTCGAGCAGTTCGTCGGCGCTCAAGGCCGCGCGGCGCAGCGCGAGGCCTTCTTCGCTCACGCGCGCGAGAACGAGAAGGTCCTCCGCGAGCCGGGTCAGCCGCTCGACCTCCTCGGCGGCTGACCGGAGCGCTGCAACGAGCTCGTCGGGCTGTCGCGGCTGCCGGAGGGCAAGCTCGAGCTCGGTACGGAGGAGCGCGAGCGGCGTGCGGAGCTCGTGGCTTGCGTCCGCGACGAAGCGCCGCTCGCGTGCCAGGCTCGACTCGAGCCGCGCGAGCATCGCGTTCAAGGTCTCGCCGAGCCGCCGGATCTCGTCGCGGGCGGCTGGCAGCGGGAGCCGCCGGCCAGAGATCTCGGTCGAGACCTCGGCCGCGTGACGCCGCATCGCCTCGACAGGGCGCAGCGCAGACCGCGCGAGCGCGAATCCGGCCAGCGAGGCCAGCAGGACCGCGAGTGGGCCGACGATGAGCAGCTGGGCCAGCAGGCCGTTCAAGGCTTCATGTTGCTCATCGAGCGCGGCGCCGACGACCAGGATTCCCGCATCGACAGGCGTCGCAAGGAGACGCGCTGGATCGTCGAGCGGCACTTCCTTCTCGCGCGTGACGAACAGGTCACCGTCGCGGGCCTGCGCGGCCTGCGCGGGCGAGATGAGGGGGGTCCCGGCCACCACCGGCGAGGCGGCGACGAGCGCGCCGTCGGGGCCGAGCAGCTGAGCAAAGCCTTCGTCTCCTCCGGCGCTGAGCTCGCCGCCCCTTTCCTCGACGACGGCCGAGAGCGAGCTGGCGCGCAACAGGAGGCTCTCGTCGAGCTGCTCCTCCAACGAGTTTCCGAGCCGGACGTAGAGAAGCGTCCCGAGGGCGGCCAGCACGATCGTCATCGCGAGCGCGAACACGAGCGTCAGGCGGAGGGTCACCGGCAGGCGGCTCATCCGGCCTCCGCCCGCAGCCGGTAGCCGACGCCGCGCACGGTCTCGAGCGACGTGCGGCCGAACGGGCGGTCGATCTTGTCGCGGAGGTAGCGCACGTACACGTCGACGACGTTCGAGCGGTTTTCGTACGCGAAGTCCCAGGCGTGCTCGATCAGCTCGAGCCGGGAGAGCACCTGGCCCGGGCGGCGCATGAACGTCTCGAGGAGGGCGAACTCCTTGGGCGAGAGCCCGATCTCCGCGTCGCCCCGCCAGGCCTGGCGGGTCGCTGGGTCGAGCCGAAGATCGCCTGCCTCGAGAACGGCCGGCCGCTCGGCGGAGCCCCGTCGCACGAGCGCCCGCAGGCGGGCGAGAAGCTCGGCGAAGGAGAACGGCTTCGTCAGGTAGTCGTCGGCGCCCGCGTCCAGGCCGGCGATTCGATCCTCGACGCCGTCTCGGGCGGTGAGCATGAGAACGGGCGACCAGATCCCATCCTCGCGGAGCCGGCGGCAGACCTCGACGCCGCTCAGGCCCGGGAGCATGAGATCGAGCACGACCGCGTCGTAGTCGACGGCCCTGGCCATCCAGAGCGCGTCGTCGCCCGTGCGAGCGACGTCCGCCGCATGCCCCGCCTCGACGAGGCCGCGGCGAAGGAGGCTCGCCATCTTCAGCTCGTCCTCGACGACCAGTACGCGCATCTTCCAATTGTCGCCTCCAACATGAGAGTTGGATGAGAACCTGCTCTCACGGAGATCTCATGGGGCGCTCCTAGGCTCCCTTCGCATCGTCCATCAAACCGAGGAGGCTCGGATGAAGAAGAGGGTCGCAATCGTCGCCGCAGTCGTGCTGGCGCTCGGGGCCGTGACCGGCGGAATCGCCATCGCGGGTGGCGCCGGAGACGACGACAAGCCGCTCACCGGCTCGTCGCTCGACCGCGCGTCGGACGCCGCGCTCAAGCACACGGGCGGCGGCAAGGTGATCGAAACCGAGGTCGGGGACGACGGCGCCGCCTACGGCGT
This sequence comes from Actinomycetota bacterium, assembly GCA_013697275.1. Taxonomy (GTDB): domain Bacteria; phylum Actinomycetota; class Thermoleophilia; order Gaiellales; family Gaiellaceae; genus JACCXC01. The sequence continues at coordinate 396 of JACCXC010000011.1, read as the reverse complement.
CGAAGTCCGTCTCGACGACGGTCGCGTGGTCGAGGTCAATCTGAACTCCGACTTCGGGGTGATCGGCCAGGAGGCTGACGACGACGGCGCGAACGACAAGGACGAGCAGGGCGACGAATAGCCGCCTTGCGGACGCTTCTCCTCATCCTCGCCTGCACGCCGCTTCTCGCCCTTGCGGCGTGCGGGGCGGGGAGGAGACGACGCCGGGGGCATCGGCCCGGCATTGGCCCGGTGCTGGTCATCGGGGTCTCGGGCGGCTCGAGCCGGAGGAGTTGCGGGCCCGATGGTAACCCCGACCGACCGTCAGGTCTGCCGGAGGCCCGATCAGCGAGCCGAGCGAGGCTAGCGACGAGCTCCCGAGACTCGTCGAGACGACTCCCGTCGGCTCCTTCGGAA
>JACCXC010000053.1 GCA_013697275.1 Actinomycetota bacterium | reverse complement strand
GAACTGCCTCTCGCTGGGCGACGGTCGCCCGAGCGGTGTGGGTACGGGAAGCCGCAGACCCTGCCGGACGGGTGATCGCGTCGCTCTCTCCTCGAACGCCGGAAGACACGACCAACATCGTCCTCGTGGAAGGGAGCGCCCTCGACGACGCGGGTCGCCTCTGGACCGCCGTCCGCGTCCCCGCGCTACCCCAGAACCTGACGGGCTGGGTGCCGAGGAGCGCGCTCGGAGCGAACTCGTTCGTACAGACACGCCTCGTGGTCGACGTCGAGCGGCTGACCGCGACGCTCCTTCGTGACGGAAGGCCGATCTTCGACGCCGCGATCGGCGTCGGTGCCGATGAGTTTCCCACCCCGACCGGCTTATTCTACGTGAGGAGCAAGCTTCGGAGCCTGAGCCCCTTCTACGGGCCGCTGGCGTTCGGCACGAGCGCCCGCTCGGCGGTGCTGACGGACTGGCCGGACGGCGGGTTCGTCGGCGTTCACGGCACCAACCGGCCGGACCTCATCCCGGGCCGTGTCTCGCATGGCTGCATCCGCATGCGGAACGACGACATCCTGGAGCTCGGCAAGCTGATGCCGGTGGGTACGCCGGTAACGATCCGCTAGCGCCGCCTCCTCGCTATGCCTCGATCACGGACTCCGCCGGACGTGGCGTCGTGATCGGGTCGCCGTGCCTGTGCACCACCTTCCAGACGCCCTCCTCGCGTCGAAAGACCGTAGTGACCCGAACCGAAACGGGGACGATCTCGTCTGCTCCGTCGACCCGCGCCCGGTAGCTCTCGATCTCGACGGTGTAGGCGAGATCGGGCGTGACGACCGTGGAGACGTTCTCGATCCGACGACTTCGCCGTCCCGGTACTTCGCCGCGGCGCCGTCCAGCGTCGCGGAAACCTGGATCCAGCCGCGGGCGGGAGGACCGAACGGGTTGGCGAGGGTCACGTCGTCGCGGCGGGAGTAGAGCGACTTGTAGACCTCCGGGTTGCCGTTCGTGATCTCGAGACCGGCTCGGTGGTACTCCTCGAGCGGCAACTCCTGCTTTTGTGCCACCAGACTACCTCCTGTTTTGGAGCGGAGGGGGAGGGATTTGAACCCTCGAGGCGCTTGCACGCCTAACGGTTTTCGAGACCGCCCCGTTCGACCGCTCCGGCACCCCTCCGAGCAGACAGCGTAACCTGCGACCGAGGCGGGCTCGCGAGGCTGGCCAGCCCATCCGATACCCTGAGCGTCCGCGCGGAGAAGTGGCCGAGTGGCTGAAGGCGGCGCCCTGCTAAGGCGTTAGGTGGGGAAAACCCTGCCTCGAGGGTTCGAATCCCTCCTTCTCCGCCTCGACTCGAGGCGTCGTGTCCGCAAGGCGGACCAGTGGATGGGTCTGGGGAAACCGGGAGGTTTCCCAGCGCGTTGCGACTCGCGACGGCTACACGGCTTCGGGCACCGGCTCGGGCTCTTCCGCGCGACGCATCCTTCGATACGCGGCGAGGCCGAACAGGCCGGCGATCGCCGGTACCGCCCCGGCCAGGAAGAGCGTCCAGCGTGCGCCGATCGCGGCGATGAGAAGCCCTCCGAGCACGAGCGCGACCATCTCTGCGCCGTTTCGGACCGCGTTGTAGGCGGCGAACGCCCTCCCGTGGAGGCGTGCCGGAACCCGCTGGTGCATCAGCGTCCGGATCAGCACGTTCTTGGTCCCGTGCGCCGCGCCGCCCACGACGTAGCAGGCGAGCGCAACCAGAAGACCAGCGGGAGCGTTGGGGCCGCCAGGCTCAGGCTCTGGACGACGATCGCGACGAGCGCAGCACCCGCGAGCGCACGCGTCGAGACCCGACTCGCGAGAAGCAAGCCTCCGACGGCCATCCCGGCAAACCAGCTCGTCCAGAGCGCTCCGAAGCCGGCGTCCCCGACCTCGAGGAACTCCTTGGCGAAGAACACCTCGGCCGGCGCGGAGGCGGTCATGAAGAGCAGCGACGCGAAGGCGACGAGCATCACGACGCGAAGGATCCGGTCGCCGCCCAGGAAGACGATTCCGTCACGAGCTCGCCCGAGGGGCTCGGCGTCTGCCTCGACCGCCTTCTCGGGCCGTTGGCGGACGAGCGCGACTGCCGCGGCGATAGCGAGAAAGCTGGCGGCGTTCACAAGCAGAGGCAGGCGCGTGCCGCCGACGCCGACCAGGATGCCGCCGAGGAGCGGGCCGGCGGCGAACCCGGCGAAGCGCGCCGTCTCTACGTGTGCATTCGCGACCGGCAGCCGCGCCTCCGTCACGACGGTGGGGATCAGCGCGAACTCCGCGGGCTGGCTCACGGCGTTCGCCGTGCCCAGAAGCACGGTGAGGACAAGTAGCGGGCTGAGCGAGCCGGTGAAGGCGAGCGCGGTCGCGACGACGGCTTGGGCGACCGAGGCGAGCACGACGACGTGTCGGGAGTCGAACCGATCGGCGAGAAGGCCGACCGGTCCGGCGAACACGACTAGCGGAGACCAGAGCGCGATGAAGAGCGCGGAGACGGCGAGCCCCGAACCCGTGCTCTCCTCGAGATGGAGGGTCAGCGCTGTCAGCGCGAGCCAGTCGCCGAGCGCCGACAGAAAGACCGCACCTACGAGCAGCTCGAGGTTCCCGCGGCGCATGCCCGAGCCTGTCAGTCGTGAATGCGCGCGATGAGCTCCTCGCGCTTGAGTACCTTCACGTCGATGCCGCCGAGGCGGACGTCGTAACCTGCCTCGCGCGGATACAGCACCTTGTCGCCGGCATCGACTCCGATTGCGTCGGCCCCGACCGCAGTGACGATGCCGGTGCGGCATGGGGCGGCCTCGGCAGCGGAGGCGGGGAGGATCAGGCCGGCGCGCGTCTCCGTCTCGTCCGAGATCGGCTGCACGACGACGAACTCGTCGAGCGGCTCCAGCGTGACGTCGATACTGCGGGACTCCTCGATCATGGGCCTAACGATAGTCGAGCACGCTCGAGCGCAACCCCGAGTTCTACAGCCGTCCGGCGTCGAGGATCCGCTGCAGGAACTGCTGCGTGCGGGCTCGCGCGGCGCTCCGAAGATCTGCTCCGGGCTTCTTTGCTCCAGGATCACGCCTGCGTCGAGGAAGCAGACCCGGTGGGCGACGTCGCGGGCGAAGCCCATCTCGTGCGTGGCGATCAGCATCGTCATTCCCTCGGCTGCGAGCTCGCGCACGACCTCGAGCACCTCGGCCACCAGCTCGGGGTCGAGCGCGCTCGTGACCTCGTCGAGCAGGAGCAACCCGGGTTGCATTGCCAGCGCGCGAACGATGGCCGCGGTGCTCAGGATGCGCGAGCGGCGATCGCCGTTCAGTGCTTACCTGATGACGGGTGCGCCGGCGGCCCGCGAGAGCCAGCGGGTCTGGAGCTGCTTGATCGGTCCGTTCGCCCAGAGGCGGTTGAGCGCGCGGTTGATGCAGCGCCTGAGGGAGTTGCCCTGCTCGAAAGACCATCCCGAACCGCTCCCTTCCGCCGCGATTCGGGAACTGGCCCACGATGGCGCCGTCCTCCACCTGCACCGCGGTCACGAAGAACGCGGTCGGGAGGTCGACGACGATGCCGTCGATCTGGCCGTTCTTCAGTGCCTGCACGGCGAGGTCGTTCGAGCGGTACGCCAGCGGCCGCGACGAAGGCCGGATGTTGTCGACGATGTACTGGTAGCTCGTCGTCCCGAGCTGCGCTCCGAGGCGGTAGGGCCGGAGTGCCGCGC